>JBNGCW010000014.1:0-98301 GCA_049975525.1 Anaerolineae bacterium
CTCGTCAACCGCACACGCTCTCGCAAGAGTCGTCTCAAACGCCAACGTACTACATGCAACGCCACTGCTCCCCCCTAAACTTGCCATTGTCAAATTAATAATACTCGTAGAATAAAATAATGGCAAATCCCAGCCAAGACAGACAAGCGAAGCCATGACAAAAGCCCACGGATCCCGCAGAAAGGCCGGTCGCAGCGATAACAATAGAGACCGGCCCGCCTGGGGAAGGCGAGCCGGCGTCTTCGTACACTAAACGAGATTACCAGAGAGTCTTTCTTTCCCTACCAATCGTCATCGTCATAATCATACTCGTCGTCATCGTACTCGTCGTCATAGTAATCATCGTCATCGTCGTCAAACGCCCAATCCAGTTCCACTGGATTGAGTTCGACGACTTCGAGAACTTCCCCACACTCCGGGCAGGTTATTCTCTCTCCCAGTTTCGGTTTGTCGCCCAGACGCATGGTTTCCCCACAAGAGGGACAGACTGCCAATGCCATTTCTCCACCTCCTCATCGTGATGCGGTAAAAACTGAGGAAAATTATAGGCCAGATCTGTTGAGGAAGAGTATCAGAAGCGTATCAACGAAGTATCAAAGCCGACCCTGGCATATCATCTTTGCCACACCCGAGGCAGAAAGCACGGAGAAGGAGCGCCGGTTTCAGCTGAGCGGAGGATCGTAAACGTACCCCACGCCGGGAACGGTGTGCACGTAGTGCGGCTCACGGGAATCCGGCTCGATTTTGGCCCGCAGGCGGCTGACCACCCCGCGCACTAAATCCCGCTCCCCTTCTCCACCGTAGCCCCACACGTTTTCCACCAACACCTCGGTGGGAACCACCTGACCGTGGTGTAACATGAGGGTATGGAGCAAGCGGAACTCAAGTCGGGTGAGGTTTTTGGGCTTGAGCCCCTTAATCTGCACCGTACGGGTGGTGGGATCCAACGTAAGTCCACCGATGGTCAACGTCGGAGAAAGGAACAGCGGACGTCCAGCCGCCCGCCGCAACAACGCTTTCACCTGCGCCACCATCAGACGGACGCTGAAAGGGCGCAGGAACACCAGATCCGCCCCGGAGTCCAGCAGCAAAGCCTGCACCGCCTCCTCTAACTGCTCACCGATCACAATCAAAGGTACCTGGGTATGCTCACGCACCCGACGCACCGCCAGCACATACTGCTGCTCCGGCGGCACCAAAACTACGAGCGCCTGCTTTTCCAAACCGGGCTCTTTAACCGCCGTCGCCAGATTCCGCGACCGGCTTACCGCCAATCCGGCGCGCTGAAGTATAAAAGAGAGCACAGCCGTCTCCTCAGGATCCTGAGAGATGATCAACGCTCGCATGACCGACACTCACCTCATACAATGTATCGTCAACACCTGTGAATTACGCCTCCATTACACTTGGATTACATCCCCTCCGTCACCTTGAAGTTTAACATACTTGAACATATAATCAATAGTAACTACTCGTTTTGGCTGGGGGGGCCATTCCCCCAGTACAACACGCCCTACGCCTGTTTTATACTCTGATTGGAATTACGATATTAGAGCGCAGTGAGATGTAGCGCACCTGCGGACCCTTAACATGGCCCGTTCATGCTCCACGGGATAAGTTTTGACTCACCTGAAAAAGGGGGGGGAAATCGGATTTCTAGTCGGCCATCCCCTGTATCTAGTGGTTTTGGCCGTGAATTTTCCCACATGGAGTGGCAAGTTTTGGAGAAATCCGATTTTTAGGGGCTATTTCAGTGGCGTGAACGACGCCTGCGAAGAACCGACCAGGTCCAATGGATGTCACGCCTTCTCGTAGCGTCCTCACAAGTGAGGGAGATATGACCGCTCACATTATGATTGTAGATGACGACGTAGAAGCGTTGCGACTTGTCGGGCTTATGCTGGAGCGCGAGGGTTACAATATCCACGCTGCGACCTCCGGTCAACAGGCGTTGGAGAAACTCAACCAGGTGACGCCGGATTTGATCATCCTGGACGTCATGATGCCCGATATGAACGGCTTTACCGTGGCGAAACACCTTCGCGACGATCCTTCCACCCAACACATACCCATCCTTTTCTTCACCGCCAAAAGCACCATTGACGACAAAGTCGCCGGATTTCAGGCCGGGGGCGACGATTACCTCACCAAACCCATCCATCCGGCGGAACTACTCTCGCGGGTCGAGGTTCTCATTCAACGCGGTGGACGCCCGGTAGAGACAACAGAACGCGGCAAAGTCATCACCTTCCTGCCGGTGAAGGGAGGTGTGGGCAACAGCACCCTGGCTCTCAACACCGCGCTCCTCCTGAGTGATCGCCAGGAGGAAAAGAAAACCCTGCTCGTGGAGTATCAAGACGGCGGTGGCAGCCTCGCCCTGCAGATGGGTAGCAAATCAGATCGAGGATTGCACAACCTGACCGAGAACGCCGCCGACCTCACGACCACGCTTTTGAACGCCCAGCTGATGCGGCACAGCGCAGCCCTGCACATACTCCCAACCACTTCAAAACCGGTGGGGATGACCCCTCCCATACATAAGGCCTTCACCCAAAGGCTGCTCTCCACCGCGTTAAACACTTACGATTACCTGCTCTTCGATCTCTCTGCCCGGGTCGATGAAGTTGTGCAACCCATTCTCCAACGCGCCGACTACCTCTTGATCACCATGGAACCCAACCGCATCGCCCTCCATCTGACCCAACAGATCGTGGAGCAGCTATTGGCGCTGAACATCGGTGAATACAAGATCAAAATCGAGTTGATGTACCGAGCGCCCTCCGCTTCAGCCATCACACGCCACGACATCCAACAACAGCTCCATCTGGAGATCCTCGGCAATATGCCGCCGGCCCCGGAACTGGCCTACGACAGCTGGAGTACCGGGCGTCCCATGGTCACTATCCAACCCGTAAGCCTGATCGCCCAACAGGTTAAAATGGTGGTAGAAGACATCCTGAAGACCCTATGATCCGCAAGGCGTGCTGCTTCTCACATCAGCCACCGGAGTGCTCATGAATGACCCAAACGATAAGGTAACCAAACTGCAACAACGCATTGCTACCCTGGAACAGCTCCTCGACATCAGTCGGGAGCTGAACTCCACCCTCAACATGCGTGCGCTCCTGCTGCGCCTCGTTCAATTGGCGCGAGACCTCACAGGGAGCGACGCAGCCTCGATCCTGCTGCTCGAAAACGACGAGAGGTTACGTTTTGCGGCCTTTTGCGGACCTCAAGTCGCAGAGCTCAAGAACGCCATCGTTCCCCTTAAAGACAGCCTTGCCGGCTGGGTGGTACGCCATCGAAAGACGGCTGCCATCGAAGATGCCCGCAACGACGCCCGCGTCTACATTATCGAGCCGGTCAGCGACATCCGTTCCATCATCGCAGTTCCCATGCTCTTTGGCGATCAGGTGATCGGCGTGCTGGAAAACCTCACCCATCACGAACCGCACCCCTTCAAGCCCGAGGAGGTGGAGACACTGGAAATCCTCTCCAGCATCGCTGCCGTAGCCGTCCAAAACGTCCGTCTCTTTCAACAAAATGACTGGATCGCAGAGATCGTCCACGAGATCCGCACCCCGTTGACCTCCATTCTATCCAGCGTAGAGCTGCTGACGCGATACGACCTCGATGCGGAGCGACGCAAGCGCATGACGGAGATCATTCAACACGAGACAGAACGAGTCAATCGCCTGGTAGACCAATTTCTGGAACTGGCCCGCTTCGAGTCAGGGCGCATGCTCATCGAGTCCAAACCCCTCTCCCTCACCGACGTTATCGATCAAACCGTTGCCGCCCTCCGTCCAAAGGCTGCCGAACGCGAGATGAAGATCATCTACCGCTGCCCCCAGCCGCCTCCGCAGGTGTTAGGGGATGCAACGCGGCTGGAACAAGTACTGCTCAACCTGCTCTCCAACGCCATCAAATACGCCTCCCCCCGCACCACTATCACCGTCAGCTGTGAGGAGAAGGCAGAAGCAAAAGAGGTCATCGTCTCGGTAACGGACGAGGGTCCGGGGATCCCGCACGAATACCAATCGCGCCTTTTCCGCCGCTTCTCCCGGCTGCCGGACCGCGAGCGACAGACACCCGGCTCCGGCCTGGGATTGCATATCGCCCGCAAGATCGTCGAGGCACACAATGGACGGATCTGGGTCGAAAGTGAACCAGGTCAAGGCAGCACGTTCTCCTTTGCGCTACCCATCCCGGAGGAAGAAGCCCTCTGATTTCAGAGAACCAGGTTTCTAAACCTTCGAGACCTCTCCCTATAGGGAGAGGTCTCATGTCAGGGTCAACTTTACAAAACGCCATTTAGTGGTAATATCTACATGCCTGCGAGTGCGAGAAAGCACTCTCGGGTTTTTTTGCATTCAGTTGCCAGGGAGGGCGATAAGCTTTTATGGATCAACGGCCAATCTACATCACAAAAGATGGATACGAGGAGCTGGAAAAAGAGCTGGAGTACCTCAAAAACGTTCGCCGTAAGCAGATTGCGGAACGCTTACACAACGCGCTCACAGAAGGCGATCTGCTCGAAAACGCGGAGCTGGAGGACGCCCGGCGAGAACAGTCATTCGTCGAAGGGCGTATCCAGACCCTTCAGCGTCAGCTAAGTCAGGCCATCATCATTGAAGGCGGCTCGCCGGGAGGCACCGTGACCCTCGGCAGTCGAGTAACGGTGATGGAAGAAGGCTCTTCTTTCCCAGAGGTCTATCAAGTCGTCGGTTCAGCCGAAGCCTCTCCGAAGGATGGCAAGATTTCCAACGAATCCCCTTTGGGACAAGCGCTCTTGGGTAAACAGATAGGGGATAAGGCGGTGGTGAAGGCGCCCGACGGACCTATCGTCTTCGAAATTTTGGCCGTCGAGTAAGGCACAGCCAAACCCTGCCTGCGTGCCCATACATGCGTATGGGCACGTTTTGCAGTGGGCAGTCATAAGGTCATCATCACACGAAAAAGGGAGATTCACATGGAACTCAACGACCTGGAACAACAGCGAGTGGAGAAACTCCAGATGCTCCGCGAAGCCGACGTCCCCCCCTACCCTCACCGGGCCCATCGCACGCACACAAACATCGAAGCCCGCCGGGCGCTTGAACAGGCGGAGGAGGTGGTGGGCACCTCACCGCCTACCGTCATCGTGACAGGCCGTCTGGTCAGCATCCGCGTCATGGGCAAAATCTCTTTTGCCCACGTCGAGGATGCCACCGGCAAGCTGCAGCTCTTCCTGCGTCACAATGTACTCCCGGAAGAGCAATACACGCTCTTCAAACAGGCCTTCGACCTGGGCGACTTTGTGGAGGCGACCGGCCCCCTGATGCGCACGCGCACCGGCGAGATCAGTGTGGAAGTCACCGAGCTCAGGATGCTCGCCAAAGCCATCACCCCGCTCCCCATCCCCAAAGAGTACGAGGACGAGGAGGGCAACGTCGTCCGTTACAGTGCCTTCTCCGATGTGGAGGAGCGCTATCGGCAGCGGTACGCCGATCTGGCGACCAATCCAGAGGTGCGGGTGATCTTCCGCACCCGCTCCCGAATGATCAGCGCGCTGCGACGTTGGCTCGATGAACACGGGTATCTGGAAGTGGAGACGCCCATCTTGCAACCTATCTACGGCGGTGCGGCAGCGCGCCCCTTCACCACCTATCACAACCAACTTAAGCAGGAACTCTACCTGCGCATTTCCTTTGAACTCTATCTAAAACGGCTGTTGGTCGGCATGTATGAGCGGGTCTATGAGATCGGGCGCGACTTCCGCAACGAGGGCGTCTCCCACAAACACAACCCGGAGTTCACTCAACTGGAGCTCTACTGCGCTTACAGCGACCTCGAGGGGATGATGGAAACTGCCGAAGCGCTGATCTCCACGGCAGCGCAAGAAGTGCTGGGCGCCACCTCGTTGACCTATCAAGGGCACGTGGTTGAGCTGCAGCCACCGTGGAGGCGCGTCTCGCTGCGGAAGATCATCCTGGAGGGCACCGGCATCGACTACCTGGCCCACCCTGAAGCCGCCTCCCTGCGCGAGGAGATGCGTCGGCGCGGCTACACCGCTGCGGCCGAGGCGACCTGGGGACGACTGGTCGACAGCCTGCTCTCAGAGGTCGAGCCCTCGCTGATCCAGCCAACCTTCGTCCACGACTACCCGGTAGACATCTCCCCCTTGGCCAAACAGAAGCCCGAGGATCCCAACCACGTGGAGCGCTTCGAGCTCTTCATCGGCGGGCTCGAAATAGGCAACGCTTTCACGGAGCTGAACGACCCCTTTGAGCAGGAAACGCGATTTCTGCAACAGGGGCGGGCTTACGAAGCGGGCGACAAAGAGGCCCAACCCATGGACGAGGATTATCTGCGCGCCATGAAGTACGGCATGCCCCCCAACGGCGGCTTGGGGTTAGGCATCGACCGCTTGGCGATGCTCTTCACCGACCAACACAGCATCCGGGAGGTGCTCCTCTATCCCCACCTGCGCCCACGTGAAGAGTGACACACACAATCGCTCAAAAAAAGACCCCGGAGGCTTGTCTCCGGGGTCTTTTACCATGAAACTTACATCTCCCCCCGCACTTCCGCTTCCAGCCGGCGGTAGAACTGCACCATGTAGCGATGACGCTCCTCGGCCAGCGCTCGCCCGGTCTCCGTGAACAGCCGCCCTTTGATCCGTCGCAACTTCACCACAAACTCGTGCACCGGCGTGTGCGCCGCAGGATTGTCCCCAGCGATCTGCCAGCGCTCCACGTCCACACTCTCCAACGGCGCCCAGAGACGCTGACCCTGCGCACCGCCGTAGGCAAAGGCCCGCGCTACACCGATGGCGCCGATGGCATCGAGCTTGTCCGCGTCAAAGAGCACCTGCGCTTCCAGTGTGGCAGGCACGGGGGAGGTGCGAAAACGATGCGCAGCGATGGCATGCACCACGGCCTCCACCCACGCCGAGGGCTCTCCGTCCAAGAACTCGCGGGCAAACGACGCCGCCACCTGGGCGTGATCCGCACCCGACGTCCGGGCATGTACACGTCCCCAATCATGGAGCAACGTCGCCGTGCGGACCACACTCATCTCCGCGCCCTCCGCCTGTCCAATACGCTCCGCCAACCGCAGAACCCGCAAAATGTGATCGAAATCGTGAACACTGTCGCCTTCTTCGTAAAGCGCGCGAGCTGTTTCTATGGTCAACTGCACGGTTTTCCTCCAAGGGGCTGGGGGCTCTGTATCAGAAGGATGAAAAGCTCCGGCTCCCTCGACGCGAGGCGTGTCAACACCCGCCTCGGATCCTCCGCCGAAGGCTGCCTCTAGCGGAGAGGTTGCGCCAGAGGATTGATGAGAGCACCGTTGTAACGGATCTCAAAATGCAGATGGGGGCCTGTGGAATTGCCCGTATTTCCCATCGTCGCTATGATCTGTCCTGCCTCCACTGGCTCTCCCTCTGCGACGTAAAATTTATCCAGATGGGCGTAGTAAGTCTGGTATCCGTTGGCATGATCTATCACCACGAGATAACCATAGCCGACATCCGTCCACCCGGCAAAGCTGACGTATCCGCCGTCGGACGCCACAACGGCCGTCCCTTCCGCGTTGGCGATATCAAGGGCCCGATGCCCATACCAGTATCCCTGACTGATGTAACCCGGTGCCGGCCATCGGAAGTGGCCGCTCCCCACCGCGTCATCCGGCACCTCCCCTGTATATGCAGTGACCTCCCGCCGTTCGTAAGGCTTCGTCCCGCCGGGGACGATGATCTTTTCCCCCTCGTGGAGTTCTCCGCCAGAAGGAATGTCGTTGAAGGGACACTCAACGATGTCCTGGACCGAAACCTTATATGCCTTCGCCAGATCCGCCAAGGTATCGCCGGCCTCCACAGTATGATAGACACCATCGAGAGGCAAGATCACCAACTGCTGTCCCACTTTAAGGAGGTCTGGAGCCTTTTCAATGGCGGGGTTGGACCACATAATCGTGGTCGGTTGCAGGCCAAACTGCTCCGCGATGCTCTCCGTCGTATCCCCCACCTGCACGGCGTACGTGATGACTTCCAGGCGGGGGCGCTCCGGGATCACCGTATAAGGTTTCGACTGGCGCACGATCTGGCTCTGAGCGCTCACCTGATAGGAAAACCGGCTCAGAAACCATGATGTACTAGAAGCGTCTCTCTGTCCCACTGTTTGCGGGCGCGCACCAGCAGAGGGAGAACCGGCCTCTGAAAAGACGCTTTCGCTCAGCGGCACGTGGAGGCCACTGAGTGCCCAAAGCAGAGCGACACTGAGGAAAATTGCGATGTGGGCCGACCAGCGCCCCAGGACAGGACGCTGACCTGAGCGATCACTGTTCCAACGCCACAGCCTTGCAGCCAGGATCGCCACGGCGCGGGTCATTCAACACCCCCGCCATACACAGTGCCCCCCCGGCCCCGTCTCTGATCGAACTCACGCATCAAGGTTGGTAAAGGGCCGGATTCTGAGGCACGCCACCCTTGCGGATCTCAAAGTGGAGATGCGGGCCGGTAGACCAGCCTGTCGTGCCACAGGGACCTACGACCGTTCCCTGATAGACGGACTGCCCACAGCTCACCCAGACCGAATCCAGGTGGGCATAATAGGTTACAAAACCATTGCCATGATCCACCTTGACCAAATTCCCGTAGCCGGTCGCCCAACCGGCGTAAATCACCACGCCGTTGTCCGCCGCGTAAATAGCATCACCCAGCCGACATCTATAGTCAAGGCCAATATGCGTCGGATTGCGGGGGTCATGAAAAGTCCACCCGGAGACGGCATAAGAGCCTGTGGGAAGAATAAACCACCCTCTGGCTCCAGGGCCGCTGACACCCACATCACCACAAAAGCCGTAGCTGTAATCGGCCGCGGTCACGCCGGCCTGCACCGGCGGCGGTGGAGGTTCCCAATCGAAATCGGCGCCGACGCCATTGGGAATCACCAGACGCTGACCGACTCTGAGTGCATCGCCGGGCTCGATCTCGTTCCACATATTGTAAAGCGCCGAGACTTCAACCTCATAATCCTCGGCGATGCTGGCTATAGTCTCCCCCTCCGCCACCGTGTGATAAGCGCCGTCCACCGGTGGAATTTCCAGGGTCAAGCCCGGTTGCAGCAACCACGGCGCACCCTGCAACACCTCCATGTTAGACCAAACGAGGGTGCTGGGCTGCAGCTTAAAGCGCTCCGCGATCCCCCAGATGGTATCGCCTTGTTGGACGGTGTACGTGATCACCTCAAGGCGTACCCGCTCGGGGATGGTCGTATGGGGGAGGGCTCGGCGAGCAATGGCTTTTGAAGCCGGAGCCTGCCAGCTGACCACGCTGCTACGGGTCTCGAAAACCGTCGAGCTGGCAAGCGGCTCGGCAACGGCCTGCACGGGGGTATCGGCGACCTCGGCGACGCTCATCTGCGCAAAACTCACCC
Source organism: Anaerolineae bacterium (assembly GCA_049975525.1). Classification (GTDB taxonomy): domain Bacteria; phylum Chloroflexota; class Anaerolineae; order B4-G1; family SLSP01; genus G713. The sequence continues at coordinate 9,420 of JBNGCW010000014.1, forward strand.
GCCCCAGCAAGACCAGCATCAACACCAGGATCAGGAGGCCAAGATGCGCCCCAAAGCGCCCCAGAAAAGACGCAACCACCCGCCGATCACTACGCCATCGCCAAGTCCGTGCCAGACCTTTCGCCAAAATGCGGTACAGGGTTGACCCGGCTTCTTCGGGGGTCCCTGAAGTTAGTATCTCCTGTGAACCACTTTCTATCGTATTCATAAGTACGTTGTACTCATAAAGCACAACAAACTCATTATAGCATCAAAAAAGCGGTTTTGCAAATGCCCTACCTGATGACTTCCTTACGCTCTTCGCACCCCGAGCTTCCGAAAAGGCAAAATCCGCGCAGAATACATCCGGGTGCTTACTTGACACCCTTATCCCCCGTGCGATAATGATGCCTGCCTCGTGAGGAGAAGAGCTTAAAATAACAGGGGCGCGCCGCGCACGAGGAGTCGTTTGACGCGGGACTTCGACGGCGCCCACCGGAGAAAACGACCCAGGGGAGAGAATACTAAAGAAGGGAACGTGAATGGCGAATCTAACGGCATTAAACAGTGAGAATTTCGAGGAGAAGGTATTGCAGGCCTCCAAGCCCGTTCTGGTAGACTTCTGGGCGTCTTGGTGTCCACCCTGTCGGGCGCTGGCACCCACCCTCGAAGAGCTGGCCGAGGAGATGAAAGACGAGCTCGAAATCATGAAAGTCGATGTCCAGACATCCTCGGACCTCTCCGCCCACTACGACGTGCTGAACATCCCCACGATGATCCTCTTCAAGGACGGTGAGGCCGTGACGCGCATTGTGGGCAATCGCTCCAAGCGGGCGCTGAAACGCGAACTCCAAAAGTTTTTGTAACCCGCTCCCGGATGGGGTAAGGAGACCCTCAGGAGAGATCTCTGCGGCCTCTACTTGCCCTCTCCGGGCAAATCAAGCTCCGCGGTCGCCTGCCACAACGACGCCAACGCTTCGTCGGTCAGGGTGTCCAGAGAGTAGCCGCGCTCACGCGCCAGCGCTTCCAGATATCGAAAGCGCCGTGCAAAGCGGAGATTGGCTTCCCGAAGGGCGCTCTCCGGCTCCACGCCCAGCCGCCGGGCCCAGTTGACAAGCGCCAGAAGCAAGTCGCCCAATCGGGCGAACGCCGCCTCCTCCGTCTTCGCCTCCTGGAGCGCCTGAAGCGCTGTGTGCACCTCGGCGACAAGGCTCTCCATATCGGGGCGATCGAAGCCGACGCGAGACGCGCGGTCTGTGTAGGCATAAGCCTGTGCCAGCGCAGGCAGGGCCAGCGGTACGCCATCCAACAAGGAGCGCTCTGCTTCACCATTGGCCTCGCGCTCCTCGCACTTGAGCGTCTCCCAGTTCACCGTGACGTCTTTGGCCCCGGCGACCTGGACGTCACCCCAGACGTGAGGATGTCGATGCTTGAGCTTGGCGTCGATGCCGGAGATCACGTCGAGCAACGTGAACTCCCCTGCCTCCCACGCGATCTCCGCGTGCAAGACGATCTGCAACAGCAGATCGCCCAGCTCCTCACAGAGCGCTGCCGGATTCCCGCGATCCAGGGCGGAGAGCACCTCGTAGCTCTCCTCCAACAAATTGGTCCGCAGGCTCTCGTGGGTCTGCTCACGATCCCAGGGGCACCCGTCCGGTGCCCGCAGACGGGCGATGGTGTTCTGCAACCGCGCAAAGCTCACCGCGTCGGGCAATGGAGGGACGAAAAGAGAGGTCAACAGATCCGGAGGACGCCGATCAATCTCGTAGAGAGGCAGCCAAGTCACCCTCTGCGCCTGGGTGCCTGCCGCTTCCACCAGGGCGACGTGGTGAGCGTCGGGGTACTGATGCATCAACGTGAGCTTCAGCTCCGACGCCACGTCCCGACTGTACACCTGTCCGATCAACGCGGCGATGTCGGGGGCAAGGGGCGGATGGTGCAACGCCAGCACCTCGACGGCGTCCACGATCTGCAATCCATCGAGGGCATCAATGGCGAGCGCCGTCAGCGTGGGCTCGATGAAACTCAACCCTTCGACGACGCGGAGGGCATGGCCCTCCGTGTGCCCACGCTCCAGGATCTGGCGCACCGCCGCCTCGCCCACCAGCGGGTGGCCCGGCACAGCATACACCACGTCCTCTTCCCTGGCAAGGGCCAAGACCCGATCGGCGATGGTCGCGTAGACCTCCTCGAAGGTCTCCGCCGACTCGTAGCAGGCGTCGAAGGACTGCAACGTAACCGTCTCGGGAAGGTGAGGGACGACCGGGTGGTGCGCGGTGCGTAGCCAGACGACCTCGGCACTGCTCAACACTGCCCAGGCCTCCCGCGTCAAGTGCTCGGGTGCGCCGGGCCCCAATCCCACAATGGTGATCGTTCCCATGATACCTCCAGTTCCTCACGCCGACCGCAGGTAGAGGACCGCCTTCCAGAAGATGCCGACGTCAAGGTCAATCTTTCTCACAGGGCGGAGTTTGGTCGGGCGGCCACAAGACAAACAGATAGCCGACGATGCGGCTATCTGCTCAAAAGGACAAACGTATTCGCGAAGATCAAAGCTTCAGTGAAGCCAACGCTTAGCGCTTGGTGTACTGAGTCGCCTTACGCGCTCTGCGCAGACCGGGCTTCTTGCGCTCCTTCTCGCGCGGATCTCGGGTCAGGAACCCCGCCTTGCGCAGCGCAGGTCTGAATTCGGGATTATAGTCCAACAACGCCCGGGCGACGCCCAAGCGGACGGCTTCAGACTGCCCGGTGATCCCTCCGCCTTGGACCAACACCGTGACGTCGAAGTGGTCTTCCGTCTGCGTGATCTCAAAGGGGGCGTTGATGCACTGCCAATCGATCTCACGACAAAAGTACTCGCGATAGGGTTTCCCGTTGACGATCACCTGACCTTCTCCGCCGGGGTAGATCCGCACCCGGGCGGAAGCGCGCTTACGGCGTCCCAGGCCCTCATAATAACGTAGTTCTTCTGCCATACTTAACTCCTTACCACTTGAACGGTTTGGGCTGTTGCGCCTGATGCGGATGTTCCGGTCCCGCATAGACCTTCAGTTTCTTGAACATCTTACGACCCAGTGGCGTGCGGGGCAACATCCCTTTGACCGCGTGTTTGATCACCTCTTCGGGCGCCGACTCCATCTTCTCGCGGAGCGTAGTGGCCTTAAGCCCGCCGGGGTATCCACTGACCCGATAGTACTTCTTATGATCCATCTTGCGCCCGGTCACCTCCACCTTAGAAGCGTTGACGACGATGACGAAGTCACCCACGTCCACGTGTGGGGTGTAGCTAGGCTTGTGCTTGCCGCGCAGCACCCGTGCCACGCGGGCCGCCAGACGTCCCAGGGTCTCTCCCTCGGCGTCCACTACGTACCACTCGCGGGTAACCTCCCCGGGCTTAGCCATGTACGTTTTATTGACGGTTACGTTCTTCACAATAATCCTGCTCCCTTAAGAAATGACTGCGCTTAAACCCGGCGGACAAGAGGTGCACAGCTAGGCTGCGTCCTGCCTTTCCTCCGCCGTTCCCTTACAACGCTGCGTCAAGAGATAGTCAAAGCCGTCGGACGACCAGTCTGCATACGTCACACTGTCCAGCACCAACCCCTTGGCCGCTACAGCCGGTCCGGCCCTGGCACGGTCGCGGTTCTGAAAAAGATCCTCAAACTCTCCCACCGTCAGGCTGCCGGTGCCCACGCGAAGCAACGTCCCCACGAGCATCCTCACCATGCGGTAGAGAAAAGCGTTGGCCTGGATCTCGAAAACCAACCAGTCGGGCGCCGGCGTCTCCCAACGCGCAACAAAGACTTGACGCACCGAGTTATCGCCTTGGGGCGGCGAACCAAACGCCCAAAAGTCGTGTTCGCCCACCAGCATCCCCGCCGCCAGATGCATCTCCGTCACGGCAAGCTCCCCGGTCACGTGCAGACTGTAGCGGTGTATCCAGGGGTTGCGCACCGGAGCGCGGTAGATGTAATAGCGATACCGTCGCCGTCGAGCGTCAAAACGCGGATGAAAAGCCTCCTCCGTCGGTTCCAGCCCGCGAACGGCGATTTGATCCGGCAACAGCGCATTCATCCCCCGCTGCAGCTGCGCCCAGTCGTGCCGCCACTGCGGCTCAAAGGCGATCACCTGTCCACAGGCATGTACGCCGGCATCCGTACGTCCGGCCGCTATTACAGGCGTCGGATGCGTCGTCAACGAGGCCAGCGTCTGCTCCAACGCTTCCTGAATCGTGGGCGCGTTGGCTTGACGTTGAAAGCCGCTGTAGCCCGTCCCATCGTAGGCGACGATCGCTCGAACCCGCATACACCGGGGCTTATTCTTCTTCTACCAGCTCTAAAAGTACCATCTCAGCTGCATCGCCCTTTCGCCTGCCCAACTTGAGCATGCGGGTGTAGCCACCCGGGCGATCCAGGTAACGTGGCGCGATTTCGTCAAAGAGTTTCTGCACAATCCGACGGTCGTTGTTCAAACGGGAAGCCACCACCCGACGGGCGTGCACCCCCGCCGCCGGATTCTCCTTTTCCGCCATCAGCCCGCGCTTGGCCCGCGTGATCAACTTCTCCGCCTGACCGCGCGCGGCCTGGGCCTTCGCGCGCGTCGTCCGAATCCGACCGTGCTGGAAAAGCGCCATCACCAGGTTGCGGCGCAACGCCTTCCGATGGGCCGTCGAACGACTCAGTTTTTTACCGGCGACACGATGTCGCATCATGAACCTCCTACCTTAAAACGACTCTCACCAAAAAGGGCATCCAATCCCGCTTGAATCCGCGTTTAGATCCCCTCTCCGCTTTATCTTGTAGATCCAGGCTCCAACGCCCAGACTGAGCCGGACGAGGAACTTGGGCTACCTTTGAAGGACAAGGGTAAGGCGCAACGCCGTCCACAGAGAAAGCTATTCAGCATCCTCTTTATCGTTGTCGTCCTCGACCTCAACCTCCTCTTCGACTTCGGCCCCGTCCTCGACCTCCGCCTCCGTTTCGTCCAGGTCTTCCGCTTCGACCTCTTCCTCTGCGGGCGTCAATCCAGTCTCCTGCCAGAACTCATTTTCTTGCAGCTGCTCCTTGAGTTCCTCCAGGGACTTGATCCCAAAGTTGCGGACGGCGAGCAGGGCGTCGTCCCCTCCATGCTGTAACATCTCCAGAATCTGGCCCACGTTGGAAATGCCCGTGCGCTTCAACGCATTGTAGACCCGCACGCCCAGCCCCAGGTCCTCAATGGGCGTGGCGTAAGCCCGCTGGGAGATGACCGCTTCTTCCGGTTCCTCCTCCACCATAGCCTCCTCCGGCTCCGCCTCGACACCGGCGATAAGGCGCAGGTGTTTGACCAGAATGCGGGCCGACTCCTTCAACGCCGCCAGAGGCTCCACGCGACCGTCGGTCCAAATCTCCATAGTCAGACGGTCATAATCCGTGAGCTGGCCGACACGGGCCGGATCCACCCGGAAGGTGACGCGACGCACCGGATTGAAGACGGCGTCCACCGGCAGACGGCCGATGGGCATGCGTTCACGACGGGCAGCAGAGAGGTACCCTCGACCCTTTTCCACGGTGAACTCGAAATCCAGCTGCACATCTCCGTCCTCTACGGTGAAGAGCCGCAGATCCGGGTTCACGATCTCGATTTCGGGGGGAGCGATGATGTCACCGGCCGTCACAACACCCTCTCCTTCAACCCGCAGAGTCATGTACTGCAAGCCGTCCCCATGCATAATCAAGCGCACCTGCTTCAAACGCAGCATCACCTGCAGCACATCTTCGCGCACTCCAGGGATGGCCGAGTATTCGTGAGGCATATCCGTGAGGCGCATAGCAGTGATCGCCGCGCCCTCCAAGGAGGAGAGCAACACGCGCCGCAACGAATTCCCCAACGTAACTCCGTAGCCTCCCTCCAGGGGACCGATGATGTACCGACCATATTGCTTGGTGGTGACATCCACCTCTACTTTTGGCAGCACTGGCGCTGTTAAAGCCACGTCGCCTCCCATCCGCCTAGCGTGAGTAGAACTCAACAATCATCTGTTCCTGCACCGGCACATCAATCTCGTCGCGCATCGGCAGGCTCAGCACGCGCCCAGACATATTTTCGGGATCGAGACTCAACCAAGCTGGGGGTGCCGCCTCCGCCAAAAGATCCTTACGGGTCTTGAAATACGTTTTGCGCCGGCTTTCCGGTCGCACGGAGATAACATCGTCCGGCCGTACACCATAGGACGGGATGTTGGTCTTGCGTCCGTTGACCCAAAAGTGACCATGGGTCACCAGCTGACGGGCCTGAGCCCGCGAGTCAGCGAACCCCAACCGATACACGACATTATCCAGGCGGGTCTCCAGCAACCTCAACAGGTTCTCACCGGTCATGCCGGAACGCCGCTCGGCCTCATGGAAATAACGTCGGAACTGGCGCTCCAGGACTCCGTAGATCCGACGCGCCTTCTGTTTCTCCCGCAGCTGCATGGAGTAATCAGAGGCCCGTCGTCGCCGGAACGCAGCGGCGCGCCCATGCTGCCCCGGCGGATAGGAACGCTTCTCGAAAGGACACTTATCCGAATAGCACTTTTGCCCTTTCAGAAAGAGCTTCTGGCCCTCACGACGACACAACTTGCACGAAGGCCCCACATATCTTGCCATAAATCCTCTCCTACTTTTTCTCTTTTATACGCGACGTTTCTTGGGGGGACGGCATCCGTTGTGAGGGATGGGCGTGTTATCCACAATGGACCGCACCCGCACGCCAGTGCCTGCAATAGCCCGCAACGAAGCCTCGCGCCCCGGCCCGGCACCCTTCACAAAGATATCCACCTCTTGCAATCCCTCATTGGACATCGCTTCTTCCAGCGCGTTCTCCGCTGCCAGACGCGCAGCAAAGGACGTACTCTTCCGCGTCCCCTTAAACCCCATCTTGCCCGAGCTGCTCCAGCGCAAAACGTTGCCCTGCAGATCGGTCACGGTCACGATGGTGTTGTTAAACGTGGTGTGAATGTACACATACCCTCGCGGTACAGTACGCTTCACACGACGTGTCTTTTTTGAAGAACGCTGTGCACGACGTTTCGCCATATATCCTCCTACCCTGAAGTTCTCAACAATCTCCCCCCCACCTCGACGGCAAGGGACGGGTTATAACATGTGCCCTCCGGTCAAGGCGACAAACGCGCCCGACCGCCGCTCACTTCTTCTTCGCGCCTCGACGACGCCCGCGGCCCGCCACCGTCTTCTTCGGCCCCTTGCGGGTGCGTGCGTTGGTGCGCGTGCGCTGCCCCCGCACCGGCAGGTTGCGCCGATGACGCAACCCTCGATAGCTGCCGATCTCGATCAGACGCTGGATGTTGCGCTGAACCTCACGGCGCAGATCACCTTCTACCCGATATTCGCGATCAATCACCTCACGCAACAGGGCGACCTCGTGCTCGGTAAGGTTACGCACCCGCTTGTCGGGATCGATCTGGGTCTTCTCCAGAATCTCGTTGCTCGTCGTCCGCCCGATGCCGTAAATGTAAGTCAGCCCGATTTCGACGCGCTTGTCGCGCGGCAGGTCCACACCTGCAATACGTGCCATATTATGCCTCCACCTTTTTAATGCCCGGCGCTCTGATTAGCCTTGACGCTGTTTGTGCTTGGGATTCTCACAGATCACCCGCACCACACCGCGCCGTCGAATAATCTTGCACTTAGGACAACGACGTTTCACAGACGGTGAAACCTTCATGATCTACACCCCCTTCGCTTACGAAGGCGTTTACTCAAACGATACTCACTTATCACTTATGCCGACCGTTCATTATAGCCGTTCTTGCCGCTTTTGCAAGCAGCCGTCACAGCACGCCCGGCGCTATCGCAAGAATCCCTCGTAGTGACGCATCAGCAGCTGCGCTTCCAACTGCCGCATGGTATCCACCACAGTCCCCACTACAATCAAAAGACCAGAGCTGCTGATCACCATGACGTTGATAGTCATCACCATGCGCACGAGGAAGGGCAACACGGCCACCACACCCAGGAAAAGCGCACCCGCCAGGGTGACGCGCCGGTAAATGCCGTTGATGAACTCCTGAGTCCTGCGCCCCGGTCGTACGCCGGGGATGAACCCACCCTGACGTTGCAAGGTCTCCGGTAGATTCTGCTGTTGGACCATCACGTCGGTGTAGAAGTAGGTGAAGCCCACCACCGCCGCGAAGTAGAGCGGCACATACCAGGGACTGGAGCCGCTGAAAAAGCCCATCACCGCTGAGGAGATCTCTTGAACCCTGGGACTACTGCTGGAGACGAAAAATTGCGCGATCACGGCAGGGAAGGAGAGTATGGATTGGGCGAAGATCAACGGGATCATGCCGGCAGTGTTCACTTTGATCGGAATATAAGTGCTCCCACCGCCATAGACCTTCATGCCGCGTACCCGTTTGCCGTACTGTACTTTGATGCGACGCTCACCTTCCTGCACGTAGACAATGACCAGAATCGTCAACAGCGTAAGCACCAGGAAGACGATGATGCCCACGATGCGATTCTCCATCTTCCAAATCTGGGCCAGGTTGGTGGGCACACGGGCCACGATACCGCCGAAGATGATAAGCGAAAGCCCGTTACCGATCCCCTGTTCGGTGATCAATTCCCCCAGCCAGATGGCGAACATTGTGCCGGCCGTCATCGTCAGCAGCACGGTCGCGGTGGGCAAGATCTGCCCCGATTCAAACCCAAAGTCCGGCAGCACCTGCGTAGCCGCCGTCAGCGATTGGGCCAGGCCGAAGGAATATAGCAACGCCAGCGGCACCGTCAGGTAGAAGGTCCACTGATTCAGCTTCTGCTGCCCCTGCTCCCCTTCCTCCTCCAGCATCTGCTCCAAGCGCGGGAAGATGGGGACCAGCAGCTGTAAGACCAGCGAGGCAGTCACGTAGGGGGAAACTCCCGCCGCCAGGACCGAAAAATTGGCCAACGCCCCACCGGAAAGCATGTCCAGCAGACTGAGCAGCTGACCGGTAGGAGAACCGCCCGTCAACAGCATCTGCAGGGCGTCGCGATCCACCCCCGGCACCGGAATGTTGGAAGCCAACCGGAAGATCACCAGGATCAGAAAGGTATAGAGCAAACGCCGACGCAAATCAGGTAGTTTCAGCGCGTTGCGCAGGGCTTCAAGCATGAGTTCTCCTCCCTAAGAGACTAGCGCGTGCGGTAACCGCCCCGTTTCCAGGGCAACAGTTCCACGGTGCCGCCGACTGCTTCGATCTTCGCCCGTGCACTCTTGGAGATACGGTGTGTGTGCACGGTCAGAGGTTTTTCAATTTCTCCCCGTCCCAGGACGACGATCCAATCTGAGGCATGCTTAATCAGCCCCACCTCGACCAGAGTCTCCGGTGATACGACATCTCCGGCTTCAAAACGGTTGTTCAGCTCATCCACGTTCACCGGTTGAAACTCAACCCGCCAGGGGTCGAAAAATCCATGTCCACGCACAAAGGGTAACTTCCGCACCAGGGGCAGCTGCCCACCCTCGAAGTAGGGGCGGACGCCGCCGCCGCTGCGCGCGTTCTGGCCCTTGGTCCCGCGTCCGGCGGTCTTTCCCTGACCGGCCGCGATACCACGTCCTACGCGCTTGCGCGCCTTCTTCGCCCCTTTAGCGGGTCGCAAATTATGTAATTTCATGCCCATCCCCTCCTCTCCCGCATCAAACTTCGGGAGTTGCTATCTCTTCAACCTCAACCAGATGCTCGACTTTGGCCAGCATGCCCCGGATGGCCGGGTTATCGGGTTGGATAACTTCCTGGTGCATTTTACGCAATCCCAGCGCCCTTACCGTACGCTTCTGCCGCCAGGAATGCCCAATGGGGCTGCGAACCAGTTTGACACGCAGTTTTTTCGCCGCCATCAGGACGTCCTCCTCCGTCGCCAGAAGGGCATGACGCGCGCCTCAGGGACGCCGCGCTCGCGCGCGATCGCCTCCACGGAGCGCATTTGCCGCAGTGCATCCATGGTCGCCTGCACCACATTGACCTGCGTGGCACTGCCCAGGGACTTGGTGAGCACATCGTGGACGCCGGCCGCCTCAAGGACGGCACGGGCTGCACCACCGGCGATCACGCCGGTACCGGGCGTCGCCGGGCGTAACATCACCCGGGCGCCCCCACAACGTCCGATGACTTTGTGCGGCACCGTCGAGCCTTCCAACACCACGGGTTCCATGTTGCGGCGGGCACGACTCGTCGCCTTGCCAATGGCCTCGGGGACCTTGGGCGCTTTCCCGATCCCCACGCCGACTTCACCGCGATTGTTTCCCACGACGGCTACCACCCGGAAGTGAAAGGTGCGCCCCCCCTTCACAACCTTGGAGACCCGGGTGATATCGACAATTCGCTCGTCTAGTTCTTGCGTTTCTTCGTCACGACGATCTCGTCGGTTCATCTTTCCTCCTGCTGATTATCCAGGCGCCTAGAAATCCAGACCCACCTCGCGGGCAGCCTCGGCCAGTGCCTTCAACCGCCCATGGAATTTGTAGCCGGCGCGATCAAAGACGACTTTTTGAATGCCCTTCTCCAAGGCGCGTTCTCCCAATACCCGTCCCACGATCCGCGCTTGTTCTGTCTTCGTCTTGCCGTCCATTTGTCCCCGGATCTCCCGATCTATCGTAGAGGCTGAGACCAGAGTGTGCCCCTGGGTATCGTCAATAATCTGAGCGTAAATATGATTCAAGCTCCGAAAAACGTTCAAGCGTGGACGTTCTGGCGTCCCAAAGACCTTCTTCCGCACATGTTTACGACGCCGTTCGCGGGCTTTACGTCGATTGACTTCTGGTTTCATAATGTCTTGTTTCCTCTTTCTTGTTCAGCTGCACCCTCAGTCCCACGCGATCCAGGCGCTAGATGGCCTTGCCGGCCTTGCCAGCCTTGCGACGCACCCGCTCACCCACATAGCGGATCCCCTTACCCTTGTAAGGCTCCACCGGGCGCCAGGCGCGGATCTCCGCGGCCGTCTGCCCCACCAGCTGCTTATCGACCCCTTCCACAACGATGGTGTTGGCGCGAGGGTTCACCACAAAGTTGATACCCGGCGGGGGATCAATCTCCACAGGATGGGAGAACCCCAGGGTCATGATCAGACGGTCACCCTGCAGCTCGGCGCGATAGCCCGTGCCGTGGATCTCCAAAGTCTTGCTATACCCCTCGGTAACTCCGATGACCATGTTGTTGATCAGCGCGCGGGTCAGGCCGTGCAGCGCTCTGGTCTTCCGTTCGTCATCGAGGCGCATGACGCGCACCTCGCCGTCCTCCAAGCGGATATCCATCTTTTCGGAGAACTCCCGGGTGAGCTCGCCCTTTGGACCGCGCACTGTCACGCGCGTTCCTTCAATTTCAACTTCTACCCCGGCCGGAACCGGGACCGGCATTCTACCAATGCGAGACACTTCTCCACCTCCGATGTACGTCGTGCGGCGATCGCGTCGCCAGGGCGTGCCCCCGGCGGCGACTACCAGACGTAACAGATAACTTCCCCACCGACGTTCAGGCGCCGTGCTTGCTGATCGGTCAACACGCCCTTGGGGGTGGTGAGGATCGCAATCCCCATCCCACTGCGCACCCAGGGGATCTCATCCACGGGCTTGTAGACCCGACGTCCGGGTTTGCTTACCCGCTTCAAGTTGGTGATCACCGAGCGCTGATATTTGCGCTCGCCAATGTATTTCAACTTGAGGTGTAACGTCGGTGGGGGGCCTTCTTCTTCCACCACCTTGTAATCTTCGATATACCCTTCGTCTTTTAAGATTCTTGCAATCGCTACCTTCATCTTCGACGAGGGCATCGCCACGGTCTGATGACGAGCCACCGTCGCGTTACGAATGCGCGTCAGCATATCGGCTATCGTATCCGTCATAATTCCAACCTCTCTACCAGCTTGCTTTCCGTAGACCCGGGATCTTGCCTTCCAGCGCCAGCTCACGCACGCAGATTCGGCACAACCCGAAACGACGGTAATAACCTCGCGGACGCCCACAGCGACGGCAACGGTTGCGTACTCGCACCTCGTACTTGCGTCGCTTTTCTCGAATCGGCATCGCTGTCTTTGCCATACATTCGCTCCTCTGTTCCGCTTTACTGCTTTCGGAAAGGCATGCCCAACAGCTCCAGCAGTCGATGAGCTTCCTCGTCCGTCTCAGCAGTGGTGTTTATACTTACCTCAAAACCCCGTACTCTGTCGATGCTGTCGTAGTCGATCTCGGGGAAGAGCAGCTGCTCTCGAAGCCCCAGAGTGTAGTTGCCGCGTCCGTCGAAGGTATTGGACACACCGCGGAAGTCTCGCGTACGCGGGAGGGCGACGTTCATCAGGCGATCCAGAAACGCCCAGAGACGCTCGCCACGCAACGTCACCTTCGCCCCTACCGGGGCTCCGGCCCGCAGCTTGAAAGCCGCGATGGACTTGCGGGCGCGGGTGACGACCGGCTGCTGACCGGTAATCGTCGCCAAGTCCCGCACGGCCGCGTCGATAGCCTTCGGATTGTCCAGCGCTTCGCCCAACCCCACATTCAACACGATCTTCCGAATACGCGGTACCTCCATGACGTTGTCGTATCCGAACTCTTCCATGAGCGTGGACACGACTTCCTCATGATAACGTTCTTTTAGATTTGACATCCTTCACCACTCCCTAATCCACAGCCTCGCCACACTTACGGCAAACACGAACTTTTCGACCATCTTCCAGGCGTTCGTAACCCACCCGGGTTCGGCTGTCACAGTGCGGACACACAAGCATGACGTTAGAAGCGTGAATCGGTGCCTCATATTTAATCCGTCCGGGCTGCACCTGGGAACGACCGGCGCGCACCGGGCGCTGATGCTTGGTCACGATGTTGACATTCGAGACCACCACCCGGTTTTCCCTCGGCAGCACTCGAAGCACGTCACCGCGCAGACCTCGACCATTGCCTGAAATGACTTCGACTTTATCACCTTTTTTAATCCGCTGCATCGTTGAACCACCTTAACTTTCGCTTACAAGACCTCTGGTGCTAAAGAGACGATTTTGGTAAATCCCTTATCTCGGAGTTCCCGCGCCACAGGTCCGAACACTCGGGTTCCCCGGGGATTAATGCCCTTTTTGTCCAAGATCACGGCAGCGTTGTCGTCAAAACGAATGTAGGAACCGTCGATGCGACGATATTCTTTCGCCACCCGCACCACCACAGCCCGCACGACCTCGCCCTTCTTAACAGAAGCGGTAGGGGTCGCTTCTTTCACCGTGGCCACGACCGTGTCGCCGACGGAGCCGTAGCGACGTTGCGAACCGCCCAAAACCTGGATACAAAGGATCTCCTGAGCACCGGTATTATCGGCTACTTTAAGTCGTGTCTCTTTCTGAATCATCGTTCGACTCCTTTAGGCAGCTCGACTCAGGATCTTCTCCACGTCCCACCGCTTGTGACGGCTCCTGGGGCGGGATTCGATAATCTGAACCCGGTCGCCAATGCTGCAGGCGTTCTCCTCGTCGTGGGCCATGTACTTCTTGGTCGCAGTGAGCACCTTCTCGTACAGCGGGTGCCGGTAACGACGCTTCACGACTACGACGACGGTCTTATCCATTTTGTCACTGGTCACTACGCCGACCAGGCGTTTGCGACGCTCTTTCATGCTTCCTCTCCTTCCACAACCTGCTCCAGTTCTGACGCCAGCTCACGCTCGCGGAGAATGGTCAGGATGCGCGCGATGTCCTTCCGCACAGCCTTGATCACGTTCACGTCCATCAGGCTGCCAGCATACCATTGCTGGCGCAGGTTAAAGAGCTCCCGCCGGGTCTCCCGAAGGCGAAGCTGCAACTCCTCGTTGGTAAATTCGCGCAATTCGTTCGCTCGCATCGCCTACTCTCCTATCGCCTCGCCCGACTCAAGACGGGACACGACCTGAGTTTTGATGGGCAGCTTGTGCGAGGCCAGACGCAAGGCGTCCAGCGCAATCTCCTCATCCACGCCCCCCACCTCAAACATAATCCGACCGGGGCGCACCACCGCCACCCACTTCTCTACCATGCCTTTGCCTTTGCCCATGCGGGACTCGGCGGGTTTCGCGGTCACCGACTTGTCCGGGAAAATGCGGATCCAGTACTTCCCCCGACGTCGCATGTGCCGTACAATAGCACGCCGCGCGGCCTCGATCTGCCGGGCGGTGATCCAGGAGGGCTCCAGTGCCTGCAGGCCGTAATCACCAAAAACGACCTCAACGCCACGGCTGGCCTTACCTTTCATGCGACCCCGGTGCTGCTTGCGATATTTAACTCGCTTCGGCATTAACATAATTCCAAACCTCCAACCTTATCAGGCTCGCCCGGAATTCGTCGTATCGGCGTGCTCGCCCAGCGCCTCCACATCCAGGATGTCACCCTTGTAGATCCACACTTTGACCCCGATGCGTCCGTACATCGTCCGTGCCTCGGCTATCGCATAATCGATATCCGCCCGCAGGGTCTGCAACGGCACCCGCCCTTCGCGCACCCAATCGGTGCGCGTCATCTCAGAACCGGACAGGCGGCCCTTGCACATGACCTTGATACCCTCGGCACCGGCCCGCATGGCCTGGCGCACCGCACGCTTCATAGCCCGCGCGTGATAGATGCGCTTTTCCAGCTGGGCGACGATGTTCTCCGCTACCAATTGGGCGTCCAAGTCCGGGTTCTCCACCTCCTGAACGTCCACGTGGACGCGCTTACCTCCCGTCAGCTCTTCCAAATCATGTCGCAGATTCTTGACGTTTTCGCCTTTGCGACCGATGGCCACACCGGGACGCGAGGTCCAGATGATGACGGAGACCTGGTTGGGTGGGAAACGCTCGATTTCGACGCGTGAGACGGAAGACTGCCCGTCCCGGGAGAGATCACGCATCGTCGTATAGACCTTCTCCCGAATCTTGCGATCTTCTTGCAGGAAGTCCGCGTAATCTCGCCCTTCGGCGTACCAGCGGGACTTCCAATCCCGAATGACTCCCAGACGAAAACCATATGGATGTACTTTACGACCCAAGATTCGCCTCCTTACACTTCGTCGAGTCGTTCTTCGAGAACGACGGTAATATGCGAAGAGCGTTTACGAATGGGCCGGTAACGACCCCGCCCACCCCAGCGCGCACGACGCCCTTTGCCCGGCATGACGCCCGCTCCCTCGTCGGCCACGAGCTTCTTGATGTAGAGGCTGGTCGTGTCCAGGCCTTTCTGATCAGCGTTGGCGATGGCCGAACGAATGAGTTTCGCCACCGGAGCCGCCGCCGCGTGGGGCAGTTCGTCGAGCATGTAGAGCGCCTCCTGGGCGTTCATACCTCGAAAAGGGGGGAGGATGCGCCGCACTTTGCGCGGCGACATGTGAATATGTCTCGCCTGGGCTCTGGCTGTTTCGGCCATGGCTAGACTCCTTTCCCCTCACGCCTGACGACCCGCGACTTCTTCTCCTTCGCCACATGCCCCCGAAAGGTACGGGTGGGGGCAAACTCGCCCAACCGATGCCCGACCATGTTTTCGGTGATATAGATGGGCACGTGACGCCGACCGTCATGGACAGCGATAGTGTGTCCCACCATCTGGGGGAAGATCACAGACGCCCGCGACCAGGTGCGGATCACCCGTTTTTGCCCACTGCGGTTCATCTCTTCGACTTTTTCCAATAACTTAGGACTGATGTACGGTCCCTTTTTCAGAGAACGTGACATGTCTTACCTCCTCACTTCTTCTTCCGGCCGGTGCGACGACGACGCACGATGTATTTATCCGTCGCCGGATTGTGGCGCGTCTTCCGACCCAGGGTATACCAACCCCAGGGTGACTTGGGCCCGGGCAAGCCAATGGGCGCCCGCCCCTCACCACCTCCATGGGGATGGTCGCGTGGGTTCATGGCCGAACCACGCACGGTGGGCCGCCAACCACGCCAACGCTTCCGCCCGGCCTTGCCCAGCTTGACGTTCGCGTGCTCCACGTTCCCTATCTGACCGATGGTGGCCATGCACCTCTTGTGCACCCGCCGCAGCTCGGTGCTGGGCAAGCGCAGAATCACATAATCCCCCTCTTTGGCCGCCACCCGTGCCGCGACGCCGGCCGCGCGCGCCAGTTGGCCGCCACGACCAGGGTAGAGCTCCACGTTGTGCACCAGCGTGCCCATGGGAATGCGCTCCAGCGGCATGGCGTTCCCAACTCGCACTTCGACTTCCCCATCCCGCCCGCTGATGACCTCATCGCCCACTTTCAACCCCAGCGGGGCAAGGATGTAGCGTTTCTCACCGTCAGCGTAGACCAGCAATGCAATGCGCGCCGAGCGGTTGGGATCATACTCGATACTCTCCACTCGTGCCGGTACGCCGTACTTGTCGCGGCGGAAATCGATCAGCCGATAACGGCGCCGATGCCCGCCACCCCGATGCCGGACCGTGATACGACCGTAGACGTTGCGCCCCGCCTTCTTCTTCAATGGGCGCAGCAGACTCTTCTCCGGCTCGGTTCGGGTGATCTCCTCAAAAGTCTGCCCGGTCATCCATCGACGACCCGGCGACGTAGGCTTATATTTCTTGAGTCCCATGGCTAAGCCTCCAACTCAGCTATGCGCTGCCCCGACGCCAAGGTGACAATCGCCTTTTTCCAGACATTATTGCGCACCGAGCGACGTCGACCAGGCAACCCGGAAAACTTCGCGGGCATAATCATGGTGTTGACCCGCTCGACGTCCACATTATAGATTTCAGAAACGGCCCGCTTGATGTCGATTTTATTGGCTTTCATGTGGACTTCAAACGTGTACTTGCCTTCTTCCCACTTCAGCCTTTCCGACTTCTCCGTCATCAGCGGTTCGATAATCACGTCATAGATATCCATACCCTCGTCTCCGTCGCCTCTACGAAAGGCCGTCCGCGGCCTGCGCGGGGGCAGGTTGGGTCGCTTCGGTCTTCCCCAGGATCGCTTCGATCACCGCCAGCGAATCCAGCGGTATGATCACATAATCGGCCCCCAGCCCATCCCGCACGTTCAAGTAGCTCGCCCGTAACATACGCACATCCGGCAGATTGCGCGTCGCACGATACACATCTTCGTTCCGGTCGGCCAGAAGCACCACGACCTTGCCTTCAACGCCCAGCCGCCGCAAAACGTCGACCATCTCCTTTGTCTTCGGCGCGGGCAGCTCCAGATTATCCACGAAGATGATGCGCTCCTCCGCCAACAACACCGAGAGCATGGAACGCAGAGCCGCGCGGTGCATCTTGCGGGGCATCTTCTTGCGGTATTGGCGGGGTTTCGGCCCGTGAGCAATACCACCACCGACGAAGATAGGGGCGTTGCGACTGCCGTGCCGTGCCCGTCCGGTCCCCTTTTGACGATACCACTTGGATTTACTGCGGTTGTTTTCGCCCCGCGTCTTGGTGCTGTGCGTACCCTGACGTGCGTTGGAGAGCTGACGCACCAACGCCTGGTGCATAAGCGGTACGTTGATCGGAGCCTCAAAAATCTCCGGGCGCAGCTCGGTCTCCCCAACGGCCTCACCGTGAACGTTTAACACAGGAGCACGCATCTCTACCTACCTCCTTTTCGAACCCGCTGTTTTCGGGCCTGCTTCACTTGTACCAGACCACCTCGGGAGCCCGGCACACTGCCGCTGACCGCCAGGAGGTTACGCTGGGGATCCACCATCACGACTTCGATGTTCTGAGAAGTGACGCGACGGTTGCCCATGTGACCGGCCATACGCATGCCCTTCCAGACTCGGCCGGGCGACGCACAGGCTCCGATAGAACCAGGCGCACGATGACGATCGGACTGACCGTGGGTGGCCGGCCCGCCGGCGAAACCGTGACGTTTCACCACACCGGCGAAACCCCGACCTTTCGATATGCCAACGACGTCCACCCGCTCGCCCGGCTCAAAGATGTCCGCCTTGATCACCTCACCCACTTTATACTCCCGCGTGTCGCTGCTGCCCAGGCGGAACTCCCGCAAGTGCCGCAGCGGCGGCAGGTTATGTTTCTCCAGGTGACCTAACTCCCCTTTGGTCAGATGCTTGTGTTTCGTCTCTTCGTAGCCCAGCTGAATCGCCCGATAGCCGTCTCGCTCCTCGGTGCGTACCTGGGTCACGTAACAGGGACCCGCTTCGATCACCGTCACGGGCACGACTTCCCCGTTGTCGCGGATGATCTGGGTCATACCGACTTTTCTTCCTAGAATACCTTTCATCTTTCCAACGTCTCCCTGGGACTGCCGGCGCACAAAGCGCCACATCATCCCTCAGTCTGGCCGCACATCACCCCCCCTGGTTTATGCTTTGCCCCATCATCAACATCCCGGGCCACCAGGGGGGGTGTGGTATGCCTTGTTAGTCCGTGGTCAAGCTATGGGATCAGAGCTTGATCTCGATATCTACGCCCGCCGGCATGTTCAGCCGCATCAGCGTGTCAATGGTCTTCGAATCCGGCTCCACAATGTCGATCAGACGTTTGTGGGTACGAATCTCGAAGTGCTCGTGACTATCCTTATCGATGAATGTCGAACGGCGCACGGTAAAGCGCTCGGTCTTTGTGGGCAGCGGCACCGGCCCGACGACTCCGACGCCGGTGCGTTCCGCTGCTTCCACGATACGCCGCGCCGATTCATCAAGGATGCGATGATCATAAGCTTTCAGCCGAATTCGAATGCGTTGTTTACTCATAGACCACCTAGCTCGCGATTCACTCGTTAGTCCAACACCTCAGTGATGACGCCGGAGGCCACCGTCAGCCCACCCTCGCGGATGGCGAAGCGGGAGCCCGCTTCCAACGCCACAGGGTAGATCAGTTCTACCTTCATCTCGGTGTTATCCCCGGGCATGACCATCTCGACGCCCTCCGGCAGCGTGATCTCGCCGGTCACGTCCATGGTGTTGATGTAGAACTGAGGCTTGTAGCCGGAGAAGAAGGGCTTGTGCCGTCCACCTTCATCCTTCGTCAGCACGTAAACCTCACACTTAAACTTCCGCTTCGCCTTGATGCTGCCGGGAGCGGCGACGACGATACCTCGTCCCACCTCGTCCTTGCCCACACCACGCAGGAGCAGACCCGCGTTGTCGCCGGCTACCACTTTGTCCAACGTCTTGTGGAACATTTCCATGGAGGTGACTACGGTCTTCCGGGGCTCCTCGCTCAGGCCGACCAGTTCGACCTCGGTGTTGGGCACAAGGGTGCCACGCTCCACACGGCCAGTTACCACGGTGCCACGCCCCTTGATGGAGAAGACGTCCTCGATGGGCATAAGGAAGGGTTTGTCCTCATCGCGCACCGGCGTGGGGATATACTCGTCCACTACCCGCACCAGCTCGAAGATCGGCGCGTAGACCGGGTCATCGGGGTCCGTGCTCTCGGAGGTCAGCGCTTCCAGCGCCGAGCCGCGCACGATGGGCGTTTCGTCGCCGGGGAAGCCGTAGGAATCCAGCAGTTCGGCGATCTCCAGCTCGACCAGCTCTAAGAGCTCCGGGTCATCCATCAGGTCTACCTTGTTGAGGAAGACCACGATGGCCGGCACCTCTACCTGGCGGGCCAGAAGAATGTGCTCACGGGTCTGGGGCATCGGCCCATCGACCGCAGAGACCACCAAAATCGCGCCATCCATCTGGGCCGCGCCGGTGATCATGTTCTTGATGTAGTCACGGTGACCGGGGCAGTCCACGTGCGCGTAGTGCCGCTTCTCCGTCTCGTACTCCACGTGGGAGATAGCGACGGTCAAGATCTTAGAAGCGTCACGACGGAACATCTTGGCGTCCGCCTTAGCCACGTCATCGTACCCTCGATACTCCGCCCAGCCCTTCAACGACAGTGCTTTGGTAATCGCTGCCGTCAGCGTCGTCTTCCCGTGGTCGATGTGACCAATGGTCCCAACGTTGACGTGGGGCTTAGTCCGCTCAAACTTCTCCTTAGCCATTGCTTTCTCTCCTTTTTGCCTGGATTATAATTGCCTTACTACGTTTTTGACTCACCTACCGTAAAGGATCGTCTCTACTTTCTGGGGATCGACCCGTTCGTAGTGGTCGAACTCCATAGTAAACGTTCCTCGCCCCTGCGTTGCACTGCGCAGGTCGGTAGCGTATCCGAACATCTCCGCCAGCGGGACGTAAGCCCGCACCGCCTGGACATCCCCAGGACGAGGCTCCATCGCCTGGATACTGGCGCCTCGCGTATTCAGGTCACCCAGCACCTCACCGACAAAGTCCTCTGGCGCCACCACTTCTAAATCCATGACCGGCTCCAACAAAGTCGGCGAAGCCGATTCTACAGCCTGGCGCACCGCCTGAGCGGCCGCCGCTTTGAAAGCCATCTCTGTAGAGCGCTCTTCGTCCACGCCCATGGATATCAGTCGTACCTGCAAACCCACCATAGGATAGCCGGCCAAAAAGCCACTCTCCAGCGATTCCAACACGCCGACGCGGACCGCTTCCAGCAGCCCCTTCGGGACCTCCTCCGCGTCCACCGCACTCACGAAACACGGTTCGGCGCCCTCCTCCATCGGCGCGACGCCCAGGGTGAGCCGGGCGTACTGCGGCCTGCCGGCCAGCGAGCGGTCGAAGACCGTCTCCACCGTCGCGGCCTCGGTCACCGTCTCACGGTAAGCGACACGCGGTTGCCCGACGTTGGCCTGCACATGGAACTCACGCAACATGCGATCCACCAGGATGTCGAGATGCAACTCACCCATCCCGGAGATGATCGTCTGGCCGGTGCCCTCGTCATAGCGCACGCGGAACGTGGGATCCTCTTCCGCCAGGCGCTCCAGGGCTTCGTTCAGGCGGTCTTGATCCGCCAGCGTCTTGGGTTCTACCGCCACCCAAATCACCGGTTCCGGAAAGCTGATGCTTTCCAGGACGATGGGCGCGTTGACCGCGCTCAGGGTATCGCCGGTGAAGCTCTGCTTCAGCGCCACCGTGGCACCGATGTCACCGGCGCGGATTTCGTTCACCTCTTCCCGATGATCGGCGAACATGCGCATCAGGCGCGAAATGCGTTCACGCACCTTTTTGCCGGGGTTGTAGACCACCTGACCCTGGCGAATGACGCCGGAGTAAACACGGAAATAAGCCAGCCGTCCCGCGTAAGGATCGGTGGCAATTTTAAAGATCAAGGCGGCCAACGGAGCCTTGGGATCCGCCGGTCGCTCTTCCACACCCTTCTTCGTCTTCCCCCTCACCGGAGGTACTTCTAACGGAGAAGGCAGATAATCAACGACAGCGTCCAACAACGGCTGAATGCCTTTGTTGCGCAGCGCCGAGCCGCACAAGACCGGCTGCATCTTCCCTTCCAGAGTAGCGACGCGCAGCGCTTCTCGCAGCTCCGCCGCAGAGATATCCTCGCCCTCCAGATAGCGCAGCATCAGATCATCGTTGGTCTCGACAATCTCCTCGATCATCTGCTCCCGCGCCCGGGCGGCTGCCTCCCGTTCGGCTTCTGGAAGGGGAATCTGCTCCGGCCTGGCGCCCAGCTCATCGGCCCACACAATGGCTTTCCATTCCAGAAGATCGATCACACCGCGAAAATTCGCTTCTGCGCCGATAGGCCATTGAATCGCCACCGGTCGGGCATGCAAGCGAACGCGCATAGTCTCGATGGCATGCGCAAAATCAGCGCCCAGTTTATCCATCTTGTTAATGAAGGCGATCAACGGCACGCCAAAGCTCTGTGCCTGGCGCCAAACAGTCTCTGACTGGGGCTCCACGCCGGCGACGCCGTCGAAGACGACGATACCGCCGTCTAACACACGCAGGCTGCGCTGCACCTCGGCGGTAAAGTCGATGTGACCGGGGGTATCGACGATGTTGATCTGCGAGTTCCGCCAGAAGCAGGTCACCGCAGCAGCGGTGATGGTGATGCCGCGTTCGCGCTCCTGCACCATCCAATCCGTGACGGTGGTGCCCTCATCGACGTTGCCCATGCGATGGGTGCGACCGGTGTAGTACAGGATGCGCTCTGTGGTCGTCGTTTTCCCCGCATCGATATGAGCGATGATGCCGATGTTACGAATATTTGAAAGTGAAAGTTCGTTATTTGTCATGGGATAGGCTCTCAGGCTCTGTCTTTCCGCCGTTACGCGTGAGGACACTCGCTCACTGTCCCCTCTTTGTTCAACAACGTCGTCAAGAAGCCCATCCCTATTTCACACTACCACCGGAGATGAGCAAAGGCGCGGTTGGCCTCCGCCATACGGTAGGTCTCCTCACGTTTGCGCACCGCCGCACCAACCCCTTCCGCCGCCGCCATGATCTCGGCGGTCAGCTTGTTGACCATCCCGCGCTCGTTGCGAGCGCGGGCCGCGGCGAGCATCCAGCGGATCGCCAGAGAGGTCTGCCGATAAGGCGGCACCTCCACCGGCACCTGATAAGTCGAGCCCCCAACGCGCCGAGGCTTCACCTCCACAGAGGGCTTCACGTTGCGAATCGCCTCTTCAAAGACCTCCAGCGCCGGCTTCTTCGTCCGCGCCTCAACCAAATCCATAGCTTCGTACATAATGCGGCGTGAAAGGCTCTTCTTCCCACCATACATCATGCGATTGATAAACTTCTCCACCAGCACGCTGTTGTAGCGGATGTCGGGTGGAATGTCCCGTTTGGGAGGACGATACCTTCTGGGCATGTTAAACTCCTCGACTAGTCAGTTTTTTTCGTCCCATACTTGGAACGCTGCTGCGAACGACCTCCGACGCCGCTGGCGTCCAGCGTCCCCCGCACAATGTGGTAGCGCACACCGGGCAAATCCTTAACGCGCCCACCGCGCACCAGCACCACCGAGTGCTCCTGCAGGTTATGCCCCTCGCCGGGGATGTATGCCGTCACCTCGATGCGGTTGGAAAGCCGCACCCGCGCGATCTTGCGCAACGCCGAGTTAGGTTTCTTCGGCGTGGTCGTCCGCACGATGGTGCATACGCCGCGCTTCTGCGGATTACCGCCGTCCACGCGCACCCGCTTCCCTTTCAACGAGTTATAGTTGTATTGCAACGCGGGCGCCTTGGACTTCTTTTTGACCCGCTTTCGGCCCTTGCGAACCAACTGATTGATCGTGGGCACTTATCCCTCCTGTATAAATTCACTGAATAAGGCCATCTGAGTGATGGCCTCTGCTTTGCGACCTATAAGCGAACTCTAAAACCCTGTCAAGAAAGCTTTGATGTTCCCCTCTTGCGAAAGCGAATTCTACCATAAAGTCCGAAATCGTCAACCAAATATAGGTCAGGGGGCGTAAACACCCCGGCCAGCGTCTTTTTTCGACACCGCTCCCGACATCATCCGGCGTCGGGTACGGGGAGCCGCACCCGACGCCGGGCAACTTCACGCCTACCCTGCGCTCAGGGGCACTGAGACGCCGGCGAAAACGCTAGCGCCGCTCTGGAGCCAGCCCCAACAATCCCATCCCCAACTTGGGGATTTTGGCTTGACGCCGCTCGCGGGTGAAGCGCATCACTTCACCGGAGTCCGTGATCGCCTCCACGGAAAGCGCGAGGCTCTGCAGCTCCTTGACCAGCACCTTGAAGGACGCCGGGATCCCCGGCTCCTCGATGGGCAGGCCCTTCACAATGGACTCATAGGCCTTGACCCGACCTTGCACGTCGTCTGACTTGATGGTCAGCATCTCCTGGAGGGTGTAGGCTGCACCGTAGGCCTCCAGGGCCCAGACCTCCATCTCTCCGAAGCGCTGACCGCCGAACTGCGCCTTGCCCCCCAAGGGTTGTTGGCTCACCAGCGAGTAGGGGCCGGTGGAGCGGGTGTGCACCTTGTCCTCGACCAGGTGGTGCAGCTTCAACATGTAGTTGAAACCCACGGTGATAGGCTGATCGAAGGGTTCACCGGTTTTGCCGTCGTAGAGACGCATTTTGCCCAACGTGGGCAGCGGCGCGTTGGTCTGCACGCTGTACTGCGTGGCCTTGAGCAGCAGCTCCTCGTCTGGGACCTCTTCCGTCGGCTGTCCTTGCTCCTCCATCCACAGGCGCAGGCAGACAATCTGCGCGCGGCGATCGGCCGCCTCCTGCGTCTCGGCGTCACGTTCGTCATCCTCCCACACCAGCAGATCCGCCGGTTCGTGTCCCATCTCCCGCAGCCACTCTTCCAACACGGCCCGGCGGGCGTAGATGCGATCTTCGTAGAGGCGCTCCGGATCATATCCCAGCGGGGAGAGCCACGCTATGATGTACAACAACCGCGCCTCCTCATCGTCCCGTAGCTGTTCCAGATCGTACTCTTGAGCCTTGAGCCAGGTCCAGGCGCGTTCCATGATCTCGTCCCACGCCTTGTCGATCAGCCAGGCGCGGGCCAGCTCGGCCGCGATCTGCTCCTCGTTGGCGCCGTCGAAGACCGGAGTGACGGTGCGGAAGCCCAACCGCTGCGCAGCCCATCCCAAGTGCGTCTCCAAGACCTGCCCGATGTTCATGCGTCCCGGCACACCCAGCGGGTTGAGGATAAGGTCCACGGTGCGCCCGTTCTCCAAGAAAGGCATGTCCTCCACGGGAACGACTTTGGAGATGACGCCCTTGTTGCCGTGACGGCCCGCCATCTTATCCCCTTCGGTGATGGGGCGCCGTTGGGCCACGTAGACGCGCACCACCTTCTCCACGCCGGCGGGCAGATCGCGATATTCATCGCGGGAGAAGACCTTGACGTCCACCACCTTGCCCTCAGCGCCGTGGGGCATGCGCAGACTGGTATCTTTCACGTCCCGCAGCTTCTCCCCGAAAATCGCCCGCAGCAGCTTCTCCTCCGGCGTGAGCTCCTTTTCACCCTTGGGCGTGATCTTGCCCACCAGGATGTCCAGAGGGCCGACCTCGGCACCCACGCGGATGACGCCGCTCTCGTCGAGCTCGCTCAGCGCTTCTTCGGCGACGTTGGGGATCTCCCGGGTGACCTCTTCCGGGCCCAGTTTAGTATCGCGGGCCGTCAACTCGTGCTCCTCAATGTGAATAGAGGTATATTTGTCGTCCTGGGTCAGGCTTTCGCTGAGCAAAATAGCGTCCTCAAAGTTGCCACCTTCCCAGGACATGAAAGCCACCAGAACGTTCTGGCCCAGAGCCAGATTGCCGTGCTCCGTCGAAGAGCTGTCGGCTAACACATCGCCGGCCTTGACCCGTCGTCCTTTCTGCACGATGGGATGCTGATCGAAACAGGTGCTCTGGTTGGAGCGCGTGTACTTCCGCAAGGGGTAGACGTCCAACTCCCCGTCCTCGCGCATCACCGTGATTTGATCGCCGGTAACGCTGAAGACAACGCCGTCGTGGCGCGCCAACACCACCAAGCCGGAGTTCTCCGCCGCCGGTCTCTCCATCCCGGTGCTCACCAGCGGCGCTTCCGGCTTGAGCAGGGGCACGCCCTGGCGCTGCATGTTCGAGCCCATCAAAGCGCGGTTGGCGTCGTCGTGGGAAAGGAAAGGAATCAGCGAGGCCGAGACTCCCACGATCTGGATGGGCGCCACATCGATGAAATCCACCCGTTCCGGAGAGGTGGCGACGAACTCGCCCCGCCGGCGGGCGGAGATGCGCGCCTGCAGGAAATGCCCCTCTTTAGAAAGCGGCGTGTTGGACTGGGCGATGACATAGGCTTCCTCCCGGTCCGCCGAGAGGTAGACCACCTCATCGGTCACCCTAGGGACAATTTTGACCGGATTTTCAAGGGGCAGGGCAGCGATCTTTTCGGCCAGCGCGCGGTCGACGCGGGCGCCCGCCTCCGCCACCACCTCACCACCGTCGGGATCGACCACGTCCTCGCGCAGAATCTCACCTTCTAACTCGGCGACGGTGTTGGGAACCACCCGCAACACTCGTCGATAGGGCGTCTCAATAAAGCCCAGGTCGTTGACCCGCGCGTAGACCGCCAGACGCCCGATGAGGCCGATGTTCGGCCCCTCCGGCGTCTCGATGGGGCAGATGCGCCCGTAGTGGCTGTGGTGGACGTCGCGCACGTCGAAGCCGGCCCGCTCGCGCTTCAGGCCCCCAGGCCCCAGCGCAGAGAGCGTGCGCTTGTGGGTCAGGCTGGAAAGCGGGTTGGTCTGCTCCATAAACTGGGAGAGCTGGCTGGAGCCGAAGAACTCGCGCATAGATGCCACCACCGGTCGGATGTTGATCAGGCTGACAGGGGTGGGCGACTCGTCGCGGATGCTCATGCGTTCCTTGACCACTCGTTCCATGCGCACAAAGCCGATGCGCAATTTGCCCTGCACCAGCTCACCCACCGTCTTGACGCGCCGGTTACCCAAATGATCCATGTCGTCCGGCCCGGCGACGCCGTTGTTGATGTGGATCATACGGCGGACAAACGCGACCAGATCCTGTTTGGTGATGGTGCGTACCGACATGGGAATATCCAATCCCATACGCTGGTTCAGCTTGTAACGTCCCACCCGCTGCAAATTGTAGCGCTGAGGGTCGAAAAGCTGGGAGACCAGGTACTCCCGCGCGTTGTCCAAGGTAGCCGGGTCGCCCGGGCGCATACGTCGATAGAACTCAACCAACGCCGCCTCGGCGATGGTGTGCTTCTCCTTGACCTCGAGCTCGGGCTCCTGGCGGATGGTCGTCAAAATCCAGGGGTGATTGGGGTCGGTGTCCGCGTCCTCGAAGAGCGCTATCAGCTCCTCATCGGTGCCCTCGGTCAAGATGTCACTGTGCAGCTCATCGTCCACGGCCGCCAGCGCCCGCAGGAACAGCGTCACGGGGATAATCCGTTTGCGGTTAAAGCGCAACGTGAGATAACCGGACTTGCGGGTCTCGAACTCCATCCACGCGCCACGGTCGGGGATCATCTTGGCCGTCGCGAGACGATAGCGCCCTTCTTCCTCAACGTCGAAGTAAACGCCGGGGGAGCGAATCAGCTGACTGACGATCACGCGCTCGGTACCGTTGACGATGAAGGTCGCATTCTCCGTCATCAGCGGCAGATCGCCCATGAAGATCTCTTGTTGAACGATCTCACTGGTCTCACGGTTGACCAACGCCACGTCTACGTAGAGAGGCACGGCGTAGGTCAGGTCCCGATCCACGCACTCCTGTTGTGTATGTTTAGGTTCATCAAATCGATAGGACAGGTCGAACTCCGCCTCCGCGGCCCGTTTGCCGGGGAGAAAGAGGCTCAACTGTCCGTTGTAGCTCTCTATGGGCGAAATCTCATCAAAAAGCTGTTGTAATCCTTCTTCCTGCAACCATCGATACGACTGAAGCTGAACTTCAACAAGGCCCGGCAGATCCAACACACTGGAGATCCGTGCGTACGACTTCACACCCAGCTCAGTATTTTGCATGCTGATTCACTTTCCTCCCTGGAATATCCTGCGACCACTCCGGGGGGAGTGCCCACGTATAAGCTCCATCACTAAGAAGTCTTCCCCCACGGGGAAGGCCAACCCCTACTCACCGCTAAAAAGCCAATAGGGCATTATAACACACCCACACCGAAGGTCAACATAAATGGTATAGGTGATCGCCCACAACTTTTATCTTCATCAATCGACGCAGGTTTTGGTTCTGGACGGATGTGTCCAGGATCAAGGTTTCACCGACTGGATAAGCTGGTGGATTGGAGAAATCCGATTTTCTGAGTTATTTCAGTGATGTCAATCTTTGACTCACCTAAAAGGGCCAAAACTCGGAGTTTTATCGGCGGTTATTTCAGTGCATTCTTTTCTCAGTCTGCATAAGGGACGGAAATCAACCTGAGGCAACCTGAAGGTCCACGCCCGCGTAGATCCCCCGGTATGCCGAGGGCAACAAACTTGCAATGCGCCGCATGATCAAATCGGTGGCTTCTGCCATCTCCTCAGAACTCAAACGACCCGTTTTGGGCAGCCGAAAGGGCTCCCCGTAGGTCACGCGCAGCTCCGGGTAGCGCAGGGAAGCCAGGCTCGGCAGGAACTGCTCGGTGCCCGCGACGCCCACCGGCACGATGGGCACGTTCAGCCGCGCAGCCAAAAACGCCGCGCCCGGCCGGCCCGGCTGCAACGTCGCCGTGGGCGAGCGGGTGCCCTCCGGCGCGATACCAATCACGCCGCCCTCCTTGAGCACGCGCAGCGCTTTCATCAGGGCTTCACGGTCAAAGGCGGTGCGCCGCACCCAGATGCCGTCGACGGCGTTGACGAACCATCTAAAGAGGGGATGGTGTTTGTACTTCGCCGCCACCAGGGCATGAATCTGACGTGGACAGGTAACCCCCAACAGCGGGGTGTCCAACCGGCTGATGTGGTTGGTCGTCAAGATGAAAGCCCCCTCTAAGGGGACGTGCTCGACGCCTACCACCTCCAGGTGACCCAAGTGACGAAACAAAATCCGCAGCACATTCCGAATCCGACGGTATTTTTTATCCATGCCCCTAATCCGTTGCATGTCCCCAGGTAAGCACTTGAAACGTCACCAGATCGGCAGCAGCCTCCCCCCTGGGCGTCAATAGGAGCGAGAACGGTGTCTGTTCCCCCGGTGCGACGTCGGCCTCGACCTCCGTCTGTCGATACGCCACCACTTTTCCTCCTTCATCGTAAAGGGTGACCACGACGGCAACCCGCTTCAGAGAATGACCGCTGTCGTTGCGCACCTCCCCGCTGACGCTGTACTGGGGGCCGACGAAAGCGCTCGTTGTCACGCGAGCCGTAAGCGGCATGAAGGAAGCCGTAATGGCGCTCACGTTTTCGGCGCGCAGGAGCTCTACGCGGGCCTCCACAGTATCGGGCGCGATCTCTTTAAAGCGCACCGCAAAGGGAGCCGCGCGGCCCGGCGGAAGGTAATCGGCCGCCGCCAGCACCGAGCGGGACACCACCGGTGCGCCGTTGGCATCCACCAATGTGATCTTAACCTGCAGGTTGGTCACCGGACTTTCCGTCGTATTATACACCTCGCCCATACACCACGTGCCCCCCACCGTCGTGGGATACAAAGCCACGCCCTGCACCGTAAGCGGCACCGGAGTCGGCGTGGGAAGCAGGAGATGGTCTTGAAGCCCTGACGCGGTCTGCTCCGCCGCTTCTTCCTCCCCCAGGGGGATGATCAGTGACTGCCCAATGCTCAGTGCATTAGGATTCTCCAGGCCGTTGGCCTCCTGAATTGCCTGGGAGGGTACCCCGTATTCAATAGCGATGCCGAAGAGCGTATCCCCCGAAGCCACGACGTGGATCACGGGCGTGGGCGAAGGCGTAGGGGTGAAGGTCGGCGTCGGCGGAACGGGCGTCAAGGGAACCGCGGCCAGGTCCTTTGTGGACACGACCGCCGGCCCGTTATCGGCCACGGGCCGAGCCATCGTCGCGGTAGGCGATGGCGGAGGCGGCGTGATGACCGCGCCACATCCCGTTCCTAACGCCAGTCCCAGCAGCAACGGGACAAGCCACCACAGAAATCGCCACTCCCCTCGCTTATCCACAACCTGAAATTATACCATAGAGCCCCGAAAAACAAAGAAGGCTTACCTGAAAAAAATCTTTCTAACCACAAAGGGCACTAAGGACACCAAGAAAATTAATATATGGCTTATCTTTATCATACAATAATCCGACAAGAGCATTGTTTATTTAAAGGTGCCTTAAAATCCTTGGTTTACTTTTGTCCTTGGTGGTTTTTTCAGGAGATACAGCGGTGCTTGAGCACACCTTCCAAGCACGAAAATGGTTGGTAGTCACGTGCTTTAGCGCGGTGGGGCACGGTCGGGAGACCGGCCTCAGCTAGGGAATTAGGATTTTAATTCGCTAATTTCTCAATTCGTTGTCTATTCTCGAAGGAGTCAAAAGGGTAAGGGCGGACAACGAGAAGGGACACGCCTGTCGGTCAGTCCGACGCCGACTCGACGACGATGTCGGCCTGTCGGAGGGCCTCGTCATCCTCGGCCTGCTGTCGGGGCACGAAGGTCTGCCAGACGTACCAGCCGCCCAACAGCAACCACGGCAACCCCAGCGCCCCCCAGAGATAGGGACCGGGGGGCAGACGCGGCGTCGCCGAAAAACGATCTAAATTGAAGAGTGTCACCGCCACTGCCGTCCAGACGGTGAGAAAGTTAGGGATCGCATCACCGGAATGCACCAACCCCGCACCCGGCGTCCGTTCCCGCGAAAGGGGCCAGAAGAGATTGCTCCCCATGTAACCCAGCTGGTCTTCCAACACGTGCCCTGCAAAGCCCAGCCCGGCGACGAGGCCGGCCCAGGGGCCAAAGAGCAACCCCGCCACAGCGCCAATGCCCAGCGCCAGGGTGAGGCTGTGGGACCAACGGCGGTGCCAGTCGAGGAAGTGAACGTACAGCTGATCGTTCTGGCGCGCAAAGCGAAAAGAGGGGCCGCTGAAAATGTTGACCTTGTATTCGTCGCTGTAGGTATGCACCAAGGGCACCCCCACCCTGCGGCGCGCTTCCCGCACGCCTTCGGGCTCCGTCCCGGCGTAGGGCACTTGTCCGGTGTTGACCAGCGGTCCCACGCGCACCGCCACCTCGCCCGCCTGAGGGTCAAAGCGGATGGCGTATTCACGCCAGAGATCCGGCCCCAAACGGACGGTGTGCGCCATGACGTTCTGGTCTTCCCCGCTTTCGTAGGCGCGACGCATGGCCGCGATCAGCGCGTCGGCGATAGCCTCCGGGTCGGGCTCGGGGCCCGGGTCGATCTCCACGTCGTAGGTCTCGAAGTAACGCGCGAACTTGAAATCAAGCGTATCGGGCAAGATCCCACCGATGCCGCCCAACATGGGCAACAGCGCCCCCTCGGCGCCGGCCGCCACGACCTCCGGGAAGAAGGTCGCCAGGGCGACACCGGTGACGAAGTGAGAGATGCCCTTCATCCCTCTTTACTCTTTTTCGTAAGGTTGCCCGTCGGCGGCCGGAGGTCGCGACTGCCCGACGACGCCGGCCAAGACGATCATGGTCGCCAGGTAAGGTGCCATGAGCAGAAACTGAGAGGGAATGGGGACTTGCAGAATCGCCAGCTTGGTCTGCAGTGAATCGGCGAAACCGAAGATGAGCGAAGCGCCCAACGCGCCCACGGGATTCCAGTTGCCGAAGATCATGGCGGCCAGGCCTATATACCCCTTGCCGGCGGTCATCAGCTCGTCGAAGCGGGCTACCGAGCCGAGCACCAGATACGCGCCGCCCAGCCCGGCGATCACCCCGCCTAAAATTACGTTGATGTACCGTATCTTGAAGACGTTGACACCCAGCGTATCGGCGGCGCGGGGATGTTCTCCCACCGCGCGAGTGCGCAAGCCCCAGCGGGTGTGGAAGAGCATCACCGAGATGACCACTACCAGCACCAGCGTGAGGTAGACCAGCAGGGAGTTGGAGAAGAGCGTCGGACCAAAGATGTGAATCTTGCTCAGCAGGGGAATGGGCAACGACTGAAAGGTCGGCGGACTGTTCAAGGCTGTGTTGTGCTGCAGATAGCGGGAACTGAAGTAGCTGGTCAAACCGGTCGCCAGGATGGTGAGGGCCGTACCGGCGATGATCTGATCGACCTTGTAGCGGATGGCCAGCACCGCCAGGAGGGCGCCGCTTAAGCCACCGGCAAGCAACGCAGCGATCAGCCCCCACCACTGGCTACCTGCGACGCTGCCGACCAGGGCAGAGATGAAGGCTCCGGAGAGCATCATGCCTTCAATGCCGATGTTGATCACACCACTGCGCTCGCACATCAAGCCGCTTAACGCAGCCAGCGTAATGGGCACGGCCCGCAACAGCGTAGACTGGATCATCCCCGTCAGGTTCATCGATTTGCCGCGCGCCGCCCAACTGAGGAAGGCCAGGATAAACACCCCAACCACGATCCCCAACACCAGATTGACGCGCTTGAAGCCTTTGACCAGTTGCCAGACGCCCAGGATAGCCGTCACTGCCATCAGCACGAACAGACCGGTTCGCGTGGGGAAGACCACGTCGGGCAGCGCGGTGAGATCCCCGCGCGTCACATTGAGCGTAAACGTGGTAAGCTCTCCTGCTGGGGTGCCCCGAAGGAACAAGAGGCCAATCGCCAGGGCAAAGACCAGGTAAGCGATACCCATGTTTCGCGCTTTACGCTTGGCTTGTTTTATTGTATCCGTCATCTCTATCCTCCTACATCTGACCCCAACCGCGCGTCAGGACGACCTCTTGCCTCTCCAGGCCGCGCAGGCGATAAAAGCTGCGGATGATCTCCGGTGCCGCAATAAAGACAATGATCAACCCTTGCAAGATTGACGTAATGTCAATGGGGATGTGCGCCACCCCCTGCATGTTCGACGCCCCGGCCCGCAGCGCACCGAAGAGCAGTGAGGCCAACACAACGCCCAACGGATGGCTCTTCCCCAACAGCGCCAGCGCAATAGCGTCAAAGCCGTAACCGGCGGAGAAGGCGTTGGGCATAAAATGGATCACGCCCAGAATATCCGCCGGGGCCGCCAGACCGGCCAACGCCCCGCTTAACGCCATGGTCAAGAAGATCGTCTGCGCGACATTGATGCCCGCGTAACGCGCGGCGTTGGGGTTCTGGCCCACCGTGCGGATCTCATACCCCAAGGTGGTCTTGTAAAGCAACCACCAGACGACGACAGCCGCTACCAACGCGAGGATAAAGCCGGCGTTAAAACGGATCGTGGGATCGCTAGGGAAAAACTGAGGCAGATAAGCCGTCGGCTGTACCTCAGGGCTGACAGGTCGGAACCCCGGTCGCGCCATGGGGCCCCCGACATCCAGCATATACTCCGCCAGACGATAGGCGATGTAGTTCATCATAATGGTGTTGATCACCTCGTGCGCACCCGTCTTGGCCTTGAGGATGCCCACGACCCCGGCCCACAACGCGCCGCCGGCCATGCCGGCCAGCAACGCGAGGGGCAGGTGGAGAATCCAGGGGAGTCCCGTGATGCTGTAGCCGACGTAGACCGAGGTCAGCCCGGCGATAAAGTACTGCCCCTCAGCGCCGATATTGAAAAGGCCCCCCTGGAACCCTACCGCTACCGCCAGCCCGGCGAAGATATAAGGTGTGGCGATGCGCAGCGTCTCCGTGACGTGATAGAGATCGCCAAAAGCGCCGAAAAAGAAGGCGCCGTAGGCCAATGCAATAGCCTCCCACGCCTGGCGCAGCCCGGCGCCTACGCCTGTTTCAAAGGCCTTCATCACCTCAGCATCGGTGAGAATAATGAGTAGGGCGCCTAAGAGCAACGCCGTCACAATCGCCAGCAACGGCACCAGCAGCTCCCCCAAGGCGCTTCGCACCACCGTCAACCAGGCTTGTGAAGTGCGCGCTGCTTGTTTCTCTGCACTCATACCGTCTCCTCCACTTGCGCTGCTGACTCTTCGGCGGAGACACCGGCCATCAGCAAGCCCAGCTCCTCTTTCGTCGCCTCCTCAGCAGGCACAATATCCATGACTTTTCCCTCAAACATCACCACGATGCGGTCCGCCAATGAGAGGATCTCGTCCAGCTCCGCCGAAACCAGGAAGACCGCGGCGCCTTCGTCGCGCTTGCTCACCAGCTGCGAGTGGATATATTCGATGGACCCCACGTCCAACCCTCGGGTGGGTTGAGAAGCGATGACCAGCTGCACCTTCCGGCTCAGCTCGCGGGCCACGATCACTTTCTGCTGATTGCCGCCAGAGAGATTGCCTACCGGCGTCATCACGCTGGGCGTGCGCACATCGTACTCTTTAACCAGGGCTTCGGCCCGCTCTCGGACAACAGAGGCCTGCATCCTCACCCCTTTGGCTACGGGAGGTAGATAATAGGTGTTAAGGATCAGGTTATCGGCGACGGGATAGCTCAGCACCAGCCCATCGCGTTGTCGATCCTCAGGGATGTGGGCCGAGCCGGTCTCGGTGATGAAGCGCGGTGAGGCATTGGTGATGTCCCGCCCCAACATCTCGATCGTGCCGTCGACGGCTTTGCGCAGACCCGTCAACACCTCGACCAGTTCTGTCTGCCCGTTGCCCTGAACGCCTGCCACCCCCACGATTTCGCCCGCCCGCACCTCGAAAGAGACACCTTTGACCGCCATCTTGCCGCGATCCCCCAGAACGTGTAGATTTTCGACCTTGAGCACGGGCTCCTGAGGGTGAGCTGGCTCCTTGGCAACGCTCAAAATCACCTCGCGGCCCACCATCATCGAAGCTAATTCGCGCTCCGTGCTGGTTTTGGGGTCCGCCGTGCCGACCATCTTGCCGGCCCGCAACACGGCGATGCGATCGGAGAGAGCCAGCACCTCTTTCAGCTTATGAGAGATGAAGATCACCGACTTGCCTTGTGAGACTAGAGAACGGATAACTTCGAAGAGACTCTCCACTTCCTGAGGCGTCAACACCGCCGTCGGCTCGTCCAGAATCAAAATATCGGCGCTGCGATAGAGCAACTTGATGATCTCCACACGCTGTTGCAGGCCGACGGGTAGATCCCCCACCCTGGCGTCGGGATCCACACCCAGACCATAGCGCTCGGAAATCTCGCGGATCCGCCCGGCCGCGTCCCGACGATCCAGAAAGACACCGTTCTTGACGGACTCCATGCCCAACATCACGTTTTCCGTAACAGTAAGCACCGGCACCAACATGAAGTGCTGGTGGACCATACCGATACCCAGGTCAATGGCATCGTTGGGACCCTGGATATCTACCTTCTTCCCACGGACGTAGATTTCACCCGCATCCTGGGCATAGAGGCCGTAGAGGACGTTCATCAACGTGCTCTTTCCCGCGCCGTTTTCGCCGAGAAGGCTCAACACTTCTCCCTCGTTCAGCGTCAGGTCGATGTGGTCGTTCGCCAGTACGCCCGGGAAGCGTTTGGTGATCCCCTTGAGTTCCAAAACCGGGGGCATAGCTTCCTCCTACTTGGATGAAAATTCACTGTCAGCATCACTCTGCTGAAAACATCAGGTTCTCACCATAGAGATACGGAGAGCGGACTGTCCCCACCCTGTCGAGAAAAATCGGGGGTTCAATCAGCCAGGCCCTACATCAAAGGGCAGGAGAGATCTATGAGTTAGATGTAGGGGATGACCGACTAAACCTATGAGTTTTAAGCAATTATTTCAGTGAAGTCCTTCTTCAGTCCTCTATATCCCTATGGCGAAAAGACAAGAGTTCACCAGAGCCAGAGAAATCATATCACGCGTGACCGCAAGCGCAACACCCTCTTCGCAAAGAAGAGATAAGAGAACGAGAGGTAGTGTTCTTCTGAACACTACCTCTCGTCAGATGAAACTTACTCGCTCAGGCTCTCAAGGTAGGCGTTCCAGCCGGTGTCCAATTCCTCGCGGATGATATCCATCTTCACCTCGTCCAGCTCTTCGAGGACCTCATCGGGAACAGCACCGGAAGCGACGGGCGCCAGGCCCACGCCGTTGTTGGCCAACGTGCCGAGGTAGTTCTCGCCGTTGAAGCCCTCAAATCCCGGGGTGGCGACCTTCTTGATGGTATCGAAGACGGCCACGTCGATATTCTTCATGACGCTGGTCAGAATGACGTCTTTGTATTCAGGTGCGCTCACGGTCCAGTCCTGATCGACGCCGACAATCCAGGCGTCGCCGTGCTCCTGGACGGCCTGCGCGGAGCCCAGACCCACGGGACCGGCCACAGGCATGATGACGTCGGCACCCTCGGCCAGGAACTCTTCGGCTACGCGGCGGCCGTCGTCTGTGGATTCGAAGTTGCCCACGAAGACGCCGTCGTAGCTCTCATTGCTCCAGCCCAACACCTGAACATCCGTGCCGTGAACTTCGTTGTAGTACTCAACCCCAGAGGTGAAGCCCACCATGAAGATGCTCACTGGCGGAATGTTGATACCGCCGAACGTTGCCACTTTGCCCGTCTTCGTAGCCGCGGCGGCCACGTAACCTGCCAGGAATCCGGCCTGGTCGGTGGCGAAGGTCAACCCGCGGACGTTTTCGCCCAGGGACTCGTTGTCAACGATGGCGAAGTTCATATCCGGGTTCTCTTCGGCCGCCGCCGCTGTCGCGTCCGCCAGCAGGAAGCCCACGGTGACGATCAGATCGACGTCCTGGCGCAGGTACTGGTTGATATTGGAGGCGTAATCAGTCTGCTGCTGGGATTCAAGATAGGAAACTTTGGCCCCCAGCTCTTCTTCGGCGCGCTGCATGCCCTTCCAGCCCATAGCGTTGAAGGATTTGTCGTCAATGCCGCCCGCGTCGGTCACCATGCCGACGGTGACTTCTTCATACTCGGGCTCTTCCGGCGCGGTCCCCAGGCTTTCCAGATAGGCGCTCCAGCCCGTCTTCAACTCGCCTGAGATGATCTTCTGCTTCACGTCGTCCAGCTCTTGGGTGATCCCCTCGCTCAGCGCCTCTTTCTTCACGGGCGCCAGGCCCACGCCGTTGTTCTCCAATGTGCCAACGTAGGTCTCGCCGTTGAAGCTCTCGAAGTCAGGATCGATGATTTTCTTGATGGTATCGTAGACGGCCACGTCGATGTTCTTCATGACGCTGGTCAGAATCACATCCTTGTACTCCGGCGCGCTGACGGTCCAGTCCTGATCGACGCCGACAATCCAGGCGTCGCCGTGCTCCTGGACGGCCTGTGCGGAGCCCAGACCCACGGGACCGGCCACGGGCATGATGACGTCGGCGCCTTCGGCCAAGAACTCTTCGGCCACACGGCGACCGTCGTCTGTGGATTCGAAGTTACCCACGAAGACGCCATCGCCTTCCTCGGTGCTCCAGCCCAGCACCTCGACCTCCGTGCCGTGAACTTCGTTGTAGTACTTAACGCCGGCCTCAAAACCGACCATGAAGATCGTCACCGGCGGAATGTTGATGCCGCCGAACGTCGCCACTTTGCCCGTCTTGGTCGCGTCGGCTGCAGCGTAGCCCGCCAGGAAGGCGGCCTGATCGGTGCTGAAGGTCAGGCTGCGCACGTTGTCGTAGGCGCCCTGGAAGTCATGATCCACGATGGCAAAGTTGACGTCGGGATTCTCCTCCGCCGCTGCCGCCGTGTCATCGGCCAGCAAGAAGCCTACGGTGACGATCAAGTCCGTCCCCTGCTGGATGTACTGATTGATGTTGGTAGCATAGTCGGTCTGCTGCTGAGATTCGAGGTACGAGACTTCGACGTTCAGATTTTCCTGGGCGCGCTGCATGCCCTTCCAGCCCATGGCGTTGAAGGATTTGTCATCCACGCCGCCCATATCGGTGACCATACCCACCGTCGCCAGAGGCTCCTCTTCCTCAACCGGCTCCGACGTGGGCTCCTCTGTCGCCTCCTCGGTGGGGGGTTCCGTGGGCACCTCAGTAGGCCCACAGGCCGACAGTGCCAGCGTCACGATCAGCAACACACTCAACAGTGACCATAGTTTGTTTCGCATATGCGTTTCCTCCTTCTGAGAATTTAGGTTGTTCCACTTGTGGTTAAAACAGCCGGGGGGTGCGGACATTTGGGGCTGTAACCAGCGGCCCCCCACATCCCCAGTCCCGGCTCCTGCCTTGACCCTCTCTTGAGAAACGGTTCCCTTCGGATCCCGCACGTACCCGACGGATCCGAGGCACACACCTTGTCCCAAGGTTGGATCGGCGTACACGTAGGGTCAACACGCATACTGTTTCAGGATCCTTTGTGGACATCACCTCCCTTCTATCTATTAGCTGAACTACCAGATACAGGTGCTCTATTATACTATATTCGGCCCTTTCGCCAACAAGCCCTTACAAGATTGATCCCACAGGAGGGAGAATTTGCAT
Source organism: Anaerolineae bacterium (assembly GCA_049975525.1). Lineage (GTDB taxonomy): Bacteria > Chloroflexota > Anaerolineae > B4-G1 > SLSP01 > G713. The sequence goes on from JBNGCW010000014.1 coordinate 47,003, forward strand.
CAGCCTGCTGCAGTGACGTCTACTTTTACGGCTGCGTCCTGAGAGCGTCTCAGGGAGAGCGCATCGTCGTCCATCTCAACGGAGATTTCGTCGCCGGCCTTGAACTTCCCCTCCAAGATACCCACGCTGAGTGGGCTTTCGACGTAACGCTGAATCGCCCGCCGCAAGGGGCGCGCGCCGAACTGGGGGTCGTAGCCCTGTTCCGCGATCCAGCGACGGGCGGCCGGGGTGAGGACAACGGTGAGTTCATACTCCATCAACCGCTGGACCACTTCATGCATCTGCAAATCAACGATTTGTTCAACGTCCTCCAGGGTCAGGTTGTTGAAGACGATGACTTCATCGACGCGGTTGAGGAACTCCGGCCGGAAGGTCTTCTTGAGCTCGGAAAGCATGCGCTGCCGCGCCTCTTGCTCTTCGGTGTCCTGATCGCGGATAAAACCGAGGGTCCCTCCCTGGCGCAGGTGTTCGGTCCCCACGTTGGAGGTCATGATCACCACGGTGTTACGGAAGTCGACGGAACGGCCCTGCCCATCGGTCAAGCGACCTTCATCTAATACCTGCAGGAGGGCATTCCAGACATCGGAGTGCGCTTTCTCGATTTCGTCGAAGAGCACAACCTGGTACGGGCGGCGACGCACGGCTTCGGTGAGCTGGCCACCCTGATCGTAGCCCACATAGCCCGGCGGTGCGCCAAAGAGCCGCGAGACGGTGTGTCCTTCGCGGTACTCGCTCATGTCCACGCGCAGGAGCGCGTCCTCGTCGTCGAAGAGGAATTCGGCCAGCGCTTTCGCCGTCTCCGTCTTGCCGACACCCGAGGCCCCCAGAAACAGAAAAGATCCGATGGGCCGTCGGGGGTCCTTCAGCCCAGCTCGCGCTCTCCGGATGGCCTCGGCGATGGCATGGAGGGCCTCGTCCTGACCAATGATGCGCTCGTGCAGCGCCTCCTCCATACGCAGCAGTTTCCGGGCCTCGGTCTCCATCACCTGGGCCACGGGGATCCCGGTCCAGGCGGAGACAACGTCGGCGATGTCCTCGGCGTCCACAGTCTCATCGAGTTGATGGCTCTCCAACCACTCCTCGCGCTTTTTGTTGAAGACCTGCTCCAGCCGTAAACGCTGGGTCTTGATCTCGGCCGCTCGCTCGTAATCCCGCGTCCTACCGGCGGCTTCCTCTTCGGCCTGCAGGCGATGGACCTCAGCCTCCATGCGCTTGAGGTCGGGCGGAAGCGTGAAGAGGGTAACGCGCAGTTTGGCCGCCGCCTCGTCCATCAGATCGATGGCTTTGTCCGGCAGCTGGCGATCGGTCACATAGCGATGGGAAAGTTGGGCCGCGGCTTTCAGCGCCTCGTCGGTAATGTGCACTTTGTGATGCGCCTCGTAGCGGTCGCGCAGGCCGCGCAACATCTCCTCGGTGTCCTCCACCGTGGGCTCTTCCACAAAGACGGGGGCGAAGCGACGCTCCAGCGCACCGTCTTTCTCGATATACTGGCGGTACTCATCCAGCGTCGTCGCGCCGATGGCCTGGAGCTCGCCTCGAGCCAGTGCCGGTTTGATCATGTTCGAGGCGTCCAGCGCACCGGCCGCGTTGCCGGCTCCCACGACCGTGTGCAGCTCGTCGATGAAGAGGACGATTTCGCCTTTGGCCTGCTCGATCTCCTCCAGTACGGCCTTCAAACGCTCCTCGAACTCACCCCGAAAGCGCGTGCCGGCGACCAGGGCGCCCAGATCCAGCTGCACCACCCGCTTGCCCTTGAGCAACTCAGGCACGTCATCGGTGGCGATGTTCTGCGCCAGTCCCTCGACGATGGCCGTCTTCCCCACACCCGGCTCTCCGATGAGCACGGGGTTGTTTTTGGTGCGGCGGACCAGGATTTGCATGACCCGCAGGATCTCGGCGTCACGCCCGATCACGGGGTCGAGTTTTTGCTCCCGCGCCATCTGGGTCAAGTCCCGCCCGTACTTGTTCAACACACGATAGGTGGCCTCGGCCTTGGACGACGTCACCCGCTGCCCACCGCGCATGTTCCGAATGGCGCTGAGCGTCCGCTCATAAGTGACGTTGTAACGCTCGAAGAGCCGCATCACGGCGGTGTTGCGCTCGTGCAACATGGCCAGCAACAGATGCTCGGTGGAGATGTACTCGTCGCGCAGCCGGTTGGCCTCTTCCTGGGCAACATCCAACACCCGTTTGACGCGCGGGGTGATAAAGATCTGCTGTCCTCCACGCGCGCCGTAAATCCCCGGGCGGGGGTTCTTCTGCAGCAAGTGCTCCAACTGAGTCTCCATCTCCTCCGGTGCAACACCCATCTTAGAAAGCAAGGCCGGGACGGTGCCCTCGTCCTGACGAATCAGCGCCAACAAAAGATGCTCCACATCCACCTGACTGTGGCCATAACGGTTCATCAGCGTCACAGCCTCCTGGGCTGCCTGCTGAGCTCGTTCGGTAAAACGATCAAAACGCATCATGATACTCGTTCCTCCCGCCGGAATCCGGCGTCTGACGGCTACGCTTGCACCCGCAGCTTCTGGAGCGCCTCGTGGGCGGCCAGCTGTTCCGCTTCTCGTTTGCTGTGTCCCACACCCTCACCGACCACGCGCTCGTCCAAGAGAGCTTGGGCCGTGAACACCTTGGCGTGATCTGGTCCCCGCGCGTCCACAATGCGATACACCGGCGTAATGCCTATTTCGGCCTGCGCCCACTCCTGAAAACGCGACTTGGCATCGAGGTAAGAACCGGCCTCCAGAATGCGTTCGGCCTCCTGGGTGAACCACCCTTCCAACGCGGCCCAGACCGTCTCCAGGTCGCTATCCAGATAGAAAGCGCCGACGATAGCCTCCATGGCGTCACAGAGATTGGCCAACCGCCACCGTCCGCCGCTTTCCTCCTCACCGCGCCCCAGACGCAGGGCCTCTCCAACCCCCAGCTCGCGGGCCAGGCGGGCAAGGGTCCGAGTCCGCACCAGCGTCGCCCGCAGACGGGTCAACGGCCCTTCTGAGAAATCAGTATACCGTTTATACAGCCAGGCCGCCACCAGGAAGTCCAGTACCGCGTCACCCAGAAACTCCAGGCGCTGATTATGGTATTCCTCTCCTCCCTCCTCGGGGTGTTCATGTGCATAGGAAGGATGGGTGACGGCCAGGTGAAGAAGCCCGAGGTCCGAAAAACGATAGTTTAAACGCGCCTGTACTCGCTCCAAAGCGTCTTTATAGGTGTTCATATCTTTACCTCTCAAAGCCTGCCCCTGTATTATAGCACACTATTTGTCATAAAGCAGAAAGAACAAGACGGCGGGTCGTATTACACATCTTTCTGTGGACAGATAGACATCCTGGATCTGCCTAGTTTTCATAGATATCACGAAATACTCCTGGCGGGCATATAAGAGCACCTCAACCCTGACCTTTGTACCATTGACAAAGAGCAGCGTAAAAGTTAAAATAGTGTTAGCGGAAAACTCGACGTTACAAATCGATCTACGAATACGATGTAATTAGTTTTGGTTTAAGTCACAAAAAGGATCCTGGGTCGAACACATCCAAACCTCACGAATCTGGAGAGGATACCATGGTCTCATGGAAAAAAGGTCAAGCATTGGTAGAATTTGCCCTGATCCTGCCCCTTCTCCTGGGCGTTATCCTGGCCATTATCGACGGCGCCTTCCTTGTACAGGGTTATCTTACTGTAAATCACGCCGCGCGCGAGGCCGGCCGTTGGGCGATTACTTACAAGCCCCGACAAGGCGACTGTCTTCATCACAACGCAAACGGTGCCCCGATCTCCGAACCCTGGCCCAACTGTCCGCTCGGCGGCTATCCCAATCCCAACGAATCGGACGAGGCGTATTACCGCCGTCGGGTCCAGCTCATTAAACGCCAGGCTACCGACGCCGCCCTGGGTTTACGCATGGACTTCGTCTGCAACGGAGACCCCGAGGATTCCTCCACCATCAACAGCTCAGAATGCATCAACGATCACCTCAACGACCCCGGTATGTTCGGCGTTCACGTGTGGGGCTACCAATCTCACGGCAGCTCTCTGGCGTACGATCGTCCGGGCATCGAAGGCTTGCCCGTGGTGGTGCGAGTAGAATACAATGTGCCGTTGGTGATCTTCGGTAATCTCCTCCCTAACGCTTTCGTTCACGTCTCCTCGGAAGTGGAGATGATCAACGAGGGCATCCAGGTGGGGCTAGGCAACCAACCACCTCCCACCGGCAACCCACAAACGCCGACGCGCTCCGTCGGCAGCGGCCCCACCGTGACGGCGGAAGCCTCTCCGACCTCCGGTCCGACCCCGACCAACACCCCCATCCCCGAGTATTTCATCGAACTTACGCACGTGGGAACGACGGCGGAGACAGCCTACAACGAACTGCCGGAGGGCCGCGCTCACGTCGTCGAGGCTCACGTCTACGACTCCTATGGCAAGGATCAGGCCGGGTCCCTGGTCAGCTTCCGCACCAGCGCAGGGAGTTTCTCCTACAGTGGCACGGGTGCCAATTACATAGAAGCCGCCACCGGTTCCAACGGGCGCGTCCAGATGACAGTCTACGCTAACGAGCCTGAGACGGCTTCCCTGACTGCCTGGCTGAACTTCGACGGCAACGATGTCCACAATCCCAGCTACGAACCGGCGGACACCGTGACAAAGGTCTGGCAAGAGCCGTCTGCCCCCTACCTCCTGGTCTCCGATCACGCGCCCGAGCCAGAGGCGTGGATCGCCGTGGACGTGATGAACCATCCACCGGAAGACAATCCCTACTCCCTGTGGTGGTGTCCTATCACCGGCACCCTGACCACAGCACAACTGGCCTACCCGGTGAACGTCGCCAGCAGCACCCGGAACGCCGAGGACGTGAACGTCCAGGTACCCGCCAACGTCGCCGGAACTTACCGCATCGAGTCACACATCGGGGCGGGCGGCGCCGATCCCTGTGGCGACAATCCCGTCGCCGTCTCCGCCGGAATACAGGTCGCGGAGGTGCTGCCGGACCTGCAGGTCAGCATGCGCATCGCCGAAGGCGCAAAACCCAGCATCGGAAGGCCGCTCACCGTCACTCTGTACGTGACCAACACGAAACCCGTGGCTGTGACGGAGGTCCCCTTCGACGTGGACGTCTACGCTGATCGCGAGTCTGAGCCCCAGGTGGGGCAGCTGGGCGCTCAGAAACAGTGGGTCTTGAACCTGGGCCCCTCGGAAAGCATGGTGCTCACCGAGACCCTCGTGCTCTACGGCGCGGGCGGCGAGCGCAACCTCTGGGCGCAAGTGGATACCACCGATTACGTCGACGAGGGCGAGACCGGCGGCGAGGATAACAACGTCTTTGGCCCCTTGACCTTTCTGGCTTACGACTGCCCTGTGATCCCCAGCCGCACCGACGACTTCAACCAGGGCCTCAAAAGCATCTGGAGCGTCCGCCAATTCGGCGACCCCGATGGCAGCCATACCATCAACGGCTCCGGCCAACTGGAGATCACCAGCGACGGCAACAATATCTGGAGCGGCAGCAACGACTACTACTTCATCTACCAGAACGTCCCCTACCAGAACAACTTTGATGTCCGCCTGCGGGTCGTTCGGCGCCCGGAGCCGCGCACCAATCAATGGGCCAAGATGGGACTGCAGATCATCGAGGACGTTGACGACAGCCGACGCCCCTACGTGATGCATATGGTCACCCGCAACAAGGAGCCGGCTGCCGAGCAGGCCGCCTATCGCGACAACTGGAACGGCGGGGCTTCCCGGCTCTCCAACTCTAACAACTACCAGATTGACATGCCCTCCTGGGTGCGCATCGTCCGCCAGGGCAATCAGTACGATTTTTACGACTCCAGCGCCGAAAGTCCGACGTCCGAGGACTGGAACCATCGCGGAACTCACACTACCGACAACGACCTCAAGTACTTCGGTATCGCCCATGCCTCTTACAACTCCGGCGATTTCAGCACGGGCATCGTGGATGATTTCGTTTTCTGTTCAGAACCGGGCACCATGACGGCGCCACCGGAGGAAGAAGAGCCGCCACCGGGCCTGATCCAATGCACGGACCTTTTGCAGGTCACCGGTTTCGAAGGCAACCCGGACACCGTGGCCGCGTATTGGCGGGCAGGCGGCTACGACGCCTATCAACGCAGCAGCGCAGAGTTCCATCGCGGGAGCTTCGCCATGCGCCTACACAGCAGCCTGGGGGTCTATCCCTGCTCGGCCAACAACTACGACCCTTACCTCTATCAGGAAGTCACACTGCCCCCGGCCACGGAGATCTTCACCCAATCCACGCTGGTTGTAGATGGGTACTATCTGGTCGCGAAGAGCGACATGGAGTGCAGCACCGGCGGTCCAGAAGCGGACGACGAGCTCTATCTCCAGGTCCAGGACATCAGCGGAGCCCCGCTCACCAGCCGCATCCCGGTCACCCACGGCGGGACCATCAGCAACGTCTGGCAATCCATCGCCGTGGATTTGAGCAGCGACCTTAACCTGTTGGATCATGCCGGGGAAAACGTGCGCATCTACTGGGACGCCGATCACGACGGTGACTACAACGGCACCTTCTTCTACATCGACGACGTCGAGGCACAGGTGTGCACCGAGTGGCCCACGCCAGCACCAGAGGCGGGGACGGCAACCTTCGGGGGCACCATCACAACGCTGGGCGAGTACAATATCCCCACTATCCTGGTGGGCGCCGATGTCTGGGCCTACGCACAAGGCGGTGAGGTGTACAAAACCCGCTCCATCCACGACGGCACCTACCGCTTCTACAATATGTCTCCCGGCACCTACCAGATTTACGCCGAAGCGTGGGTGGGCGGCACGCTACGTCTCGCTTCCACCAACGTCACGGTGCTGGCCGATGATAACATCTCCACACTCAACCTTCTCTTGCAGCCCTAGGAGCTTATGACAATGAAGACCGCACTCACCGCCCAAAAGCCTTTAATGCTATTGATCGCCGTCGTCATCGCAGGCGCGCTGGTGAGTGGCGCCCTGGCCGATCTGGTTCACAGCGCTCAAGAGGAAATACAGCTTTCGGGAAGCGGTAATCTGGCGGCGGAACCTCGCGCCGCCATAGCCGAGAGTGGTGATTACCTGGCAGCCGTCTGGATAGAGAGTGAGGAAAGCGGGCTGTACCGGGGCGACGTGATGCTGAAGCGTGGGGTGTGGAACGCCAGCCAGGCTACCTACGTCTGGGACCCCACGTCCGTGACCGTCTTTGACGCCGACGGCACAGGGTGTTATCTCTACGCCGACATCGATATTCAGGGAAAGGTCGCGCACGTCGCCACCGCTTTTCAAAACCCCTGTCAGGCATCTCTCAATCCGTTCTACATCCACATCGCCTACCGCCGGTACGATCTGGAACAACAAACCTTATCGGATCCTCAAACCATCGTTCAGTATGCCGGCAACCCCGGGTTCATCCCGGCCGGCGTACAGATCAAGACCAGTACAGATCCTGATAAGCCTTATATCGTCTACGGCAAAAACACCGGACAGATTGAGTACGTCCGTTGGGACGTCTCTCGCACAGGCCCTATCGGTTCTCCCTACGTAGTCTCCAACGACGACGCCTATAGGCCTCAGATGGCCTACACCACCGGCGCCACCGGCAACTACATCCACTTTCTCTGGGAAAAACGGCTTGAAGATCAAGGGACCGGCTACCCTCTCTACCGCCGCTGCAACGAGGCCGGGGATTGCTCCGAGGCGGTCAAACTTGATCACGAGGACAGCGTCGCTGCCACCTATCCCTCTCCTTTCCTCGCTGCGGAGGGAGAAAGGCTCATCGCCGGGTGGCAACGCTGCACCCAAGGGGGCGGCAGCGGCTCCTACTGCAGAAAGTTCAGCATAGTGTACGCGCGCTCCGACGATGCCGGCGAGAATCTGGTGGGGCTCGGCAGCGGTGAGTATCCCCACATCGGCGCCATCGGCGAGAGCGGCGGCTACGCCGGGACAGACAACCCCCACAAGATCTACCGCGCCCGTCTGCAACCCTCCCTGACGCTAGATGCCGACGGCCTTCCCTACGTCGCCTGGCAGGTCGCCACGGACGCGGAGAACCTGCGCCACGCCATCACCACCACCGTCGCCATCAGCGAGACCGTTGGCGGCTTTGTCTGGGACTCCCCACCGGGATTGGAAATCGCCTCCGAGACGCAGGATTACGTCAAACCTTTTCGCGCCCCATCCCGACCGGATACCAGGCTCAAACCCCGTGTTGCAAAGTGTACATCTCTTCTACATGCGCGGACGCGTGAGCTCCGATCCCGGCTACGGCGTCTACTACACTCACCTGCAGGAAATCGATCCCAACGCCACCCCCACCGACGAGCCCACCGGCGAACCCACAGGTGAACCCACGGGTGAACCCACTGACGAACCACCCGACGGGTCCAACCAGGTCTTTTTGCCCCTGGTTCTGCGAGGCGGCTCATGAAATCTCGGGGATTGCTGTTGCTAGGGATGACACTGCTCGTGACTGCCCTGGTGATCGCCATTATCAGCGGATTGATCACCCCTACCATGCTGCAGCGAGGCGGGGACGTGGCCGCGTCACTCAGCGCACCGGACGTGGCGAACGGGCAGAGCGCCCGCGAGGCCTTCGCCCAGATCCTGGCCTGGAGCGCGACGCAAAATCTACAGTTTGAGCTCCTCTCGCTTTCTACGACGCTGCGGCGCGACGCGCAGAGCCAAAGCTGGACGTTCCAGCTCTATCGGCCCGAAAACAGACAATTGACCATCGTCGTGGCCGATGGGACCGAGGTTCACGTTTTGCGGCAGCTGACCGCGCTCTACCCACAAAAACCCCTGGCAACCGACGCCTGGGTCACAGACAGCGACGAGGTACTGCAGATGTGGTGGGAACGAAGCGGAAAAGCGACGTGGTCCCAGCCCGAGGCCCACACCCTGACCCTGCATCTGGGTCGGGACGCGACAGGCGCACCCGTCTGGACGTTGACGGTTTTGGACGAAGGAAACCATGTGTTGGACGTATTTCAGATGCACGGTGAGAGTGGAGCCATACTTCCGACGCCGGGAGGCGAACCATGAAACGAACACAGAAGAAAAAACGAGAAAAAGGACAAAGCATCGTCGAGTTTTCGCTGATGCTGCCTATTCTGTTGGTTATGTTTATCGGCATGGTCGAGGTGGGCTCGCTCTTCTACGACTATCTCATCCTGGCCGTGGCCAACCGGGAGGGGGTGCGTTTCTCCTCGCGCGGGCGCTTTGACTACGAGGATGTGGCCGAGCGCGTGGTGGCTGCCGGCGGCGGACGTCAGGTCAACGAACCGGCACCACACATCCAGCACAATCTGCGCACCACAGGCCCCGACGCCAACTTCGGCATGATCATCACCAACTTTCCCTTCGATGAAAACGGCGAGCTGGAGAGAGACGACGAGGGCAAGCTGCGCATCACCACCTACGTGACGGGCACTATCGTCACCGGCGACGGTCAACGACGCCCCATTACCCCGGACGACAGTCGCATTGACATAGGCACCTACCCGGATCTACATGGGGATATCACCAGACGTGTCAACGAAATGCGTAAAGCGGAAGAATTCGACCCGCAGGCCACCGAAATCGTCGTCGTCGAGACGTTCCTGGCCCACAACATCCTCCTCCCCGGCGTGGAGATCATCAACTTCCCCAACCCGACGACGCTGTACTTCTCCTCCTCTATGCGTGTCCTGCGAGACCGCAGTTCGACCACCCAATGAGCACGTCTCAAAACCGCATAAGGAGCAACGCAGCAGCGATGACCAGCTCATGTCGGCTAAGTATCCATGAAAGCGTGCACGAGATGGACACGTTCAAACATTCAAAGGTGCGACGCACCTGGGTAAACCCTAATATCGTCATCTGAGGGAAAAAAGGGATCATCAGAGAAAAACTCAGTAGGATCACACACCGAGGTGGGGGCAGAGGTGAAAAATGCATAAAAAAATATTCAAGCGAGAAGAGGGACAGAGCCTAATTGTCGTGGGCTTCGCCATCATCACCCTGGTGGGATTCGTCGGTCTGGCCGTGGACCTGGGTCTGGCCTACGTCGAGCGGGTGCGAGTGCGTCGCGCAGCCGACGCCGCCGCCCTGGCCGCGGCCAGCGAATTGCCGTTGGAAAGCACGGCCCACCTCCGAGCGCTGGAACTCCTGGAGGAAAACCAATACGGCTGCGACCTGGTCCCCGTCGGGCAGGACTTTCAGTGCTCCAATCCCAACGTGCGTGTGGAGATCAACGGCTCTCACCTGTGGGGGCCGGGTGCCGACGAGGCCGAAAAGGTGATTGTGCTCAACACCGCCGACTATCGCAACGAAGGTCAGCTCAATACGGCCAGCAAGATCCGCGTCGAGGTGACCTCGGATGCCGCACTCTATTTCATGCGCGTTTTCAACTTCTTCAAAATCCCCATCATGGGACGCGCCGTCGCCGAGAACATCAACAACATCGATGTCGCTATCGTCTTCGACCGTTCCGGATCTATGGAGTTCGACACCCTCTGCTACGGCTGCTGGACGGAAGAAGGAGACGAATATCCAGGTGGAAGAGTATATCCACTGCCCTGGGGGCCCGATCCGGCCGGCGTCGCCACACATTGCTCGGGCAACAACCCTCTGCAGTACGACGGGCACACCTACTACATTATCGAAGCTGAGGAGTACAGTCGCTCCAACGTCCCCTACAACCGCCAGACCTACTCTTTCGGTAAGACCTATTGGGTAATCCAGCGCAACGGTTCGCAGGCGGAAGGGTACATGCGCCACGGTAACGGCGCCGGCGCCTACGGCCGCGACAGCTACGGCGCCTACATCCAACACATGCCGGCGCGTCAAGGCATCGGGCCTGGTAACGACGGGCCCGGCGTCAGCTGTCGCTGGGAAGACGTCTCCTCCTCCGGTCTCTGCCGCACCATCGGGCAGCACAGCAACGATCCCTTCCCCTTCGGCAATCCTTTCCCTGCGCCGCGCGTGGACTACGACTTCGAGATTCCTAACAGCGGCCCCTGGTACATCTGGATCCGCGCTCAGGCTTCCAACCAGGGCCAAAATGTCTTTTGGGGACTGGACGGCAACGTCATCGGCAGACGCGAGCTGCCCTATCGAAACAGCGGCAACTACTACGACGGCGCGCAATACGATGATTGGGGTTGGAGACGCCTGGCACCTGGATACAACGGGGATCAGAATAACGCCGGGCAAAGCCTGTCGGCGGGCCGTCACACCCTACACCTCTGGGCTGGCGATCCCAACTTCGCCGTGGATCGTATCATCATCACCGACAACCCCGACAATCCCGCTGCATATTACGATGATAACCGAAACGGCACCTATGGCGAAAACGACATCGGACCGCTGCCGGAATATGCCACCTTAGTCAACAATGTGATGGAGAGCAACCACTTCGATAACAACCGCACCGATTGGGCCTGCGATCCCTGCGACGCCCGCTTCGGCGGCTCCCCGCAAAACGATCCCCTGCGCGCCACCGAAAACCTGGACACCCCCTACTGCGAAGCGGCGCAAGCCCCCCAACCCTATCGTTACCTGGACGACATCTACGACGACGAACAACCCATTCGCGCCTCTGTCGAGGCCGCCAAGAACTTCATCAAGATGATGGACTTCAAATTTGACCAGGTCGGTCTGGCCAGCTACTCCACCAACGCCCGCCTCGATTCCGAGCTCCAATGCCTGCGTCGCCTGGGTGACAACTGCACCCCCGACGTCATCACCAACACCGTCATCGCCGACCTCAACGCTCTGAGAGCCAGCGGCAGCACCAACATCGGTGATGGTATTCGCAAAGGCATTCAGATTCTCAGCACCCAGGCGGGCCACTACGGACGCCCCGGCGCCGCGCACATCATGGTGCTGATGACCGACGGACAGGCCAACCAGTCCTACAGCGAGTGCCTGGCCCACCTCGACGAGAACGATCCCAGCACCTGGCTCTGGCCCGATCACAACGATGCCGAGAACTATTGGAAGGGCAAGGAGTGCGCCATGCACGAAGCATACCGGGCTCTGGATAACGGTATCGTCATCTACGGCATCAGCCTGGGGACCAACGCCGACTTTGAGTTGCTTGACCGTATTGCAAAGTTGACCGGCGGCGTGCATCGCAACGCACCTCGTCCGGAGCAACTGGAGCCCATCTTCGAGGAGCTCTACAAGCGCATCTTCCTGCGGCTGGTCGAGTAACCAGGCTGCCCAGCAAGGCAAATGACGCCGTAAAAGACCGCCCCCCGAGGATTCTCGGGGGGCGGTGGCGTTTATACGGTATCTTCTCAACAAGTTGGGGAGCTGTGGCCGGAAGCGTATCATGTTAGGGACAACTCTTGGAAAGCCAATGATCGTTTTTGATACCCACAAGGGATACTATATGTTGTGGTTGGGCGCACCCCAACCACAATATATACCCCATATCTTTCTTTGGCTGAACCTTTTTCAGGGCAGCCAAACTTGATGCTCCAAAACGATCATACTGCCTCCGGGGCTACGAATGGTTCCTCAACACCAGCGGAAGGAATATGTCGTACTTCACCGCCGCGCCGCCCCAGAAGCCGCCGACGAGGGTGTAGTCGCCGCCCATGAGCGTGACGGCGTCCGGCTGTCCAACAGTGCCGACGAGCGCGTAGTCGCCGCCGGTGCTCTCGGCGCCGCCGCCGTCGACGGTCGACCAGGAGAGGTCGTACCCACCGCCGGTTTGAGCGCTCACAGCCGTCGCCGACGCCATCAGCAGAAGTAGAAGCCCGAGGCCCATGCCCAGACGTGTCCTTCGATCCATCATTGCTCACCTCCCTGACCCTGGATGGCCCCTCTCTGCTCCAGCGCGTGTATCGCCTGCGAGGCGGGTTGGTCGTAGAGATCGGGATGCAGATAGGTCCCCTGTTCTTCCGGCGGCTTCTCCTCCTCGTCCTCGAACGGATGCGCCTCGGCCCAGAGGTCCTGCCGCACGCCGGTCACCTGCCAGGAGACCTTGACGTTGGGCTGGTCGGTCTGGATGACGAACTGGTTGTTTTGGATCTCCTCGGCGACGATGGCCTGGGCAAAAGTGCCGATAACGGTGAGCTGATAGGTGTAGTCCTTGTTGAGCGCCTCGAAGTAGTCAGGCAGCTGGACGGTAGCGTAGCCCTCGTCGTCGGTAGTGACGTTGCCGTTGTAGACGTTGATCCGCTCCGGCGACTCGACGAAGGAGTGAGAGAGATACTTGCTTTCGGGATCCAGAGGATGGTCGATCTTGAAGCCACCGCCGCCCTTGGAGACGCTGCCGGAGACCTCGAGATCGCCGGTCACCGTCACGTCGCCCACAAAGTAACCGGCCTTGCCGGAGGAGCTGCTGGCCATGCCTACCACACCGTAGCCATCATTGCTGGAAGCTGCACCGATCACGCCGTTGGGCCCGGCGAACTCACCCGCGGCGCTGTAGTACATATGGAAGCAGCTGCCCAAAACGCAGATGTAGGGGTGAATGTCCGCAAAATCAGCGCCCCCGGCCAGCCCGCGCACGCCGGCGCCCCGCTGGGTGCCGCTTTCCGGGTTCTTGCCCAGCACGGCGGTGCTGGTGATGGTGTCGGTATAGGCGTGACCGATGATCGCCGTTTCAGGCGCCTCGCTATAGAGAGCGGCGTTGTCCTCGTCGTTGGCCTTGAAGTACCCGCCGTAGCCGTCTCCGCTCCCATCGTGCAACCCGTACACGCCGTAGGCGGTGTAGTTGCTGTTGCTGGCCTGTCCGTAGACCCCCATGCCGGAGATGTCGGTGTGCCCGTAGACGCCGGCCGCACCCAGCAGAAGATTTTGTGCAAAGGTACCACCGACATTGCCGTCAGGTGTCTCGGCGCTGAAGAGAGCGCCCAGAAGCCCGGGGCTGCCCTCCACGCGGGCACCCGGCCGCAGGCTGAGCGCATATGGCGCCGCGGTCAGCGCCTGTCGCGGACTGAGGGCGGTGTAACTGCCGGTGCTGCTGCCGGCACGCACCGCTACCTCCAGCCAGCGGGCGTCGCCGGTGAAAGCGCTGGCGCCAAAGTCCAGCTGCACGGTAAAGTAGCCCTCGTTGACCTGCTGGTCGTTCACGGTAACGGCGCTGCCCACCTGAGCGGCGCCGCTCCCGCTGCCATCGTAGAGCCTAAACTCAAAGTCATATGTACCGGTGAGTGGCTCCCCCTGGTCGTTGGTGAGCCGCCCTTGATAGGTGAAGGCAGCCTCCACGGTGGCCTGGGGAACCGCGTCTTGTGCATAGGTCGATCCTGCCGTCCCACTGCTTAACAACAACACCAACGTCACAGTAACGTAAACAACCCAACGATGCTTCCTCATCACAGAACCTCCTCAATTTGACACCGCCCTTCGGAGCAGCCCGGGTCCACTGGCTACCACACGGAGAAACAGAAAGGCCCATTTTCTCGGACCTCGCGGCCTCCATCGGCGGTTTTTCCACTTTTCTTTCGGTATGCCCGATCTTTCTGTTTCCCTATCCTCATTATAGGTGATTAAAGTATAAATATCAAGTATTTATCATGTTTATGTTACATATAAAGAGGAAAGAGTCGATGCATCTCATACAGCTACCGTCAAGAGTGTTCCCTGGAAGACCCAACAACCGAAAGCCGACTTTCGCCCTCCACACTCGCGCTCCCTCTTTTGGTTTAATTGCACAATCCGCCACTCGGCTTATAATCAGAGCGTTAGTAAACAAGATGGCAAGAGAAAGCCCGGGCCGGTGGATGAAGGCGGTGAACCTGGTTCATCCGTTGAGTCCGCCGACCCGTTCAGAAGACAAGACAGTGGAGATAGCCGAATCAACGGAGGGGCCCATGCAGACCGTTGCATCCGTTCATTCCGTTGACCCGTTTTGCGAGGAGGCGTGAAGCATGCGACGATTCTCTTTTTTGAGCGGCTTAGGCATAGTGCTCTTTCTGCTCATCAGCTGCACTCCCACGGCGACGGAGACCCCGGATCCGGGCGCGCTCCTCCCCACGGCCACAGAGAAGGCTACGCCCACCCCGACGACGACTCCCGCCCCCACAGCAACGGCGACACCCGTGCCGCTGGCAGCCGTCGTCAACGGCGAGCCCATCACCATGGCTGCCTTCGAGCAGCAGATGGCGAACTACGAGGCCTCTATGAACGCCACTGGCGAGAACCCCGCGTCGCCCGAAGGGGAGGCCTCACTGGCGCAAGCCCGCGAAGCGGTCCTCAACTGGATGATCGAACAGGTGCTCATCGTCCAGGCCGCCTCGCAGAGGGGCATTGAGGTCACCGATGAAGACGTCGACGCCGTCATCCAGGACCTCATCGCCGACATCGGACAAGAGGCCTTTGAGGAACGACTGGCGCGGGAGGGGATGACGCTCGACGAGATGCGTGCCCAGCTGAGAGTCCAGCTGCTGGCTTCGCGCATGGCCGAAGAGGTGGTCGCCGAGGTACCGACGCAAACGGTGCATGTCAACGCGCGTCACATCGTCGTCGATACAAGGGAAGAGGCCCAGCGTCTTCTCGAACAGATCCGCGCCGGCGCTGACTTCGCGGCCCTCGCCCGACAGTACTCGCAGGACGCCTTCACCCGCGAGCGCGGGGGTGATTTAGGCTACTTCCCCCGGGGCATTCTGACGTCGTCGAAAGTCGAGGAGGTGGCCTTCAGCCTGCAGCCGGGCCAGGTCAGTGAGGTGATTGAGAGCGAGCTGGGGTATCACATCGTGCAGGTGCTGGACCGGGTAGAGGAAATGGAAGTCAGCCCCGAGAACTTGCGCCTTCTCAAAGACAAAGCGGCGCGAGCGTGGCTGGATCAGCTGTGGGAGGAGGCGGAGATCAAACGCTACGTGACCTTTGAGAACGAGGAGTAGCAGCGAGGCCTGATAAGGCAACGAAGGAGGAACAAGATGCAAAAAGAACGGGTGGCGACGGGGGTACAGGGCCTGGACGAGATGTTGAGGGGAGGGTTACTGCCGGGCACCGTGGTGCTGTTGCGGGGCGCCCCCGGCACAGGCAAAACGTCGCTGGCGTTCCAGTTCCTCATCGAAGGAGCCCAACGGGGAGAACCAGGTCTCTTTATCACCTTTGAGGAGTTTCCCGAGGCGCTCTATCGCGACGCGAAGTCCCTGAGCTTCAATCTGCGCGCTCTGGAACAGGCGGGGATGTTGCACATTGTCTTTACCTCGCCCGAGGTTCTGCTCAAAAGCCTGCAGGATCCCGCCAGCCATATCCACCAGATGTTGATGCAGGCCAACATTCGACGGGCGGCCCTGGACAGCGCCACGCACTTCACCCGCCTGACCGACGATGTCCTTAAACTGCGCGACATCTACGGAACCTTGGTCAACAGCCTGCGACGCGAACAGATCACTACACTTCTGTTGAGCGAAGAACGACGGGTGGATTACAGACGCGCTGATCAGGGTGGACTCTCTTTCCTCGTCGATGGCATCATTCTGATGCGCTACGTGGAGATAGAAAGCCAGATTCAACGGGCTATTGCGGTGTTGAAATTGCGCGGCAGCGATCACGATCGTCGGATACGCCATTATCATATCCAAGAAGGCGGTCTCGTCGTCGGCGAACCCTTCCGCGATCGGCAGGCCATTCTCAGCGGCATCTCCCATCGCAGCTGATGGGCACGCTTTACGTCGTCGCCACGCCCATCGGCCATCTGGAGGACATCACGTTTCGCGCGGTGCGCATCCTCGACGAGGTCTCCCTCATCGCCGCCGAGGACACCCGTAAGGCGCACATTCTACTGGAGCGTTACGAGATCACCACCCCGGTGACCTCGTTCTTTGAAGGCAATGAGCGCCGCAAGCAAGAGGACCTCCTGGAAGCGCTGAGCCGGGGCGACGTAGCGCTGATCTCCGAGGCGGGCACGCCCACCCTCTCCGACCCGGGCTACCCCCTGGTGCGGGCGGCTATCGAGCGCGGCTTCCCCGTGACGCCCGTCCCCGGCCCCTCGGCGCACACCGCTGCCCTGGTCGCTTCGGGTCTGCCCACCGATCGTTTTCTCTTCCTGGGATTCTTGCCACGTCAGGCCAACGAGCGGGCCGCGCTGCTGGAGAAGGTCGCGCGCCTGCAGGTCACGCTGATTCTGTACGAATCGCCCCGGCGCGTGGAGGAGACGGTGGCGGCGCTGCGCGCAGCGTTGGGCAATCGACCCGTGGCGCTCTGCCGGGAGCTGACCAAGCTCCACGAGGAGATCTGGCGCGGCGATCTGGCAGGCGCGCTGGCACACTTGCGGGCGCATCCACCGCGCGGCGAGTTCACCCTCGTCGTCGGCGGGGCGACCGATGCGGAACTGCGCTGGGACGAGGCACGGGTTCGCACTGCACTCAGCGAGGCCATGGCACGCGGCCTTTCCCACTCGCAGGCGGCGCGGGAAGTGGCGAAACAATCCGGGTGGAACCGAAGCGACGTTTACGACTTGAAGACGTGAGGGGCGGACAACCGAAGGGCGGACAACCGAAGGCCGGCCCCATCGAAGCCACCGTCTCCTCCTCTCTTCGGTCCCGGTCAGCTCTGCGGTACCCGCACGCGGAAGAGCTCGCTCTGCGCTTGCGCGACCAGGCGTAGACGCACCAGCGCCGCCGGGACGAAGAAACTCGCACCGCGCTCGAAGGCTCCCCACCTCGTATCCAAGACGCCCTCGGTGACGAGGTAAAGCTCCGGCCCACCGGAGCGCGGCGCCTCCCACGTCTCGCCCTCGGCAAACGTCCTCCGGCTGACCTGGAACTCCGACGCGGGCGTGCGGTAGATAATCTCACCATCCTGGGACCGGCCCTCGACCAGCGGCGCGTCGACCACCGGCTTGAGGATCTCCACCAGCGTCTCCACGTCCTTGTATTTAGGTGTCAGGCCGGCGCGCACCACGTTATCGGAGTTCGCCATACACTCCACGATGTCCCCCCCCAAATAGGCGTGCGGGACGCCCGCCTCGGTGTAGAGCGCCTCGCCACGCTCCAGATGCACCAGGTTGAGCAGGAAGAGCGAGAAGAGTCCCACGTCCTCGTCGCCGTATCTCCCTCGTAGCGTGAGGAACCGCGCCTCGATCTCCGTCAGGGGGCGCGCCAACCTCTGCAAACGGCGGGCCAGTCGCTGCACCGCCGCCGCCAGCGTCCGCGGTTCGTCCACAGCGCGGCGGCTCATGCGCGCGTAGAGCGCTTTGATCCGCCCCGGCGCGAACGCTGCATCTACCTTCGCCTCGGCAAAAGCTGCGATCTCCGGATATGCCGCCAGCGTCGTCGCCAGCGCGTCGCCGGGCTTGAAGCCTGCCAGCGCCGTCAGGCCCGTGAGCGCCACAGCGACCTCCGGCTTGTGGTTGGCGTCAGGATAGTGCTCGGGATCTCGAGCGTGCAGCCGTTCCGCCTGAGGCTTGGTGGGATGCACCTGAATGGAGAGCGATTCCGCCGCCGAGAGCACTTTGAAGAGAAAAGGCAACGCGCCGTCGAAGCGTGCAGCGACCCACTCACCCAGGAAGAAGGACGGCTGCACAGCGATGGCGTCACGCAGGTCCACCTGCTCCCCCTCGATGAGGAGAGAAGAAGGGGCCTTGGGATGAGCACCCATCCACAGCTCAGCGTAGGGGGTCCCCGGCTCCGCTTCGATGCCCAACAGCTGGGGGATAAAGGCGCCCTTGCCCCGGGCGCCCCAGGCGTAGTGCTGTATCCGGTTGATCATGCGATAGGGTCGCGCTTTAAACGTGGTCTTCACCTGAGCCTCCTTGTCTTTCTGTCAGCAGTTGGAGTATAATGGTAGCAAGTCGCAAGTCAATTAGTCCGAAAGGAGTGAAACATGGACCAGTTAATCAAGCTTGTATCAGAGAAAGCGGGAATCCCCGAGTCCACAGCACGCACGGCGGTTAAGACAGTGGTCGATTATCTCAAGAAGAACCTGCCCCAACCCATCGCAGCTCAAGTCGACCGGGTATTAGCGGACGACGAGACGGTGGCGCAGGTTGCGGATCAGGCTGAGGATCTGATCCAAGGGTTGGGAAAAGGATTTGGCAAGAAGGAGTAGCGTGTTTTCGTCGCGCACGCGATGGGCCTCGCACTTGAGAGCGAGGCCCTCTATGTTTCTGGGGACTAAGGAGACGGTATGATCGCGCTGGAAACAGCCCGGACGTTGAAAGAAGCGGGATTGCGGTGGCTGCCGCGGGACGGCGATCGTTTCGCCATCCCCGACCGTGGTTTGGACGACCATGTCTTCGTCGTCAGCCGGATGAGCGCCACGGTGCAGCGTCTGCGGGGTCATCTCGTCATCGCCTTTCAGGGCGCCTACGAATGGGCATTGGACTACATCTGGCTCGACGAGGTAGTCTGGTTGCCCCACGAAGCTCAGCTGCGTGCCGCGCTAGAAGCGCATCTGGTCAGTTCCCCCGGACAGCCGACGCTGCGACTCACCGGGACGCCGGGCGGCTACGTCTGCGAGATTCTCTTTCGCGGCTCCTACCTCACGTTTGAGGCCGACGATGCGGGCGAGGTCTACGCGGAGGCGCTGTTGTACATCTTGAGACAATAGAAAGCGGATAACTCCTGTCACATTTTGGACCTGGGCGGTGTTTGTAGAGTGAAAGGCAAGTTCAAAATGACGATCCCTATGAGCAAAGCGCATACCGGCACAGCAGCGGAGCGTGCAGACCCACCGGATCGCGAGGCGGCCCTGGAAGCCGCCTTCGACGAGCACTGGTCCTGGGTCTGCCGGACGCTGACGACCATCGTTGGCGATCCGGGTGAAGCCGAGGCGCTGGCGCTGGAAGTCTTCTATCGGCTCCACACCCGCCCGCCTCGAGATCCGGATAGTCTGGGCAGCTGGCTGCACCGCGTGGCGACCAATATGGGACTCAATGCGCTCCGTGCGAAGAAGCGCCGAGAGGGCTACGAAGAAGCCGCCGGTGCCCTAAAATGGGAGCGCGCGGCCCCCGTCGATCCCGCCGTCGAAGTAGAGCGTCAGGAGAGGCAGGCCCGCGTCCGCCGGGTGCTGGCGCAGATGCGCCGGCGCAAGGCCCAACTGCTCGTGCTGCGTCACAGTGGGCATAGCTACAAGGAGATCGCCGACATCTTGGACATCGCCTCAGGGTCCGTGGGGACCTTGCTGGCCCGTGCAGAAAAGGAGTTTGAGCGGCGATACCGATCGTTGGAGGAAGGACCATGAGACATCCAGATGAAGGAAAGTTACGAGCGTTCTACGATGGCGCGTTGACCGCCGAAGCGCACCGGGAGATCGAGCGGCACCTGGCGACTTGCGCACGCTGCGCGGAGCGGGCGGCCGTCGTGGAGGCGCGTGGACGTCGCGTACAATCGCTCATGGACGGGTTGGCAGTGGAGTCCGGCGTCGAGGCGGCGAAGCCGCGGTTCGCCCGACGACAGTTCGAAGCCTATCTGAGAGAAGAAAAGGAGCGACGTATGACACGTAATCCGTTTTCCAAGCGTTATCGACCGGCGTGGGCCGCGCTCACGTTGGTGCTGTTGATCGTGTTGACTGTGACCGTTCCGCCCATTCGCGCGCTGGCAGGCGAGTTCCTCAGCCTCTTCCGCGTGCAGCAGGTGGAGTTTGTGGCCTTCGATCCGACCGTGCTGCCCGATGAGGAGACGTTGGACGTCGCCCTGCCCGAATTTAAGCGCATGTTCGACGAGAACCTGACCGTCGAGATGGCGGGCGAGCGTGAATTTGTGGACGAGGCAACGGCGCGTGCGCGGGCCGACTTCCCCATCCGCCTGCCCACCGGCCGGGAGGCGACGCGCTACGAGTGGACGCCGCCGGCGCACATCGCCCTGACCGTCGATCTGCCCCAGCTGCGCGCGCTCTTCTCCGAGCTGGGCTACCAGGAGATCGCACTGCCGGATTCTCTGGACGGGAAGAGGATGTCCGTGGAGTTCCAGGGCATGTTGGAGGCGGAGTACGGGACGTGCGACGAGACGCCCACTAGCCGGTGTCTCTCCTTCCTGCAGATGCCCAGCCCGGCGGTCTCCGTGCCCGACGACCTGGACGCTGAGCAGTTCGGGCGCATCTACCTGGAACTGCTGGGCATGACCGAGGCTGAGATCGATGCTCTGAGCGCGCGCATCGATTGGACCTCGACACTGCTCGTGCCCTATCCGCGTCACCCCGATCTGGTCTACGAGGCGGTGCGCGTGGACGGCGTCGAGGGCGCGCTGGTGCATCCCGCGTCTGAGCCGTACCAGTACCGGCAATATCTGCTCACGTGGGTCAAGGACGGCCTCGTCTACGTCGTCACCGGCAACGGCGACTACGCAGAGGCACTGGCGTTTGTAGAAACGCTCGAGTGAGGGAGGGCCGGACAGAACTCACAGGATTTGCAGGATGATAGGCCAGTAAAGAACGTATGCGCTGGCTCTGTTGAAATTATTTTGGGTCTTCAGGATTTCGCCGGGTCGAAGCGAGATATTAACCACAGACTTGATAGATTCATATAGAAAATTAAAAATATGTGAAAATCTGCGTAATCTGTGGAGAAAATTAAAACCACCCTTTAATCACCCGGCGAAATCCAAGAGAGCCATTATTTTCTGTATCCTGTGAATCTTATCTTTGCTTGCCAACTTTTACTCACAACTCGCAACTCGTAACTTGTAACTCGCAACTGATTTTTCGAGGAGTGCGCCTATTCCATGAATCCATCACCCGCCATTGACGTGCGTGGACTGCGTAAGGAGTTTGGAGAGACCGTCGCCGTCGCCGACCTCACGTTGCGGGTCGAGCGGGGCGAAGTCTTCGGTTTTCTGGGACCCAACGGCGCCGGGAAGACCACATCGGTCAAAATGCTGCTGGGCCTTATCGCACCGACGGACGGGGCGGGGCACGTGCTCGGCGCGCCGCTGGGCGATCCGCGCGGCCGGCAGAAAGTGGGCTTTCTCCCGGAGCACTTTCGTTTCCACGAGTGGCTGAAGGCGCGGGAGTTCCTGCAGTTGCACGCCGATCTCTACGGTCTGCCCCGGGACACGGCTCAGCACCGTATCCCCGAGTTACTGGCGCTGGTGGGTCTGGGCGAGCACGCCGGGCGCAAGCTGCGTACCTTCTCCAAGGGGATGTTGCAGCGCGTGGGGCTGGCGCAGGCGCTGCTCAACGAACCTGAGCTGGTCCTGCTCGATGAGCCGACCTCGGGCCTGGATCCTGTGGGGCGCCGGCTCGTGCGCGACATCATCCGCGATTTGCGCGAGTGCGGTACCACGGTCTTTCTCAACTCGCACTTACTCAGCGAGGTAGAGATCACGTGTGACCGGGTGGCCTTCATCCGGCGGGGCGAGATCATCTACACCAGCGCGCTCCAATCACTAATGGACGGCGGGCTGACCGTACAGATTCGAGCGCGGCGGCCCTCGGGCGTGGGCGACGTGCGTTGGGCAGCGGTGCTGGAGGGGTTGCGGCGCTGGAGCACGCACGTTCACGTCGATGGGGAACGCGTCACGCTGGCGCTGAAGGATGAGGCCTATCTTCCGGCGCTCAATCGCTACCTGGTGAAGCACGGCGCCGAGGTCTACGCGCTGATCCCGCAGCGGCGCTCGCTGGAGGAACTGTTCATCGAGGTGGTAGGCACGGAAGGAGGGGTCTGATGCGACGCGTTGGCACCTTCGTTATCGCCCGGCTGACCTTTCGGGAGGCCGCCCGTCGTCGGATACTGCTCGCTGCGCTGTTGCTGGGCGTGGTCTTTCTAGCGATCTACGGGGCGGGCGTCTATTTCATCCACAAGGACCTGATGCGCAACAACCAGCACCTGGAGCGGGTGACGGCCGTCCCGATCTACAACTTTCTTACCCTCAGCGGACTCTACGTCGTCAATTTTCTCACGTCGGTGCTGACGGTGCTCACGTCGGTGGCGACCATCTCCGGCGAGGTCGACAGCGGCACCATCCATACGCTGGCGGCAAAACCCATCCGCCGTTGGGAGATCGCGCTGGGCAAGTGGTTGGGTTTCGCCGGGATGCTGTCCCTCTATCTGCTGATGATGGCGGGCGGCGTACTGGGGATCTCCCGGCTGCTGCTCGACTACACCATGCCCAACGCGGGGCAGGGGTTGCTGCTGATGTTGCTAAACGCGATCCTGCTGCTAAACGTGACGCTGCTCGGCGGGACACGGCTCTCGACGTTAGCCAACGGCGTGCTGGTCTTCGCAGCCTACGGCGTCTCCGTCGTCGGCGGCTGGATCGAGCAGATCGGAGCGTTCCTGGGGAATCAGGCGGCGGTCACCGTGGGCATCATCTCCAGCCTGCTGATCCCCGGCGAGGCGCTCTGGAAGCGCGCCGCCTTCGAGATGCGGACCGTCCTCGCCAACGCCCTGCCGAACAACCCCTTCATGTCGGCCTTTTCCGTGCCCAGCCCACTGATGGTGGTCTACGCGGTGCTCTACGCGGCCGTGGCGCTGGCGCTCGTCTTCTGGAGTTTTGGGCATCGGGACTTATGAAGTTTCAGCATTTACATCTGTTCGAGAAAATCAGCAAAGTTCAGTAGATCTTGTTTGGTTTGTTCCCAAGTTATCGGAAGTTGGTCGAGCAGAATCTCGATCTGGGCGACATCAAAATTGAAGGTGTATACGTTACGTACCACGTGTTGAAAGCCTCGATAACGATCCAGCTGGTCTCGCGTCTCACGTCTAAGAGTAGGAGGCCGAACCTCAGGAATAGGTGCCGCCAGTTGCCGGAGTAACTCCTGATGCCAGTGAGGGCCTTCAGGCTTGGTCTGATCGATGTTAGCAGCAATGACTTCGAGGATACGCTCTATTCCAGCATAGAAGCTGTGTAGGTTTAGAGCCACAGCGTCAATATAATAATCTTCATTAGTCGTCTGGGCTGTTTGCCAGATGCGTTGGGTGCGGTTTATGACATGTTCCAATGAATCTCGCTTCGAATACGTCCGGCGACAGTAAGGTAGGTCTCTTTCACAGCTCAATCCCTCCTTTTTCGATGACCTCTCGCAAGGAATCCTTGCAGTGTGCCATATCCACCAGATCGATCTTGAATGCAGCTGAGAGATCCTGCAACTGAGCAACAGCGGTGAAGTACGCGTCAGGTGTCACTCCCCACACGGCCAAGTCTATGTCAGAACTTGGGGAAAATCCCTGTCCGTGGACGAGAGAACCAAAAGCAACGACCTTCGTAGCGCCAAAACGCTCCCGCAGTAGGGCCGTGGCCTGGTGCGCGACGTCCCAGGCGGCATTGCGGCGCTCGGCTAACGCCTGCCGGGATGCTTGCGTGCGCCTTTCCAGCGTCGCACGGTAAGCAGCCATCTCCTCTGCGCTGATGATGGTATCTTCGGTTTTCCCCTCACTCATTGGATCGCTCCTTACTTATACCACGCAGAGAGAAGACGCTACGTCCGCCGCAGAGTTTTCGGCCCCCAGTACGCCGCCACGAGGATGGTCGTGACGACGGAGACGAGGAGCGTGGTGGTCTCCGCCCGCCGGGAGAGGGCGAAGAGCTGCCCGAAGGCGTTGCCGCTGAAGTGGAAGAGGATGGCGGCAAGCGTGCTCCGCCCGGTGTTGTTGTAGATCCAGACGTAGAGGATGGACTCGACTATGATGCTGAACGCCCACACCCAAAACAACTGCGTGCCCAACCCCAGGTGCGTGGCTTGCCACGTCTCCTCGACGAAGAAGAGGGGGAGATGCCAGAGCATCCAGACGAAGCCGATCATAAGGCCGGAGACGGCAGCGCCGTGACGGGCCTGCAGACCGTCCAGCGCGTAGCCCCGCCAGCCGAGCTCCTCGGGGATGGGACCAAAGAGGAGCCAGAAGACCAGCGTCGGCAGGATCATCAGCGGCTGTTCGCCAAACTGCGCCACGGCTTCCGGCGCGATGCCCCAGCCGCCCATCAGCACGTCGATGAGAGC
This sequence comes from Anaerolineae bacterium, assembly GCA_049975525.1. Lineage (GTDB taxonomy): Bacteria > Chloroflexota > Anaerolineae > B4-G1 > SLSP01 > G713. Next base: position 71,837 of record JBNGCW010000014.1, read on the forward strand.
GGCGAGTAGCGATTTAAGCGGATGGAAGAGCAGGATGACGCCCCACCAGGCCAGGCCGATGCGCCGGACGTCAACCACACGGCGCCAGTAGTCCTTGCGGAAAGCCGGGCTGTGTTGGCGATAGGTCAGCCATAGGGCGACAACGAGCGGCGCCAGCCCCCCGCCGTAAACCAGGACGGTGACGAGGATACGCGGAAGGAGGCCCTGCAAGGCGACGCCCAGGAAGCCAAAGAGCCAGGTGAAGCCGAGCGTCAGGCCCAGGAAAAGCCACGGTTTAGCGTCAAACGAGATAGGACGGTTATTCATGCTGGTGTTCCTTTAGATGAGGTGTGCATGTAGCTTCCGGGATGCTGTGGGCATCCCGGAAGCCGGTTTTTCTACAGGCCACCACGCTCGACGGCGGTCGCCTGCGCCTGGGCCAGAATGGCGTCGGCGCGGACGCGCATGCCATCGAGCTCGTCGAGCCAGGCACGGGCACGCTCCCGATCGTCAAGGGAGGCGGCGTTGATGCGCACGTTGAGTGCCGCCGATTGGAGGGCCGCCATGCCCAGCCAGACCGCGCTCGCGGCGTCGGTGACGGCGTTGGGATTGCCCTTCTGCGCCATCACCAGCGCGATTTCCATGGCGCGCAGCACCTTGCGCGCCGTCTCCAGTGGGACCTCGGCGGCGCGCGTCATGGCCTTCTGCGTGGCGGCGTGCCGCGCGGCTTTCTCTTTCTCCGTGCCTTTGGGCAGTTTGTAGGCCGCCATGACGGCATTGAAGGCCTCGGCGTCCTCTTCCATGCCCCTGGTCAGCGCCTGGCGCAACTTCTCCGCTTCGACGATGAGCTCGCGCACCTCGTCGCGTACGTCCGCGAAGCGCCGGCGTCCCGCCGTGAGCCGTCCCACCATAGCGCCCAGCGCGGCGCTCATGGCGCCCGCCAGCGCTGCCGCCGACCCGCCACCGGGCGTCGGGGCTTTGGAGGCCAGCGCATCTAAGAAACCCAGGGGCGCGCCTTCGTCCAGGGCGCGCAGTTTGTGCTCCAGGATCTGGTCGGGGTCGAAGATGTCGAGCTGCAGGTGCCACTGGGCCGCGTTGATGAGGGCCTCTTCCGGTACCAGGCCCACCAGCTCGGTGTGGGTGACGCGGGTGCCGTAGCGGGCTGCCTCACGCCGGATGGCCTCCAACACGCGGTAGATGGGCGTCTTGCGATAGTGGGTCAGGTTCATGGAAACCTGGGCCTGCCCCGCGACCATGACGCCCATGGCTTTGACGTAACGGTAGCCGCCGCTGACCTGGCGGATGGCGCGGGCGATGCGATCAGCGATGCTCACGTCGTCGGTGTCGAGGTAGGCGTTGAAGGCGATAAGGTACTGACGCGCGCCGATGACGGTGGCGCCCGCAGGGCCGATCTCCGCCGGCCCGACATCGGGTGCGCGGTCGGGGTTCGTGCCGATCTCCTCTTTGAGCGCCTCGTATTCGCCGCTGCGGATGTTGCCCAGATCCACGCGGTCGGGGCGCAGGGCGGCTTCTTCGTAGAAGTAAACGGGGATACCCAGCTCTTCGCCCACCCGCTGGCCCAACTCATGGGCTAACGCGACGCACTCCTGGGTCAACACCCCGGTGATGGGGACGAAGGGCACGACGTCCGTGGCCCCGATTCTGGGGTGTTCACCCCGGTGTTCATCCATATTGATTAACTCGGCCGCTTTGGCGATGCCCTGGAACGCGGCTTCCTGCACGGCGTCCGGCGGCCCGACCAGGGTCACGACGGAGCGGTTGTGGTCGGCGTCGGATTCCACGTCCAGGATGTGGACGCGCTCGAGGCGCATGGCGTCGACGATGGCGTCGATCTTCTTCTGATCGCGGCCTTCACTGAAATTCGGCACACATTCAACTAAGGGTTTCAAGCGTTTTCCTCCTCATCTTGGGGATGAATCACTTCCACGTCGATCACGTCTTCTGCGCTCCAGCTCTCCTCACCGCCATCTTGCAGCAGAGCGCGGACCTCCTCGACGACGGAAGGCGGGCAGACGTCGATGAAGAGGCGCAAGCCGACGAGAAGCATGGCCAAGTCATCGAGCTGACCCAGGCCCAAGGCGACATCGGGCACGAAGTCCCAGGGCGAGAGCAGGTAGACAACGGTGAGCAAGGGGATGAACTTGGCGAAGAGGGAGACGCGCGGGTCGAGGATCAGCCGCCAGGCCAGCTGGAACTGGCGGAAGAAATCTTTGAGCCAGCCCAACACAACACCCACGTCTTCGGGCGTGGCGGGCGGGCCGGATTTTCGGTTGGACATAACAGGGCTCCTTTCACATGTGAGTATCCGTTGTTCTCGATTATAGTCACAGGCAGCTAGGACGCAACCGGCAGCGCAGACGGGCGGCTCGGCGCGCGCCGACTTGTTGAAATTCGAGGGTATGGTACAATATAGGCGTTGAATTTTGGGGGCTCGTCTAACGGTAGGACAGCGGTCTCTGGAACCGTCAGTGAGGGTTCGAATCCTTCGCCCCCAGCCAAATAACGCCCGGCTTTGCGCCGGGCGTTTGCGCTTTTTGGCCCGCAACTAACGACGATAGAAGGCATCATCAAGAAAGAGAACTTGAGGCTTCGACCCGTCTTGGCTTCGAGGTGCTGGTGGACAAGCCCACCGACGCCTGGAAGCGACCGATGATGCCTTCATCGCGCTGCTGCTGGGGCTGGGCGCCGCATCGCCGGTCGTGGGCGGCGTGGGCATCGCCAACATCATGGCGATCTCCGTCCTGGAGCGCCGGGGGGAGATCGGGCTACGCCGGGCGCTGGGCAGCACCCGGACACACATCGCCGGGCAATTCCTTGGCGAGTCGCTCCTGCTAGGCACGGTTGGAGGCGCGGGCGGGGTGCTGCTGGACGTTGCCATCACGGCCATCTACGCCAACGTCCAGGGCTGGAGGATGCGCGTGCCGCCCGTCGCCATGATGGGCAGCTTCGTCACTGCGCTGCGCGCGGCGAATCTCTCGCCGACGCTGGGGTTGACTTTCCCCACTCCTCTGCTTTGAACTCCGCCGAAGGCGGGCTTTGTATCTCTGGGTCATTTGGATATAATGGCAGGGAGGTTGAAAACCGCCGCTGGTGTTGGTAATATACAGCATGAAAGAAAAAGAGCGATGTTTAAATTTGGCTGCCCTGAAAAAAGGGGCAGCCAAAGAAAAATATGGGGTATATGTTGTGGTTGGGCTGCGCCCAACCACAACATATAGTATCCCTTTCTCTACTGAAAAACCTTTTTTCAGTAGAGTCAAATTTGGGGGGAACACAACGTTGACCTTAGATATTCCCAAAGAGGTCTTGATCTCTGTAAAGATTCCTAGAAACCGCCTAAAAACCGATTTGCGACGCGAACTGGCGCTTCAGCTCTATCGCGAAAACATGATTTCCTTTGCCAACGCTCATCGTCTGGCCGAAATGACTAAAATCGAGTTCCATTACTTGTTGGGCGAGCGGCAAATACCCCGGCAATATGACCAGGAAGATTTCGAAAAAGATCTGGAAAACCTTGCGCAATGGCGGGCCTCACAATATTGTGTCGAATTCGACGCCTCTGATTAACTTTGCCGCCATAGATCATCTGGATATTCTGGAAGCCTTGTTTACCACGGAAACTATACCTCCGGCTGTTGAGCATGAACTACTTGAACGTGGCGCTCAATATCGTAATTAAAGTAGCACAAGAATGGCCGCCTGAAAAATGTGGTGCCTCACGCAAAGAAGCAAAGACCGCCAGGGGCGAACCCGTCATCACAGATCCCACGTCTCATCCCCGGTAGAGAGACCAGGCGACGACGCTTGCGTTAGCCTTGACCCGCGTTCGATGGCCCGCCGGCCTTTGACGCCGTTTTTCACCCTGTGACCATGTCCCGGCAGCCGGCAACTCAACCCCTCGGATTCACAAACCCGCATCGCGGAACGCGGCCTGGACGATGGCTTGCGCCTCCTCCAGGATCGCTTGGAGATGCGCCTCCCCTTTGAAGCTCTCCGCGTAGATTTTGTAGATGTCCTCGGTGCCGGAGGGACGCGCGGCGAACCAGCCGTTCTCCGCGACGACCTTGAGTCCGCCGATGGGCGCGTCGTTGCCCGGCGCGCGCGTCAACTTCGCCACAATCTTCTCGCCCGCCAGCGTATTCGCCTTGACGAGGTCGGGCGAGAGGCCCTTCAAGGCAGCCTTCTGCTCCGGCGACGCCGGCGCGTCGACGCGCCGGTAGGCCGGACTGCCAAACCTCTCCTCCAGCGCCCCGTAGTGCTCGCCGGGATCCTTGCCGGTGACCGCTGTGATTTCCGCCGCCAGCAGGTTCAAGATGATGCCGTCTTTGTCGGTGCTCCAGACGGTGCCGTCCTTGCGCAGGAAGGAGGCACCCGCGCTCTCCTCACCACCGAAGCCCAGGGAACCCTCATACAAACCGTCCACGAACCACTTGAAGCCCACGGGCACCTCCACCAACCGCCGCCCCAGTTCCTCGGCAACACGGTCGATCATGGAGCTGGAGACCAACGTCTTGCCTACGGCGGCGTCCTCGGGCCAGCCGGGCCGATGCCGGAAGAGATACCAGACGGCGACCGCCAGGTAGTGGTTGGGGTTCATCAGCCCCACGCTGGGGGTGACGATACCGTGACGATCATAGTCAGGATCGTTGCCGAACGCAACGTCGAAGTCATCTTTCATCTCGATCAGGCCGGCCATCGCGTAGGGGGAAGAGCAATCCATGCGGATCTTGCCGTCGTGATCCACGGTCATAAAACGGAAGGTGGGGTCAACGTCCGGGTTGACGACCTCCAGATTCAGACCGTAGTAATCCGCAATCGGCGCCCAGTAATGCACACCCGAACCGCCCAGGGGATCGACGCCGATCTTCAGGCCGCTGCGGGCGATAGCGGCCATGTCAACGACGTTGGCCAGATCCGCCACGTAGGGCGTGACGTAGTCGCGCCGGTGCGTGGTCTCGGCCTGCAACGCGCGCTCGAAGGGCATGCGCTTGACGGCACTCAGCCCCTCCGCCAACATCTCGTTGGCGCGCGCCTGGATCCACTGCGTGATCTCCTTGGCCGCCGGGCCGCCCGTGGGCGGGTTATATTTGAAACCGCCGTCGGTGGGCGGATTGTGCGAGGGGGTTATCACAACCCCGTCGGCAAGGCGGCGCCTCCGTCCCCGATTGTAGGTTAGGATGGCGTGAGAGATCACGGGGGTGGGCGTGTAACCACGCCCTGCGTCGATCATCAGCTGCACGCCGTTGGCAGCGAAGACTTCGACGGCGGTGGCGAAGGCCGCCTCGGAGAGCGCGTGGGTGTCCATGCCCACGTAAAGCGGGCCGGTGATAGAGGCCTGCCGACGGTACTCAACGATGGCCTGAGAGATGGCCAAGACGTGCTCCTCATTGAAGCTGTTCTCCATCGAAGTACCGCGATGCCCCGACGTGCCAAAGGAGACCCGCTGGGTCGGCTCCACCGCATTGGGTTTGTGGGTGTAATAGGCGCAGACGAGACGCGGGATGTTCGGCAGCAGCTCGCCAGGGACGGGTTTTCCGGCTAATTTATGCACTGACATGGCTATCTCCTTTCCTGACTGGGTGACGTTGCCATTGAGCTTACACGAAATTCGTAGATTCTACAAAAGACGGGGCTACCCATCTTTGTGGGGACATATCGATGAGGTTACGCGACTCCGCTAACGCTGCGCCGCTTGCTACAAGCGAAAGATTTGTAGTTGAGTCAGCCGAAGTGCTGTTAAAGCGGCGGATACCTTTTCTCCCCCCTATTCTGCGTGGACTCTACCTACATTTTACCTCTCGTCGAAATCCTTTTGCATCCAATAGAAGGTCTGACCGGGGGGATAGTCGTCCAGTTGTCCGACGACACGAAAGCCCAGCTTCTCATAGAACCCCCGGCTCTGGAAGCTGAAGGTGCGCAACCAAGCGTGCGCACATCCGCGTCGCCGCGCTTCTTCTTCGGCCAGGGCCATGAGACGGCGCCCCAGCCCCTGCCCGCGCAGCGCTTCCGCGACCCAGACGTCTTCAACAAGCAGCCAACCCCAGTGCGTACTGCCCACCAACCCACCCACCAGCTGTCCACTCTCGTCGCGCACGAAGACATCCAGAGGCTCGGCGCCCGAGCGGCGCATCTCACGGTGCAGCGGCGAGACGGCGGCGTTGAAGGACTTGAGCTGCTTGCGGACGAGGGCACGATGCACCTCGTCCCCTGCATCGGTGACGATGAACTGCAAGTTTTTCGCCGGCCCAACACCCTCCCCGGCAAGCGAGATACCCGCCTGCAGCGCGGCGCGGGCCTTGAGCCGCTGCACCTCCCGGCGCACGATGTCGCGGTAAGCGCGCTGCAACTGCCGCGTCACCGGCCCGGGGCAGCCATCTCCCACCGGTCGCTCGTTCACCTGCACCACCGGCATGATCTCGGTCGTCGTGCCCAGCAGGATCAGCTCCTCGACGCGGGCCAGATCGCTTTCGAAGATGGGGAACTCCCGCACGGGGATGTTGAGATCGCGGCACGCCTGCAGGACAATCTCGCGCGTCACGCCGCCCAGAATGTTGTTGGTGACCGGCGCGGTCACTAAAGTGCCGTCAAAGATAGCGCAGACGGTAGTGTGTGAGCCTTCGGTAACCACACCATCGCGGACGAAGACGGCGTCGTAGGCGTCTTGCTCGTGCGCCTGCTGGCTGGCCAGAATGTTGGGCAGCAGCATCAGGGACTTGACGTCGCAGCGCGCCCAACGGATATCGGGCACCAGGATGATCTTGACACCGCGCTCCCACTGCTCGGTCTTGGGCTTGACGGGCTTCGCTTGCACGTAGACCGTCGGCGCCGGCGGGGGTTCGGGGAAATGGTGCGTGCGCGGCGCAACCCCGCGCGTGATCTGGACGTAGAGACTGGCGTCGATCGCCGCCAGCTCGTTCTTGTGTAAGAGCAGGGTACAGGCCTCTTCTAGCTCGGCGAGATCCGGCACGGTGATCTGGACCTCCTGCAGGCTGCGCCGAAGACGGGCAAAGTGCAATTCGGCGTGAAAAAGCACGCCCTCGTACGCGCGGATCACTTCGTAGACGCCGTCGCCGAAAAGAAAGCCCCGGTCGTCCGGTGAGATGCAAACCTCTTCCTTGGGCAGGAAACGCCCATTATAGTAGACTATCATCGGGCGACGTTCCCTTCCCCAACGGGCCTTTCGTCCTCGTAGCCGAGCGCCAGAGAGACCGCCGCCGTCCAGGCCAGGACTTTGAATGCGCCGTCGTGCAGCGCCCGGGCGACCTCGTCGCGTGAAAGGCGCAACAACACCTGCTCTTCCAGGTCATCCGCGTCCGGCGCGGCGACCTGTTCGGCGTCCCGGGCCAGGAAAAGGTGGGCGGTCCCGGCGCCACGGTTGCCGTCCACGGTGTAGCTGCCCAGCGAACGCCAAGAGGACGCCGTATAGCCCGTCTCCTCCAACAGCTCCCGTTTCGCGGCGTCCAACGGTCTCTCGTCTGGTTCGAGATAGCCGCCCACCGGCGCCAACGTCGTCCCCGCTACGCCGTACTTGGTCTGCCGGAAACACAAAAATACGCCATCGGCGGTGACCGGCACGACGATCACGTACTCCGGCATCACCAACCAGGGCCAATCTTCAAGTACGCTGCCGTCCGGCAACGCGATGGTGTGCAGCTCGACGGTCAGAAATTTATCGTGATGAAGCACTGTGCGTCGCGCCAGCGTCGTCCACGACTTCATATGCACCTCCCAGGTCATTCAATCCCCTATTGTAAGGAGCATCGGGAGGAAAGCAAACGCAGCTCGATGCCCTGGGTGGCGGGAGGGGTGAAATCGTCGCCGGGGCGAGCGAAGGTACGCGCCCTTGAAAGAGGGCTTTACCTCTGCCCACTTTAGCGTAAAATGTGAGGCGAGAGTGCAAAAGCCCACAAAGCAGGGAGGCAAAGTGGAACGGCATCCCATCGTCAGGTTTTTGGCGGCGTTGTTCAGCGGGATTCTTATGTTTGCCCTGATCCTGGGGAATATCCATCTGGCTCAGCTGGATCCGACGTTGGTCTGGGTCCGTCCTACCCGTGTCTCCCTGGCGCCAACGGCTACCTACTACCCCACCGTCCCCCCCCCACACACACCGCAGCCGACGGAGACGCCTCTGGCGACCGCCACGCCGCGCTCGATCCTCATCGACACCTGCGAGCCGCCCACCTATTGGTTGCCTTACGTCGTGCAGCCGGGCGACACACTGACCAGACTGGCGGTGCGCACCGCTCTTCCCGTCCATGTTCTCCTGCGCGAAAACTGCCTCGGCTCACCCCAACTGCAGGCCGGCACGACGATCTACCTCCCGCCCCAGGCCGTGATCTCCCCCACGGCGCCGGCCTATACCTGCGGCCCACCGTGGAATTGGAAACCGACGATTGTGCTACCCGGCGACACGCTTTACAGCTTGGCCGTGCGCTACGGTACAACCATTCAGGCCATTCGACACGCCAACTGCCTCACCGGCTACACCATCTACGCCGGATCACGGCTCTATCTGCCACCGCAGATGGTCATCACCCCGACCTGGACACCCACCCCGGCTCCCACACTCACGCCGACGCCCACACCCTCCGCAAGCGCAACGTCCACGCCGAGCCCCACCCACACACCGACGGTCAGGCCTACGGTGACTGTGACCGTCACCGTGACCCCCGTAGCGACCACGACCATCACACCTACCCCCAGTCCAACGCCGTCCCCGTCCGTCACGTCCACGGCGACACTCACACCCACGCCGACAGAGCCCCTGACGGTGACCCCCTCCCCCACCCCCACGGCCGCCTTCACACCCTCACCGACGCCCACGGCTACCGAGACCCCTGCCACACCAACGTCCCCCTCACCCACCCCCTCCCCCTCCTCCACACCTTCACCACAACCCACGACCACGAGCACGCCGACCGAGCAAGCCGACTGAGAGGGCGGCAGCACCTTTGCCCCCTGTCACATCGCAGAAAGCCGGGATTGCAAAGCAAGTCCGCCGGTGAAAACGCCCTCTGTAGCGTGAAAGCAAGACAAACGAAGCTGAGGGTGATACGGGAAGGAAACATGGTGAGAAGCCGCCCAGGGCGTTTGAGTCACCCTGGAACGGCTTCGTTTGCCCAATCTGCCGCGAATTTGACAATCCTCTCGATCTATGGTATAAATGAGCCTGTTAAAGGCTGTGAACGGGAATAGTACGTCTCAAAGCGGGATTCGAGAGAGCCGGCGGTCGGTGGGAGTCCGGCATCAGCGCGGAGACGGAATGGGCTCGGGAGCCGCTCGCCGAAAAGTAGCCAGTAGGTGGAGCCGGAGACGCCACCGTTACCAGGGCGAAGGGCATCGCCGCTAAAGGCCGTGCCCGAAGAGAGTGGGGCTGGCTTTGCTCCGTGACGCGCCATCACCGGCGCGTTTTTTTGTGAGTCGGGCAGAATCGGCCTAACCAGGGTGGCACCACGGGTGTGATTCAACGCTCGTCCCTAAGCGGGGACGGGCGTTTTTTGTTTTCCGGACGCCGGGTGCTGGAAGCGGAACAAGCGAACTCTACATCAAGTCACCGGCAGCCAGCAGCCAGTATCCAGCAACCAGTACCGAGGAGGTAAAAATGAACGAACCGAAGAAACGCATTCTCACCGGAGATCGTCCCACGGGCAAGCTGCACCTGGGGCACTACGTCGGCAGCCTACAGAACCGCGTGGCGCTGCAGGACGAATACGAATGTTTTTTTATCATCGCCGATCTGCACACCCTGACGACCCGCCCGGAGAAGGAGTACGTCGAGGCACTCGCCGGGCACATCTACGACGTCGTCCTGGACTACCTCTCCGTCGGCATCGACCCGGAGCGCAGCACTATCTTTCTGCAATCGGCGCTGCCGGAGACCTTCGAGCTCAACCTGATCCTGGAGATGATGGTGACGTTACCGCGTTTGGCGCGGCTGCCCAGTATCAAGGAGATGGCGCGCGCCGCGCAGATGGACGAGGAGACGGTGCCCTTCGGTCTCATCGGCTATCCGGTGCTCCAGGCCGCCGACATCCTGCTGCCGCGCGCGCACCTGGTGCCGGTGGGCAAGGACAACGTCGCCCATGTCGAGATCACGCGGGAGATCGCGCGGCGTTTCAACCGCCTCTACGAACGCGAGGTCTTCCCCGTGCCCGACGTGATGGTGGGCAACGTCCCCACACTGGTGGGCACCGACGGGCAAGCCAAGATGAGCAAATCGCTGAATAACGCCATCTTCCTCTCCGACGACGAGAAAACGGTCAACCAGAAGGTTTTCAGCATGTACACCGACCCCAACCGTGTCCGCGCAGATATCCCCGGACAGGTGGAAGGGAACCCCGTCTTCATTTACCACGACGCTTTCAACCCCGACGTGGACGAGGTCAACGACCTCAAAGAACGCTATCGCAAGGGCAAGGTCGGCGATGTGGAGGTCAAGCGCAAGTTAGCCCGCGCCATCAACAACTTCTTGGGGCCCATCCGTGAACGGCGCGCCGCCTACGAAGCGCGCCCCGGCACCGTCGAGGAGATCCTTATGGAGGGCACGCGACGCATGCAGAAGGAAGCCGCGCGGACCATGGAGCTGGTCTACGACGCCATGGGGATGCCCGGCCCACAACTCAGGCGCGCCATTGCGCGAGGCGAACCGTTCCGGTTAGCATAAGTGGTTTGGTGATCGATAAATCCCTTTTACAGAGATCGAGGAGGAGAACATGAGCAGCATTCTACCCGAACGTTGGTACAATCTGATGGCCGACCTGCCCAAGACACCCCCTCCGGCACTGCACCCGGTCACCCATGAGCCCATGGGACCGGAGGACATGGCGCCGCTCTTTTCCATGGCCTGCATCGAGCAGGAAGTGAGCACCGAGCGGTACATCCCCATCCCGGAGGAAGTCCGCGAGATTTACGCGCTCTGGCGCCCCACCCCCTTGCGCCGCGCCCGGCGGTTGGAGGAGGCGTTGGACACGCCCGCGAAGATCTTCTACAAGTACGAGGGCATCAGCCCGGTGGGCAGTCACAAGCCCAACACGGCTGTCGCCCAGGCATATTTCAACCGCGTGGAAGGCGTCAAGCGGCTGACCACCGAGACCGGCGCCGGGCAGTGGGGCAGTGCGTTAGCCATGGCGGGCGCCTTCATGGACATCGCCGTCAAGGTCTACATGGTCAAAGTCAGCTACGACCTCAAGCCGGGCCGTCGCGTCATCATGCAGTCCTTTGGCGCCGAGTGCGTGCCCAGCCCCAGCACCGAAACGAAATCCGGTCGCGCCATCCTCGAGCAGGATCCCGACTCCCCCGGCAGTCTGGGCATCGCCATAGGCGAGGCGGTAGAGCTGGCACTGGAGAACGCCGACACCAAGTACAGCCTGGGCAGTGTGCTCAACCACGTTCTCCTGCACCAGAGCGTCATCGGGCAGGAGGCCATGGCACAGATGCGTGACGCAGGGGTCTATCCCGACGTGGTCATCGGCTGCATCGGCGGCGGGAGCAACTTCGGCGGCATCGCCTTCCCCTTCCTGGGTGAGCAACTGCGCAACGGGCACGAGATCCGCTTTGTGGCCGCCGAGCCGGAGGCCTGCCCCAAGGTCACCAAGGGCGTTTACACGTATGATTACGGCGACACGGCCAAACTGACTCCCCTGGTCAAGATGCACACCCTGGGACATACCTTTGTGCCGCCCGCCATCCACGCCGGCGGCCTGCGCTACCACGGCATGGCGCCGCTGGTCTCGTTAAGCAAGGAACTGGGCTTGATTGAAGCCCGGGCCTACCCGCAGCTGAGCTGTTTCGAGGCTGCGATGCAGTTCATCCAGACCGAGGGCATCGTGCCCGCTCCGGAGACCTCTCACGCTGTGCGCGCCGCCATCGACGAGGCGCTGGACGCCAAAGAGAAGGGCGAAGAGCGTGTCATCCTCTTTAACTTCAGCGGTCACGGCTTCCTGGACATGAGCTCCTACAAAGCCTACCTGGACGGCGAGCTGCAAAATTACGAGTACCCGCAGACGAAAGTGGAAGAGGCCTTGAAGCACCTGCCCCAGGTCTGAACTCACCGGCACTGTAACCGGCCCGGCTGCAAAGGCCGGGCCGGTTGCTCTTCCCGGCGCAGGCTCCCGACCGCGTCGTCAATGGCGCGCACAGGAACCCCGGCGCGGCGATCCCTCCCAGACGCCGCAAGGACTGGACTTTCCTCTCACTTCCCCTATAATTTCCCCAGGGAGCCAGATGGCCTCTCGAAGATTACGGAGACTCACGGTTTTCTGCAGGAGGTAAGCATGGCACTTTCCATCGATGAACAGCTTGAAATCCTTATGCGGGGTGTGGAGTACGGGGATCCGCAGACCTACGAGAATATGCGCCGCGAGCTCAAAGCGCGCCTGGAGGCGTCCGCGCGTACAGGCAAGCCGCTGCGCGTCTACTGCGGCTACGACCCCACGGCCCCCGATCTGCACCTGGGACATACGGTCACCATGCGCAAGCTACGCCAGTTCCAGGAGCTGGGACACCAAGCCATCTTTGTCATCGGAACCTACACCGCGCTCATCGGCGATCCTTCCGACAAGGACAAAGCGCGTCCGCGTCCGAGCAAAGAGGAGGTCATGCGTAACGCCAAAACCTACACGGAACAGGCGTTCAAGATTTTGGATCCTGAGAAGACCGAGGTGCGTTACAACGGCGAGTGGCTCGGCGAACTCACCTTCGAGGAGATCATCAACCTGGCCTCCAATTTCACCGTGCAGCAGTTTCTGGCACGGGAGAACTTCGCCAAGCGCTACCAACACGGGGATCCCATCTGGTTGCACGAGTTCTTTTACGCGCTGATGCAGGGCTACGACGCCGTCGCGTTGGAGGCGGACGTGCAGTTGGGGGCGACCGAACAGCTCTTCAATCTGATGGCGGGACGCAAGCTCCAGGAGGCCTTCGGGCAACAGCCGCAGGTCGCCATTACACTGCCGATTTTGGTGGGCACCGACGGGCATGTGCGTATGTCCAAGAGCCTGGGCAACTACATCGGCATCGCGGAGCCGCCGGAGACAATCTACGGCAAGGTCATGAGCCTACCGGACGAAGCGATGACCAACTACTTCAATCTGGTCACCCGCTGGACGCCGGCGGAAATCGCCCAGATTGAGGCGGCGCTGGAAGAGGGGGAATTGCACCCCATGGAGGCCAAGAAACGCCTCGCCGCAGAGATCGTAGCCATCTTCCACGGCGCCGAGGCGGTGGAGCAGGCCGCCCGGCACTTCGAGCGCGTGCACCAGCAGCGCCGCCTCCCCGAGGAGATGCCCACCTTTGAGATGACCAACCCTATGGGGCTCATCGATCTGCTCTACACTGCACAACTGGCCCGCAGCAAGAGCCAGGCTCGCCGACTGATCCAACAGGGCGCTGTACGCCTGGACGGTCAACGTATCCAAGACATCAACGCGGTGATCGACCCCGGCGAGAAAGTCCTTCAAGTGGGCAAACGTCGTTTCTTGCAACTGTTGCCCAGCTCTTGATGGCGAGGGACGTAGAACCGGACGGTTCGCGCCCGATTGGGGGTAGTCGATCAGAAATCCGATGCTTCCTACCTTTTTCAGGCGAGTCATCTGCTGAGTCTCTTAAGGGGTAGCCCACTTTCACCAACGTTGACAGGCCAGGAGACGCGATTTACAAGGCTGCGCAGCGCGTTTTTTCGAGTTCGTAAGTGCGTTGCCCCGGCCGCTCACAACCTAAATGGCTACTCCTTTCCGGTAGAACCCACAGGCCTTTTAGGCAAGTCGTTCGCAGTCGTTACGGGCTTCGGAGGAATGAAAATGGCAGAAGAAAAACACTATAGGGTCGTGTGTATCGAGGACGAGCCCGAGATGATCGACCTGATCAAGCTCATCCTGAACCGCAGGGACTTTGAGCTGGTGGGGGCCGTGGGCGGACGTGAGGGTCTGGAAACCGTCCGACGTCTCAAGCCGGATCTGGTGCTCCTGGACCTGATGATGCCCCAGGTCGATGGCTGGGAAGTCTACCAGCAGATGAAGGCCGACCCCGAGTTGCGCAACATCCCCATTATCGTCGTCACCGCCAAAGCGCAGAGCATCGACAAGGTGCTGGGCCTGCACATCGCCAGGGTGGACGCCTACGTCACCAAGCCCTTTGGCCCGGAGGAGCTGATGGCCAGCGTCAAGTCCGTACTGAACCTGGAGTGAGCGCCGGCCCTGCAGGTGGCGTCCGCTGCGACGGGACGGGGATACGCGGAGCGCTTTCTTGGATAGACGACCCACGGGCGTTTTGCTTGCCGTTGGCGACGAGCTGCTCAACGGCGACGTGCGGGACCTCAATCTCTACCGACTGAGTCGCGGGCTGACACGACTCGGTGTGCATGTCGTGGAGGCGCGTCTGGTCCGCGACGCGCACGCGGAGATAGAAGCGGCACTCCGGGCGCTCCTGGCGCGGGCGCCGGACGTGTTGATCGTCAGCGGTGGATTGGGACCCACAGAGGATGACCGCACGCTCTCGGCGGTGGCGGAGGCCGTGGGCCTCTCCCTGGTCGAGAACGCGGAGGCGCGGCGCCTTGTCGAAGCCCGGTATGGTCGCCTACTTGAGGCAGGGCACCTCTCGCAGCCGAGCCCGGAGGAGATCCGGCGCAAAATGGCACGTCTGCCGGAGGGCGCGGCCCCCCTCCCTAACTCCCGGGGGACGGCGCCCGGTGTGGCCTTGACCTACAGGACGACCCGCCTCTACTGCCTGCCGGGTGTGCCGGCGGAACTGGAGGCGCTCTTCACCCAGGAGGTAGCGCGCGACCTGCAGCACCACCTTGATCTGGGAGCCTGGGTGGAGGCCGAGATGACGGTCTTCTGTCGGGACGAAGCGAGGGTGGCGGTGCCCCTACGCGAAACCGCGGCGCGGCATCCCGAGGTCTACCTCAAGTCGCTGGCCCGTCCCTTCCCCGAAGCCCTGGACGGCGCATTACACATCATCGCCGCCGCGCACGCGCCCGACGCGACCACAGCCCGAGAGCGAGTACAGGCGGCCCTGCACGAGCTTCAACAGCAGCTGGAAGCGGCGGGGCTGACTGCGAAATGGGAAAAATCGAATTTCAGCTGGCCGCCCCCCATACCCAGGGGGATAGAGTCAACGTTGGGGAAGTCCCCAAGGGGTTGAGCAGATAGCGAAGTGCCAACAGAAAACGGAAGGAGCCTGTATATGAGCCTGAAACTGACGAGTGTTGCCATTGAAAAACCGGAGACCATCAACTTTATCCTGGGTCAATCGCATTTCATCAAGACCGTCGAAGATCTACACGAAGCCCTGGTCACGGCGGTGCCGGGCATCAAGTTCGGTCTGGCGTTCTGCGAGGCCTCGGGCGACCGCCTGGTGCGCTGGTCGGGCACCGACGAGGCCATGATCGAGATGGCAAAGCAGAACGCCATGGCGCTGAGCGCCGGGCACAGCTTCATCATCTTCCTCGGCGAAGAATACTATCCCATCAACGTGCTCCGCGCCGTCAAACAGGTGCCGGAGGTCGTCTCCATCTTCTGCGCCACGGCCAACCCCGTAGAGGTGGTGATCGCGGAGACGGAGCAGGGACGAGGGATCCTGGGCGTCATCGACGGGGCCACCCCCCAGGGCATTGAGGACGACGAAGGGATCACCTGGCGTAAAAACCTGCTGCGCACCATCGGTTACAAACTGTAGTCCGCTGTAACCCCTTCCCGCGACGTAATGGGGTGGCTGGACGTCGTCAAGCGGGACCCGGTGCCCTGGCTTCTGGATCCCGTCAACCCTTCCGCGCGCTACCTGACGCTGCGGGACATCTTTCGACGCCCACCGTCGGCGTTGCAGGCCGAGCAGGAAGCCATCTTGCGCTGGGCACCCATCCAGGCGCTCATCCGCCAGACGGATTCGGTAAGCTTCTGGGGGCGCGGGGAGAACCCCTACTTCGGCGGCCCGATGAGCAACTTCGGCACGTTTTCGATGTTGGCTCAGACAGGCGTCCCTCCTTTTCCCCTGGCGCTGAAAGTGGGTGAGCATCTGCTGGACAAGGGGCGTCGGCCCGCAGGTCAATTCGCCCCGCCGGGCCTGGGCCCGGTCACCTGGCTGTGTTACACCGGCATGGCGCTGCAGGCGCTGTGGCACTTCGGCCTCGGTGAGGATCCGCGTGCGCAGTCCGCCAAAGCCTATCTGGTCGAGGCGGTGTTGCAGGACGCGCCCACCCTGGTCTGCGGGCTCTCCGGGAACGTCTGTGCTTGGGGGTTGGTGAAAGCGCTGGGCGGGCTGCTTGGCATTCCGCCCGCGCAGCGTACTGCCGACGACCAGGCAGCGATTGAGCAGCTCGCCCGTCGGCTCCTCGAACACCCCTTCGACTTCCAGGGGCGCAACGCCGATTGGCTGCAACTGCGCTTCCCCCGCTACTACGAAGCCGACATCCTGGAACTCTGCCACGTGTTGAGCCACAGCATCGCCCCCCAACATCCCGGCTTCCGCAGCTACCTACACCGCGCCATTGCCCTTCAGAACCCAGCCGGGCGCTGGGTAAAGCGTCACTCCGTCTCCGGCTACGCGGAGGACATCGAAGCACTTCATCGACCAAGCCGCTGGTTGACCTGGGAGGCCGTCCACACGCTCATGCTCGTCTACGGCGGTAACACTTATGACTCGACGGAAAAAAGGTAGAAAAATCGGATTCCTGATCGGCCAGGGAGCGGCAAGTTTTGGAAAAATACGATTTTTAGGGGTTATTTCAAGTGAGCTGCTTATGCGTCCTGAAGAACAGCGTGATCGGCGTCAACGCTACACCGTCGTCCCCCGTGTGCTGATCTTCCTCACCCGCGGAGAGCAAGTGCTGTTGCTCAAGGGTGCGCCGACCAAGCGCCTGTGGGCCAACCGCTACAACGGCCTGGGCGGACACGTGGAGCCCGATGAAACCCCCTATCAGGCAGCCCTGCGCGAGGTGCGCGAAGAGTCCGGTCTGACACCGGACACGCTTACCCTGCGGGCCATCGTCCACGTGACCATGCCGCAGCCGCCCGGGGTGGTACTTTTCGTCTTCGTGGGCGAAGCGTCCCAGGGCGTGCCCCATCCCTCGGCGGAGGGCGAACCGACGTGGATCGCGCGGGACGCACTGGTCGGGCTGCCGCTGGTGGAGGACCTCTACGCGCTGTTGCCCCGCGTGCTCGCGCCCGGCGACGTGATCTTCGGCCACTATCGCTTTACCGACGAGGGCGCCGTCTTCGACTTTACCCCATAGGACGTTTTCATCTTCTAGTGGGCAAACCCGCTGCGCCTCCAAACTACGACCGCGGACGTCGGAACATCAGCGCTTCCGCTTCCTCCTCCACCAGCTCACGCTGGCGGATGGGAAACTGATTGTGCAGCGGGGAGATGGCTGCGCCGCCGCGCACGCCCTGATAGAGCAGCCAGCCCACAGGCATGCCCAGGCCGCTCAGGTGCAGAGCGCGCCGCAGCTCGACCACACCGCCGGCATCCCACCCGCCCAAAAGGCCCGTCAGGAAACCGTAGAGGGGAATGGCGAGAAACAGCGCGCCCAGGCAGAAAAGCAGCGTAGACGGCGCCGCGGGGCGCCAGAGGAGATCCCCGGCGAGGCGCAGCAGGTTGTAGAGGATGAATGCCGCGCCGCCGGGCGCCACCACCGCCTGCCAGAAGGGAACGCGAGCGTGCAGGTTCAGACGCCGCAGGAGGCCCCAGCCAAGGAAACCCCGGAGCAGCAGCGCGCCGAGGTAGACCATCGCCACCATGCCCGGATCTCGACGTGAGGGTAACAGACTCAACCCAACAAGCCGGAGGACCGTCTCCCCCACGAGAAGCCAGGAGCGCAGCGCCGGTCGCCCCAGAGCGACGAGGCTTCGTTCTGCGCTCCAGGGCAGCCATTGCAGCGCGCCCCATATCAACAGCGGCGCGAGCAGCGTTTCCCAGGGGCCCTCGACGCCGCCCAGCACCCCCTCGATAAAGCGATCGGTCACCCCGCCCAGTACGGCCAACAGCAAGAGGCTGACCCAGAGGCCGTAGCGCACGCCCTGCCCGGCATAGTAGCGCAGCAACGAACCGTAGCGCTGCACGTAGGCTTCGGTCATGGTCGGCACCAAAGCATCGTAAAGGCCCCACCCCAACGTCTCGTAGATCACGAGGAACCGGAGCAGCAGTTGCCAGCTGCTCTGCATCTCAGTGGACCAGGGCAGCCACGCCCGCTGGAACAGCAGGCCGAGGGGAACCGCCAGCATTCCAAAGGTGAAGCGCAGACCGAAGCCCATGGCCCGCCTCGCTACCGCCCCGTCGAAGGCCGGCCTGAAGAGACGGCGGAGGGAGTAGCCACATCGCTTGTACAGGATCAGGCCGGCGACAAAGACCAGTCCCTCCGCCAGGTACAACCCCAGGCCCAGCCCCAGGATGCTGCCGACCTGCGGGCCGACGTCGGGCCACCGGGCTCCCCAACGTCTAAAAAACCACACCCCCCCGGCCTGAAGGGGCAAGGCGAGAGCCGTCGCCAGGATCGAGAGAAACTGGGCGTAATCGAAGCGTCGCAGGGCCAGAAAGAGATAGCGGAAGACCTGCAGGAAGCCCGGGAACTGCAGTAACATCCGCACCAGGAAGTAAAAAGTCACATGGGCCAACGGGGTGTAGGGAAACACGAGGACCGCCAGAAAAGCGGTGACGGCCAGCTGGACGGCGCCGCTCAGCAGCTGCCACCAGATGTAGAACTGAAAGTAGCGGAAACCCTCCGCCGCACTGTGCAAGCTGTGCAAAGCGAAAAAGCGCACCGCCGTCATGCCCAACCCCAGGTCCAATGCGATCCAGATCACCGTGGACCACAGCGTCACCTCTTCCCAGAAACTCAACGTCTGCGCCCAGGGAATCAGAACGCGGGGCAACACGCGGGTGCCGTAAACGAGCCAGGGCAAGAAAAGAATCACCCAGCCGCCCAATTGAAATAAGAGCCCGGCAAGAGGACGGTGGAACCCTATCCGGCTCCACGCTCCGGACGTCGCCTGGTCGGGTGTTTTGAAAGGGGGCAGGGCCGCCGGTTGCAAGAAAAAGGCCCTTCGAGCCAGGAAAGTGACGTTTAGGGTGAGGATAACGAGCCCCACGCCTCCCAAGATGAGGGCCAGGCGCAGTGAACCGTGGGGCACCGGGACGCGGGGGTAGTCGGCGAAGCGCAACACCCGGGGCGCGTCCGCCGCCTCGGCGACAAGACGGTAGACGAGATAATCGAAGTAGGGCCAGGTAGCCCAATCTGCGTTCCCGGGATCCTCGGGCCAAAGACCGAGAAGAAAGATCTGCGTCGTCTCCCGCCCGCGCACGCGCTGCAAAATGGGTTCGCCCCCGGTCGTCTCCACAAGCGGCATCAGCAGATTGGGGTTGGTGATCACGGTGCGAGCACCGATCTCGGGCGCCGACGACCAGGCGACGGCTTCGTGGATCAGATGGGGTTCCGCGCCAACCTGCACGGGCCGGACGGTCCGCGCGCCGACGTTAAGACCGAAGACGCCGACACCCAACAACATCCGCAGGTCCTCGATCTCTGTGGGAAAGAGCGGCCCCGTCACCAGGACGAGCCCTACCTCCTCACGCAGCACCTGATCGCGGATGGTGAGCAGCGCACCGGGCGTCAACGGGGCGTTGTTGAGCACGTAGACGTCGGCCAGCTCCGGTCGATCCACCAGCACGAGATAGGGATCGGCATTGCTAATGGCCTGCGCCACCGCATCCTGCGCGCCAACGTAGTAGACACCCACCGCGCCAAAGGGCACCTGCGCCAGGACGACCGTCGCTCCGCCGAGAAGACAGAGCGCCGCCAACCACGTCACGCCGCACCGCAACCTTCCCATGGGCGAAGTCCGGGTTCAACAACGCTCAGGCATCGATAGAAGCAGCGTCGGCCTCCTGCTGCGGCGGCTCCAGCGAAGGCAGATCCTCGACACTTTCAAGGCCGAATTGCTCCAGAAACTCAAAGGACGTGCGGTAAAGGATGGGACGACCTACCGAGTCGGCGCGACCGGCTTTCTCGATCAGGCCGGCACTCAACAACGTCCGCAGCACGCTGCCCGACCCCACGCCCCGGATCGCCTCCACCTCCGGTCGGGTCACCGGCTGCGCGTAAGCGACGATAGCCAGCGTCTCCATAGCAGCCTGCGAAAGCGTCAGGTTGACCTCCAGATCCAGGAACGCTTCGACGTAGGGTGCGGCCGCCGGCCGGGTGGTCAACTGCACGCGCCCGTTCATCCGTTGTAGAGAAAGACCGCTTTCGGCCAGCCGTCTTTCCAGCGCCTCCAGGGCGGCTTGCCCCTCCTCCGGCGAGAGGCCGACCACAGAGAAGAGCTCCGCTTCCGCCACCGGCTCCTGGGCGACGAAAAGCAGCGCTTCTAACAGCGCGTCAGCGGTCAGGCGTCCCTCTCCCTTCATGCGCGGGCAGAGGGCTCCTCATCCTCACCCTTGGAAACCCCAGGAGCGGAGGGCGTGGACGGCTTGGGGCGGATGGGAGCGACCTTGCGCTCCGGCGGTGCGGCCTTGCGGGCAGGTTGAGAGGCCACGCGCATGCGGATCTGCGGCTCACCGGCGGGCTGCAATCCCAGGTCTTCCATGAGCACCCGCTTCACCCGTCCCACCAGCTCCGCAGCCATCTGCGGCACGTTGGCCCCGGGCTTGACGGTGACGTCGACGACGGCGTGGACCTTGTTGCCCTTAGCTTTGACCTCCGGCGAAACTTTGATGACATTGGGCAGCGGATCGATCTGATATCGCAGCTGCTCCGCGATGCTCTCGATGCTCAACGTGGCCAGCCCGCCGCTGAGCTCCTCCACGCGGATGTAGCGCACCCGCTTGCGGCGCACTTCAAAGTAGATCAGGAGCGCCGCCAGGATATCGAAGGCCAGCGCCAGCAGAATGCCCAGGGGCAGGCGCAGGATGGGACGCATCTGCCACAGCTGCTCGCCCAGGTTCTGCATCCAGATCCCCGTGTTGTACAGAATGCTGTGCGGTGTGATGAAGAAGACCGACATCAACGGGATCAGAATCAACAGCAAAATAACGATCACAACGCGATTGAACGTGTCCATAGCTTGATCCTCCTTTGAGTATGATGGGTGCATTTCATTTCGGTTGATTGGCTGTCCCGAAAAAAGGGCCAGCCAAAGAAAAATATGGGGTATATGTTGTGGTGGGGCTGCGCCCACCGCGCGCTCCAACACCTTATGAAACACACCTGCAGGTGACTTCCCGTCAACGATAACTTTATCAACCCCACTGCCGGCCACCTATCACTTTGCTACTCTCTCCGCGGGCCCCGGTTCGTCAGGTGAGTTCGTACCTCACCCGCGTGTAACCCTCCCGGGAGGCGCCCCAGGGAAGGGTGGCATCGACCCCCACCTTATCACTGCGCGCCTTCGCCCCGGGCCTCTGCCGTGCCGAGGGATCCAGACTGGAGCCGGGTTGATCGCGGAAAATAACCAAATCGCGGCCGGCCTGGACGCGCGTGGCAATCGCCCACTCGACATCCTGGGGATCGTAGATGTCCACATCAGTGTCCACGACCACCACGTGTTTGAGCGAACTGTGCCCCCGGAAAGCAGCCTCGATAGCGCGGCGACCGTCCTCCGGTCCCTGCTTCTCGATCTGCACCACGGCGTGCAGCCAGGAACAGCCGCCTGGGGTAATGCTGACCCCCGTGCACTGCGTGACTTTGTTGACCTCGGCGAAGATGGTCGGCTCGCGCGGCATGCCCATCAGCAGCTTGTGCTCCAATCCGGCGGGCAACAGCGCGTGGAAGATGGGGTCACGACGGTGGGTGATGGCGGTGACACGGAAGACAGGCTGTTGCCGCACACCGTCCAGCGTGCCTGTCAGGTCGGGGAAAGGACCTTCACGATCCAGCTCGTGGGTCAACACCCCCTCCAGCACCAGCTCCGCCTCAGCGGGAATATTCAGCGGCACCGTCTTGGCCCGCGTCAGCGGGGTGGAGGCCAGCGCATGGGCGACGGTCGCCTCATCCACCCCCGGCGGCGGTGACGTCGCGGCCGCCAACAGCACGTGGGGCGGGAGCCCGATGCAGACGGCCATGGGCAACCCCTCCGGGCGCTTCTGCCACGCCCTGTGCGTCCCCCGGCCCTCGACCACCCGCACCGTCAAATGTTGAGGATCGCGCACCAACATGCGGTGGAAGGCGAGATTCTGGCCCAGGTCGGGGTCGCGCACCACACTCACCCCGGCGGTGACGTAAGCCCCGCCGTCCAGCGGATGGTAGCGCGGAATGGGGACCCGGCGCAGATCCACCGTGGACATCAGCACCTCCTGACACGGCGCGTTCTCCACCACCGGCGGTCGGGCAGGCTGGGCCAGCGCAGCCGTGATGCGCTCCAGCAGCGCCGTCACATCACACCCCAGGGCACGGGCAAAGTGCGCGCGTTGCGCCACGTACCCCGAGGCCACCCGCCAGCCGGGATGCCCCGTCGGATGCTCGAAGAGCAGTGCCCGTCCATCTCGGGCGGCGATCTGCCGCGCCACCTCAAAGATAGGGTCGGTGGGTGTCGCCACGCGCTGCAGCTCACCGGCGGCGTCCAGTTCAGCCAGAAAGACCCGCAGGTCCATCTCCCCTCCTACCACCTGATCTCCACACCCTCGCGCTGCGCCAACGTCTTCGCCAGCGTCGCCTCCAGATCCATCCGCGCCTCGAAGGCCCACACATCCTTGATCCTGGCCCCTGTCGCCGGGTGCCGCGCGCGGATTGAACAGACATCCTTATAGGGCTGAATCGAGAGCTTATACGTCCCGATCTCCTCGGCGAGGCTGACAATCTCCTGCTTGTCGAAGGCGACCAGGGGGCGTAGCACCGGCATCTCCACCGCGTGGCCCGTGACGTAGAGATTCTTCAACGTCTGAGAGGCCACCTGGCCCAGATTGTCGCCCGTCACCAGCGCCAGCGCCCCCCGCTCCTGCGCCAGCCGCTCCGCCGCCCGCAGCATGAAACGCCGGAAGACCACCAGCTCCACGTCGGAGACCTGCTCCAACACCGCCACCTGAAAAGGATGCGCCGGTAACATATGCACCGTCGTGGACAGCCGATGTGGGCCGACCACCCGCCGCGCCAACTCCACGACCTTGTTCTCACGCACCGCCTGGCGACCGCGCAGCAGATGGACGTGCACGAACTCCACCTCGCAGCCGCGTTTCAACATCAGATGCGCCGCCACCGGCGAATCGATCCCCCCGGAGAGCAGCACCATGACCTTGCCGCTGACGCCCACCGGCAGCCCGCCCGGCCCTTCGATACGCCGATTGAAGACGTAGACGCCATCCGGATAAATCTGGATGTAGACCGTCGCCTCCGGCGCCGTCAGATCCACGGGGGCGCCGATAGCATCCACGATCTCCGCCCCAACGCGCCGGTTGACCTCCGGCGACTGCACCGGAAAGCGCTTGTCCGCCCGCCGCGTCTCCACCTTGAACGTCGTCGACGGCATGACCACCTCGCGGGCCAGCCGCAGCGCCGTCCCCGTGATGGCGTCCATCTCCTGCGGCACCACCTCGATGGGCGCGAAGTAAGCGATGCCGAACACCTGAGCCAGTCGTCGCTCCACCCGCTCGGTGTTCACCGCGTCCTCGCTCTCGACAAGCATATAACCCGGAAAAATGCGCACCGCAAACGTCCCCAAGGGCGCCAGCGCCCGACGCATATTCTCCGCCAGCGCGCGCTCAAAATGGGGCCGATTGCGGCCCTTAAGCCCTAACTCACCGTAGTGCACCAGATAACGCAACATACCTCTATCTATTCCTCAGGCTCCTCACCGAAGAGCCGTTGCCATAACTCAATATCCTCCTCTGAAAGCCCTTCCGCCTTGTCTGTGAACCCGTCGCCGCGCCGCCGCTTGTGTTCCCGCAACGTCTTACTGCGCCCGGACCGCTTCGCCGACAACTGCTCCCCAGGCGGCGCTTCCTCCCGGGGTTCCGCCGCCGAAAAGACCTCCAGCCACGCCTCGATATCGGCCTCGGACTGCGCCTCCGGGTGATCCTTCTCCACCGTCGGCTCACCTTTGGGTTGGAGCCTGCGGGGTGGCTTCGGCGGTGGCACTTCCGCTGCACCATCCCCAAACACCTCCAGCCAGTACGCAACCTCCTCCGGGGAACTCTCCAGCGGCTTTTTCCCTTCCGGCGAGGGGATGGGAGGTTCCTCGTGCGAAGTGGGCTCCGTCCAACCCACCTGCTCGCCCAACGTCCGTTGGGAACGGCGCGAGGGCGCTTTCGGCCTCCCCTGTCGCTTTCCCCCCGCAACGGGGAGCGATGGGGCCTCCCGCTTGCCCCTTTCGCCCCTCTCCGCCGCCCCGAAGACCTCCAGCCACGCCTGCACCTCCTCCTCGGAGATCGACGTAGGCTTCTCCAACGTCGGGCGCGGCCCATCCTCCAGGCGCTTCACAAAGGCCTCCGCCGTCAACGTGCGCGCCCCGACGCGTCGTGCCGCCTCACGCACCTCGTGATCCGAGGAGACCACCGTCCAGTTCGGCGCATCGGGCAGATGTCGCAAGCGACTCTTAATAATCCGGTCGGCATCGGTGTACCGCCGGGCTGCAAAGACGACCTCCAGTCCCCCGCCGGAGAGCGAACGCGAATATCCCCCCGGGACACCGCCGTCGAAGACGACGGTCGCCTGGCGGCGCGTCCGCGCGGCCCACCTGCGCAACTTCAACACCAGCTTCGCCTCGTCGTGGGGATCACTCAAGTCAACGTCGGGCAGCGCCGAAATCACATTGTGCCCATCGATCAGAAAAGGCATACCTCCCCGTTTCTCTGTACGTTACGTATCTACTCTATCACAAAACAGTCCAGTTCCAAGTCCCCCTCCACTCTTCCTTTCAAAAACCCTCGAAATCCTGTATACTGACGGGGAAGACCGGGAGCAGCACGGCACTCCACTGCCGCCGTGCCTGACGACGAACCGGTATACCTGAAGAATGCTCAAAAACACTTGCCCATCGCAAAACCAAAAGGAAGGAATACCCATGCGGCCCATTGCAACGTTTTCCATCGTAGCTTACGATGCCCGACGCAGCGAATGGGGCATCGCCGTACAGTCGAAGTTCCTGGCAGCTGCGGCCGTCGTCTCCTGGGCGCGGGCAGGCGCCGGGGCTGTGGCAACCCAGGCCCACGCCAACCTCACCTACGGCCCACGCGGGCTCGACCTCATGGCCGCCGGCTTGACGGCGCAGGAGACGATCGACGTGGTGACCCGTGACGACCCTGACCGTGTCCGACGCCAGGTCGGGGCTGTGGACGCTGCGGGCAATGCGGCGGCCTTTACCGGCGAAGCATGCCTGGACTGGGCCGGTCACGTGATAGGCGCAGGCTACGCCTGCCAGGGCAACATCCTCGTGCCGGGCACCGTCGAGGCCATGGCGGAGCGTTACGAAGCTGTACGCGGCAGCGAGGGTGAATTGGCCGATTGGCTGGTCGAGGCATTGGCAGCCGGGCAGGCGGCCGGCGGCGACCGCCGGGGACGTCAGGCGGCCGGCGTGCTCGTCGTGCGCGAAAATGGCGGCTACGGCGGCAACAACGACCGCTACCTGGACCTGCGCGTCGACGACCATCCCACGCCCATCCAAAAACTCCGTGAGCTGGTGCAGCTACACCACCTCTTCTTCGGTGAACCCCAACCCGACGATCTGATCCCTCTGGCGGACGTGGCGTCAGAGCTCCAGGAGATCCTGCGTCGCACCGGGCACTACGATGGCCCGGCGAACGGCCGCTTCGACGCTGCGACGCGCC
This sequence comes from Anaerolineae bacterium, assembly GCA_049975525.1. GTDB lineage: Bacteria > Chloroflexota > Anaerolineae > B4-G1 > SLSP01 > G713. Next base: position 97,580 of record JBNGCW010000014.1, read on the forward strand.
GGGCGCTCGTCACCCTGGTGGGCATTGAGAATCTGGAGGAACGTTGGGACGGAACGGGTGACCTCATCGACCGGCAAGTCGTCGCCTATCTGCGCAAGCGGTTCGCCGATGCCTGACCCTGCACAGCTGAAACCCCTCGTGTTCCAAAGCCTCATCGCCGGGCTCGTCATCGGCGTAGTCCTCCTGGCGCTCCAATGGTGCGGCTGGCCGTTGGCATCGGCGCTGGCGAGCACCAACTTCGTGCTCTTTGCCCTGCCCCACAGCCTTGCGGCTCGCCCGCGCAACGCCATAGGTGGACACCTGTAGCACTCCTCGCCGGCTACCTCAGCGCCTTGCTCCCCCACCCCACGCCGGCTACCTCAGCGCCTTGCTCCCCCACCCCACGCCGAGTACCTCCACCCTTATCGCCGCTTTGGGCGTGGGCTTGGCCTTTTTCGGCATGCAGCTCACCGACACCGAGCATCCACCCGCGGCCGGGACAGCGTTGACGGCAGCGTTGGAAGGCTTCGCCTGGCGCACGGTCGCCGCCACCGTCGTGGGCGCCGTGTTGTTGGTACTCATTCAACAGCTCCTTAAGCCTTATCTGAGCAACTTGGCGGGCTGACCCGGGGATTTACGGACGAGAGCGTGGCTCCCGCACTTGTCGTCTGCATCCGAAGGAATCTCCGACTCTACTGAAAAAAGGTTTTTCAGTAGAGAAAGGGATACTATATGTTGTGGTT
>JBNGCW010000015.1:0-93739 GCA_049975525.1 Anaerolineae bacterium
ATTCACCGTAGCGATCGTTGACGCCGTCACCGTCCTCGTCGATGAAACCGTAGCCATAGCCGTACCCGGTGCCGTCCTGGGCGGGCACCCCGTCACATTCACCGTAGCGATCGTTGACACCGTCGCCGTCCTCGTCGAGGAAACCGTAGCCATAGCCGTAGCCGGTGCCGTCCTGAGGAGGGACACCGTCACATTCACCGTAGCGATCGTTGACGCCGTCACCGTCCTCGTCGATGAAACCGTAGCCGCCGCTGCGGGCGCCCCGGTTGCCTTGGGGGCCACCCCACGCCAGGGCTTCGCCCGTGAAGGCTGTCACCATCAACAACGCCGCCAGCACCCCGCTTATAACCATCGTCCACTTTTTCATGCTATACCTCCTGGTATATGATGGGTTTTTACTGACCCTGTTTCTCCTCGGTCAACTTCACCCGTAGGATACAGGCTTTCCGTGAATGTCGCTTGAAGAGGGTGTGAAGATTTGATGAAGATGCGTGGATGGGAGACGTTTTGGTCCTAAAGGCGTGCCGGGATGTCGGCTGGTCGTCTGACCAGGTGGAGAACTGTCCAGAGGCTTACGTAAAAGTCCCGCTTTCGACCAGGCTTGGCTCCCCTGTTTTGTGATATGCTATGAGCGTGATGACCGCAGATGACAGGAGGTCGGTATGCGTAACGCTAAAAAAGTAGTCCTGCCGCGGGCGTTGAAGCTCTTTATGGTCACTATGGTGTTGGCGAACATCGCCTCACGCATGTATCAACCCTTGATGGCACTCTATCTCCAAAGTCTGGGCGCCGGTGTAGAACAGGTGGGCCTTTTCTTCACCCTGAGCGCCATTGCGCCCTTGGCTTTCCAGATTCTCGGCGGTTGGCTTTCCGACTCCCTGGGACGGCTGCAGGCCGTGGCTCTGGGTAGCATCGCCGGTATGGTAGGCATGACGGTCTATCTGGTGGCCCCTTCCTGGCAGTGGCTGTTGATTGCCAGCGCCGCGAGCGCCATTGCCGGTGCTTTCGTCGCGCCGAGTTTCCAGGCCTATATCGCCGAGCAATCTGACGAGGATTCCCTGGGACAGGTCTACGGCCTCAGTGAGAGTATCTTCATGATCGTGGGCATCGTGGGGCCGCCCCTGGGTGGGTTCCTGGCCGACCACTTCGGTTTTCGCTCCTTGTTCATCGTCGCGGCGCTGCTCTACGCTTGTGCCACGATGATACGGATCTGGATGGCACGACGGGCGCAGCAGCGGTCGGCCGGCGGGGATCAACGCAAGCTCAGTTTGCTCTCTCTGAAGTCCGACATGCGCGCCATGATCGCACTGCTGTTGGGTGGCGGGGTGGTAACCTGGATTTTGATCTCGGACGGCGTGCGTGACGTGACCTATCGCATGGCCTTTGAGATGGAATCGCTCTACCTGGAAGGCATCGTGGGATTGACCAAAACGCAGATCGGCTGGTTGATCTCCCTCTCCAGTGTGATGACGGCCCTGCTGATGAGCCGCGCGGGTGCGTTTTCTGACCGGCACGGTGAGCGGGTGGGCATCGTGGGGGGCTTTGCCTTGATCGCCGTCGGCATGGTGGTCTTCCTCAACAGCGCCAGTTTCTGGGGATGCGCGCTGGCCTGGGTGCTTTACGGCATCGGTTCGGCCTTCATCAGCCCGGCTTACAGCGCTCTGATCTCCAAAGCGGTACCGAAGAAGCTGCGGGGTACGGCGTTTGGCCTTTTCTCCACCAGCCTGAGTTTCATCTCCCTGCCCGCCCCGTACCTGGGTGGGCTGCTGTGGGAGCGCGTCAGCCCACAAGCACCTTTCTACCTGCCTGTGGTGGCGACGGTGCTCTTGTTGCCGGTGATGTGGGTCAAGTTCAAGCTCCCCGGAGAGCTGCGCAGCGCAGCGAAAAAGAAGTGCTCCCGTCCGGCCGGAGCAGGCGCGAGCGCAGATTGAGCGGGGGCGGCGTGAAGATTGAAATGGAAGGGTAGCGGAAAAAGCAAAGTTAGTTGATAAGCGACGCGCCTTCGGGTTTGAGTGGAAAGGCGCGTCGCGTCTATTTCTTGCCGACGCCGAGGCTCACCAGGGGACGATGTCTCCCTCGTCTCCCCGGTCGCCGGTCGCCTGCCGGGCCAGGAGATGCGGTTCTCCCTCCCGCCAGGTGTAGAGATAGAGGGGCGCCGTTGACCAAATCCCTTCTTTGTCCAGGTGGATGGTGCCCAAGGCGCCGGTGCGGCTGACGGCGCGCAGGGTCTGTTGAACGCCCGTGGGGGTCAGACGCCCGTGGGTCTTCAGCGCTTCGGCGAAGGCCTCGGCCAGCAGGTAAACGGCCTCGTAGGTGGGCAGGGCGTAGGCCCCGGGTTCAGAGACGTGCGGCCCCATGCTTGTGTAGGCCGCCGTCCATGCGCCGGTCCCAGGCAAATCGCGGGGGAAAGGGTAGGGGGTGATAAAGAGGGTGCCTTCCACCGAGATCGAACCGGCGATGTGCACGAAATCCGGCGCACTTAGCTCCGGTCCTCCGATGAGTGGACCTTCCCAATCACGGACACGCTGCGCGGTGACATGAGCCGGCGCCGCACTTAGCGCGAAGGCCGGCTCCGCTTCGGGGGTGACACATCTTCGTTCTCCCAGCGTTTCGGAGAGCGCCTGGGCGAGGACATCGTCGCCCCAGATCGTGCCGCAGCCCGTCTCGGCGAGAGGCGCTTCGGCGACCATCGCCTGCGCCAGGGCTTCGGGCGAGGGCAGCAGCTGTCCACCGATGAGGTGCGTGGACGTGGGCCAGGCGCTCAGGGCCAGGAGGGGCACTCCGTGAGCGGCGTAGATCGCCTGGGCTGCCCGCGTGGTCGTCTGGCGGTAGTGACCCAGGACGGCTACGACCTGGGGGTCAATGGTCAAGTTGCGGGCCAGCGTCCGCGCCAATTGGGGATCGTTGCGGTCATCGTAGGCGACCAGCGCCAGGCGTCGTCCGTCCACCCCCCCGCCGGCGTTGATCTCCCGCACGGCCAGGCGCGCCGCGTAGATGGCGTCGTAGCCGATAGCGCGATAGCGTCCCTCGAAGGGCGCGACCAGCCCGATTTTGACGACGGGAAAGAGCGGTTGGGGACGACAGGCGCTGCCAAAGAGCACAAAGATGAGGATCAGAAAGCGGAACAAGCGTTGGCAGGGCATTGGCGCAGGCGGTCTCCTCTCTCACGGACGAGAGGCGGGGTGGGGGCCTAAGTGGGTCAGGGCGCGGCGGATCTTCTCCTCGACGGAGAGCCCCTCGCCCTGGGGAACCTGCTGGAGTGCACGTTGCGCTTCGACCACGCTGAAGCCCAGGGCCGTGAGCGCGGCGATGACGTCGGCTTCGTCCACGTCCATCACCGGCGCGGGGCCGGCCAGGGCGTCGATCTTGTCCTTGAGGTGGAGAATGATGGCCTCGGCGGTCTTACGTCCCACCCCCGAGGCGCGTGCCAACATCTCGGGTTGTCGGCCCGCGATAGCCTGGCGCAGCTTGTCCGGGGTGAGCGTGCTCATGATGCTCAGGGCGACCTTGGGGCCGACGCGGTTGACGCCCAACAGGAGCTCGAACAACGTCCTGGACTCGCCCGATTCGAAGCCATAGAGGGCCAGCTCGTTTTCGCGGACGTGAAGGTGCGTGTGCAACACCACTTTGTGTCCGATCTGGTATACTTCGGCGTCAGGCACGCCGACCGCGAAACCGACCCCCCCCACGTTCACGACCAGCGTGTGTTCTTCTACACTGAGCACGGTCCCTTCCAGGCGAGCGATCATGGCGCTATCCTCATTGGCAGGTTATTTCGATGACGTCAACAGTTGATCCATGCGAGCCCGATGTAAGTAGCAGATGGCGACGGCTGCGGCGTCCGCCGCGTCGTCGGGATGGGGCACGGTGGAGAGGTTCAGCAGCATCCGCACCATCTCCTGCACCTGGCGTTTCTCGGCGTTGCCGTAGCCGGTGACCGCTTCTTTGACCTGCATAGGCGTGTATTCGGCGATGGACAGGCCCGCGTTCGCCAGGGCCAGCAGCACCACGCCGCGCGCCTGTCCCACCGACATCGCCGTTCGCACGTTACGGCTGAAAAAGAGCTCTTCCACCGCCGAGGCTTCCGGGCGGTATTCCGAGATCACTGCGTTTAACGCCTTGTAAAGAGTGACGAGACGCTCCGCGTCCGGGCGCTTCGCCGGCGTGCGCACCACGCCGGCCGTCACCAGTTGGAGATCCGTGCCCTTCTCTGCGACCACGGCGTAGCCGGTGATCGCCAGGCCCGGATCAATGCCCAAAACGCGCATCAGGCGGCCTGGGCGGCGAAGGACGCGACGGCTTCCTCTGTGACATTCAGGTTGGAGAACACCCGGCGCACGTCGTCGAGATCCTCCAACGTATCGATCAGCCTAAGAATCTGCACGGCTTCTCGCTCGTCCAACGTGAGCTCGTTCTGGGGCACCATCACGATTTCCATATTGCGTACGGGGATGCCGGCGGCTTTGAGGTCTTCGCTTACCTGATGCAGTTCCTCGTAGGCGGTGTAGACCTGGTGGTCGTCTTCCCCTTCACCCTCGATGAGATCTTCCGCTCCGGCTTCCAGCGCGGCCTCGAAGAGCGTGTCGAAATCGACCTCGGTTTTAACGTTGATCAGCCCCTTGCGCTCGAATTGCCAGGCAACGGAGCCGGGGTCGCCCATATTGCCTCCCAGGCGCGTCAGCGCGTGGCGCAGGGCGGCGACGGTCCGGTTACGGTTGTCGGTCACGACGTCGATCATCAGCGCGACTCCGTGAGGGCCGTATCCCTCGTACCAGGTCTCGATGATCTCGCTGCCCGTTTTATCTTCTCCGGTGCCGCGTTTGATGGCGCGCTCGATGTTATCGTTGGGCATGTTCACCTCGCGCGCCTTGTCGATGGCCATGCGCAGCTGGAAGTTCGTTTCGGGATCGCCACCCCCCCCCTCGCGCACGGCGATCACGATCTCCCGCGCCAACTTGGTAAACATCTTCCCTCGTTTGGCGTCTTCCTTTTCCTTCTTACGACGAATAGTGGACCAATGGCTATGTCCAGACATGTAACCTCCTTCTTAAAGGCTTAAAGGCGAACTGAAATAACTCATAAAAATCGGATTTCTCCAGAACTTACCCCTACATGCGGGAAAATTCGCGGCCATATAGGTACCTGGGTGCGGTCAATGCTTTTTCCGGCGGGAAGGCTTTTTGTCCCCGTCGGGGTGTCTGGGCTTGCCCTGGAAGCAGGAGAGCCGAGCGTGCTCCTAAGCATCGCCCGGCTTCCGGGGGGCCAAAACGGCGCCGATGATATCTCTCCTGCCGCGCAGGAACGCATCCCCGTCCATCGGACGTTTGCCCGCCATCTGCAGGCGCGAGAGCACCAGGGCGCCTTCACCGGTGACCACGGCCGGCTGTTCCTGCCAGACGAAGACCTCACCGGCTTGACCTTCCGGCGCTCCCTCCTCCAGGGGGCGAGCGCGGAAGATTTTCAACCGTTGTCTCCCCCAGAATGTATAAGCGCCGGGTTCAGGAGCGTAGGCGCGGACGTGCCGGCTGAGCTCCTGCGCCGCGCGCGTCCAATCGATCTCCGCGGCCTCTTTGCGCACCCGACGGCAGAAGGTCACGCCCTCTTCCGGCTGCGGGCGAGGGTGCAAAGCCCCGCTCAGATAATCCGGCAGGATGTCGATGAGTAACTCGCCCGCCAATTGCGCCAGACGCTCTTCCAGCTCACCCGCGGTCTCGTGCGGTCTGATCTCCGTCTCACGTTGGGCTACGATAGGCCCGGTGTCCAGGCCCTCGTCCATCTGCATCACGGTTACCCCGGTGACAGCGTCGCCCGCCAGCAGCGCCGCCTGGACCGGGGACGCGCCTCGCCAGCGCGGCAGCAGAGAGGGGTGCAGATTGAGCACCCCGTGCGGGGGGGTCTCTAACACGGCAGGGGGCAGAATCTGCCCAAAAGCCGCTACGACGATCACGTCGGGCGACCAGGCGCGAATGTGCTCCACTGCCTCGACCTTTTTAAGGCTCTTCGGTTGGAAGAGGGGGATCCCCTCGGCCAGAGCCAGCTCTTTCACCGGTGGAGGCGTCACACGCTGTCCGCGTCCGGCCTGCCGGTCGGGTTGGGTGACTACACCCACGACGGGATAGTTCTCACAAAGCGCTTCCAGCGTGGGAAGCGCAAACTCCGGTGTCCCCATAAACACGATTCGTGGCTTCATATAGCATATTTTATCACAACGTGGGATAGGAGCAACCGCGCCGGCCCGAGCGCTTCCCCAGCATGTGTCCGATACCCGCTGCCGAAGCCAGCATTGCGTTTTCGCCCGCTCTCGTTATAATAAATGCCGTTCTCTCTCGGACGTCTGGGTCTTTGGGGCTTGTGAGGTGCGTGCCTTTTTGTCGCGGTCGTCCTGCCGGGGTGTTCCAGCGCTTCTTTATGGAAATTCGCAAGGTAAGACCTCCGAGGTTTACGTTGGAGGCTGCTGGAGGCCAAAAGAAGACTCCACTGGAAAAAGGTGGAAAATCGGAGTTGTAGTCGGCCATCCCCCGTATGTGGTGATTTTGACCGCGGGTTTTCCCACAGGTAGGGGGGCATTTTGAGAAATCCGATTTTTATGAGTTATTTCAGTAGAGCCTCGGAGGTCTCCATGGAGACGTTAGTTTAGGAGTTATCTTAAGGACAGGTTATGGCATCTATTTTAGTTGTGGACCCCAATGAGGCTTTTGCTACCCTGCTCGTCGAAGAGCTTCGACAGCAATCCCACGACGTAACCTCGGCGCCGACCTTTGATGAGGCCGTGACGCAGGCTGAGGAACAGGAGTTTGAGCTGGCTCTTTTAGATATGGGCCTGGAGGCGCCCGGCGCCGTCGCCCTGGCCAAGGAGCTGCGCGTCCGCCAGCCGGACGTGCGGTTGATGTTGATCCCTCTCATGGGAGAGGATCTGCCCGAAAAGACTGGAATGGAGATCTCTGTCCAGGGCGTCCTCCCCAAGCCTTTCTTCCTCCCTGAGCTCCCGGCGCGCATTGAGGCGGCGTTGGAAGCGCCCGTCGTTCCTTCGAAAGCCGCAGGTGATGTGGCGCCCTCGCCGGTTGCAAAGGCGCAGCCGCTGCCGCCGGTCGAGGTGGAGATGGACGTCGAAGGAGCGCTCTCTCTGGAGGCCGTGCGACGGCATCGCGACGCCGTCGAGCGGATGATGGATGAGTTGGCTCAGGAGGTGGGGGCCGATGTTGTGTTGCTCAGCATCGGTGAGCACCTCGCTTTGGCCGTGGGGCGGCTGGACGAATCCGGCAGAGAAGCCATGGCCCAGGCGGTTTACCATAGTTGGGCGATATGTTCTACGGTGGGACAGATCCTCGGACGTGAGCAAGCGCACTTTGAGCAGAGTCTCTCGGGGGGAAACTACGTGCTCTACGCGCTGAGCCTGGACGGACCGGCGGTTTTAGCCGTTGCTATTCAAGGGACCGCCGTTTTGGGACTGGTGCGCCACCGGGCCCGCAAGACGGCGAGCGCCATCAGGCGTCTGTTTGCCGCCGAGGACTGACGCGACCGACGCGCTCTGCGCGTCCTTGAGTGATGAGCGGCTTTGCGCTGATCTCGCTGGTCTTCCTGTTGTTGAGCAGTGCCTTGCTTTCCTCCCATCGCTACGTGTGGGACGCGGCCTTGTTGCTCTTTCTCGGTCTGGCGGGGTTGGGTTTCTCCCTGCGGTGGGCCTTTGCTATCGCCCCGAAGCGGCACCGTCAGGTGTGGCTGAAGGCGCTCTTCTCCCCCGATGGGATCCGCTGGGGGATGGTCGTGCTCTCCGCTCTGGTCGGCCTCGCGGCACACACGCGATCTCCTTCTGCCGATTTCAGGCTGCTTTTTCTGCTTTGGGGTGGGGCGGTGGGGGGCTTCTGCGCCACGTTGCTCCCTTCTTTCGCCGCTCTGCGGCGACGGTTTGCGTGCGTCGAGCCCAAGACCTGGGTGGCGTTGGGCGGATTAGGTCTCACAGCGTTCTTGTTGCGCGGCGTGGCGTTGGGGAGGGTGCCCGTTAACTTCGGCGGTGACGAAGGCACCCAGGCGTTGTTGGGCTTGCAGCTGGTGACCGGCTCCCTGGGCAACCCCTTTGCCACCGGCTGGTTCTCCGTTCCCCGGCTCTCCTTCCTGCTCTATGGTGCCACGATGTGGCTCGTCGGCGCGACCGTGTTCGGGGCCCGTACCCTCTCTGCGGTGGTGGGAACCCTTACGGTGTTGACCACGTGGGGGCTGGGGCGGGCGTTGGGAGGGCGGCGCGCTGGATGGCTCGCGGCCGTGGCCCTGGCCGTCTCCGTGTATCATATTCACTTCAGCCGCCTGGCGTCAAACCAGATTTTCGATCCCCTGGTGGCGACGGCGACCTTCTGGCTGTTGGCGCCGGTGCTGCGCGGCCGGCAGGGGCAGTCGGTTGAACGACGCTGGGGGCTGGCCGGCGCGGTCTCCGGTTTCGGTTGGTACCTCTACTTCGGTGCGCGCTGGGTCACCGTGATGGTGGGGTTGCTCATGGTGTGGCGCGCGCTGGTCGAGCCGCGCTTTTTGCGCCGGCAGCGGCGCGGATGGGTGCTTTTTGCAGCGGGATGGCTGGTGGTGACGCTGCCGTTGCTCCTCTGGTATCTGGCTCATCCCGCCGACTTGACGGCGCGATACAACGCTGTCAGCATCTTCGCCTCCGGATGGTTGGAGCGCGAAGTCGAGCTGACGGGCACCGACGCCTTGACGCTTTTACTCCGACAGTTCTGGAAGGCGGTGACGGCCTTCCATTTCACACCTGACCCCACGTTTTGGTATCGGCCTGAGAGGCCGCTGCTTGACTTTATCTCGGGCGCGCTGATGTTGGTGGGGATGGTCGCGGCTTTCCTACGCCGACGTTGGCCTTCGCGGGGCTTGACGTTGCTCTGGTTCTGGTCGACGCTGATCATGGCCTGGGGCGTGACGGAGAATCCACCCAGCAGCCAGCGCGGACTCCTGTTAACGCCGGCGGTGGCGTTGTTCTGCGCCTGGGGAGGGGAGGCGCTTTTGGCACTCTGGCCGAAACGCCAGGTGTGGGTACGTCGTGGGTTATGGCTCCTGCTGGCGTTGATGCTGGTTCTCAACGTGACGTTCTACTTTGGTACGTACACCCCCCGGCGGGTGTACGGCAATCCTACAGCCGAGGTGGCGACGGAGATCGCGCGGTTTGTGCAGGCGCATCCGCAGCCGCACAAGATCTACTTCTTCGGTCAGCCGCATCTCTACTGGGATTTTGGGACGCTGGCCTTTATGCTCCGCGACTACGCCGGCGAGGACGTGCCGCCGGGGGAGATTCCGGCCGGCGTGCGTCCCCCGGCCCGCTTTATCTTCGTCTTCGACCGAACGACGGCGTTACAGGCGGTGCGAGCACGGTATCCCGGCGGGGACGTCACTTCCCTTGAGGCGCCGGATGGGCGGCTGCTTGCGTTGATCTACGACTGGCAGTAACGGTCCGGGTTTAGCTCTCCTCTTTCGGGGGTGCCCAACCGGGGCTCGCTGTCTGCCCTCGCCGAAGCCTCGGGTGTCCCCCCGGCGGGACGTTCAGTCGTTCTCCCGCTCCAGACCGAGATCGTCCAGTAGGGCGTTGACCCCCTCTTCACGCACGGCGCCCGCCTCATCCACGAGACCGAGGGTGCGGACGAGCGTCTCCAGGGCGGCGTCGATCTCCGGGCCGGTCTCGCCCTGGGCGGCGCGCAGCAGCGCCCGGCGGGTTTCGGCGTCCAGGTCGGTGGAAAGGATGGCCTGGAACATAGATGCGAGGTTCATCTCTTGTCTCCTTTTCTCCGCACTTCACACCTTCTCCACCTCGATGGAGCCGCCGCAGTGGGGACAGGTGTAGATGGGCGTCTTGACGCTGAAGCGTGCACCGCAGTAGGGGCAGCGACGCTCGACCTTCAGCGGCGTCAGCTCTGGGAAGACGTAGACCTCCCGCGCTCCCTGGACGTCGCGATGACAGGTGCCCTGCTGCTGCAGCCGCTCCAACGCCCTCTGTGCCGCCTCGCGGGGCGCGTCGAGGTCCGCCATCACCTGGGGCAGCGTCACCTCCCCGCTGTGAGCGCGGGCCATTGCGATGATGCGCTCCGCCAGCCGTTCCGGGGCCAGGTCGTGGAGCCGACGCAGCTGCCGTCCGCTCCAGAAAGCGGCTCCGCCGCCGCCTGCCAGCAGAATGAGGCTCAAGGGTAGCCGTCGAGGCTCCTCGATAGCTGCACAGAGAAAAAGCAGCCCCAATCCGAAGGCTAAACCCGCCACCAGCAACACAATCACAATGCCCGTCCGTTTCATCGCCGTCTCCTTATTTCCATTGGGTGCGGGTGGCCTGGTTCAGCGCCTCCCCCAGTGATTCAAAGGTCTCTTGAATCTGCGTCTCCTCGGCGTCGGCGATGACGGCCTCTGCCCGCGTCGCAAAGGTCACCGGATCGGCGGTGTGCAGGGCCTGGGGCAGCTGCCGGAACTGTCCCAAAAAGGCCGCCGCTGCTTCGGGTACTTTGATTTTCAGTGGGTGCAGGTATTGCCGGTATCGTTGCTGTTGTTGATATAACTTCTGGACGCTGGTCTGGAACGCCTGTACCCCCTTGCCGATACCTGCAAAGAGCCCCGCCAGGTGTGCCGCCTTCATCAGCCCCTCCCGATAGTGATCCCGTTCGATGTTGAGGGCGATCAGGGCGTTTACCTTTTCCTGGAGCTCCGACGGGGGACTGACGATGGGTTCCCGCAGGGCGTTGAGGACGTGACGGGCCGCCCGTTGGCGCGCCAGCAGCTCCCGCTGCGCCTCGTCGTCGAGGTAATCCAGCTCCGCCCGGAGCTCCGCGCGTTTCTGCAACCCCTCCTGGATCCGTGTTTGCAGGCTCGCCTGCTCCGCTTCGAACTGCGTCCGGCGCTCCTTCCACTCCCGTCGCAGCGTGCCCAGCGCTTCCTGCTTTTCCTTCAGCGTTTGCAGGAGGGCCTTGCGTCGCCTGGAGAGCTTGCGCAGCGTGCCGAGATGCCGGATCATCCCCAGCAGACAGCCTTGCTTTTCGATCTCCGTGTTGAGTGCGTCCAATTCCGCCTCGCCCGCCTCGATCTCGCTCAACAGCTGCGCTTCTTGTGCTTTTAACCGGCGACTGTGTTCCTGGTAACGCGCGCGTCCCGTCTGGCTCTCGGTGATGAAACCGTCGACGTCCTCCTGGATCTGCGGCAGTACCTCGGCGCGCAGCTCCTGACGGCGCGCCTCCAGCGTCCGGCGTTCCTTCTCCAGACGGGCGGCGATAGAGGAGTGCAGCGCCGTCCCCGCTTCCTCCCAGGCAGCGACCACCTCGTCCACCAGCGGACCGATGCGCTGCTGATAGCGTCGCTCGCGCTCGCCGTAGGCCTCGGTGAAAGTGTCCTTGGCCTGCGTTACCACCCTCGTGGCCTGGCGAATATCGTCCAGAGACCCGGAGAGGAGGGCTTCCAGCTGCTTGAGATTGACCCTTTGGCTCATGTCGTCTTCACCCCCACGCCCTGTACGCGCCCCAGATAGCGGCGTTTGAGTTTCCACAACCACCGGCGGGCGGCTGTGTTGTGCACTCCCACAGCTTCCAGTTCCTCGAAGGTGCCCTGCTCGTCCCAGTAGAGAGGACAGGCCCCACAGCAGAGATCCGCGTGTTCGCAGTCCCGACAGCCGGGCGGCAGAAAAGCTTTGTTTCGCCAGTAGCGCGCCGCCCGCCGGTTCCAGATACTCTCGAAATCCTCGTGCAGCAAGTTGCCGATGCCGTGCTCAAAGCTGGAACAGGGCAGCACCTCCCCGTCGGGTGCGATGGAGAGCAAGCCGTCGGCGGCGGCACAGGATTTGGCCCCCAGACCGTGGGCCACGGTGTTGAAAAGGCAGTAGGGCACCGGCGAGTACCAGACGAAGCGCAGGCCCCGCGCCTCTGCGTGACGCTTTAGACGCAGCACAATCTCCCCGATCTCGGTGTAGCTGAGGTCGGGCACACCCACCGACCCGCCTGTGCGGATGAGCATGTTCATCGAAAGATAGGTCTGCCCCATCTCCGCCAACCGGTCGATTAGCCCGGGCAGGGCGGTCAGATTCCGCCGGTTGACGGTGGTGTTGGTGTGGGTGTGAATACCGGCTTGGCTGAGGACGCTCACCGCCGCGAGCGTCTTCTCGAAGGCGCCCGGATTGCCCACCACGGCGTTATGGGTGGTGGCGTCGCCCGCTTCCAGGCTTACCTGGGCCGAGTGCAGCCCTGCCTCCGCCAGCCGGGCTGCGTAGACGGGATCGGCGCAGCGGATGCCGTTGGTGATGAGATTGGTGCGCAGGCCACGCGCGACGGCGTGGGCGATGAGGTCCGGCAGGTCCCGGCGCAGGGTCGGTTCCCCGCCCGTGAAAGAGAGCATGGGGACCCGTGCCTGGTCGATGATCTTGTCGATGACGCGCTTGACCTCTTCCGTGGACATCTCCGCCGCCGGGCTGCCCCGCTCAGGCGCATTGGCATAGCAGAAGAAGCAGCGGTTCTGGCAGCGGTAAGTCAGCGCGATCTCGGAGATCACGGGGTAGCGACGCCGATGCGTGCCGAACTCGGTGAGCTTGACCGCCGGCGTCTCCCCTGGCTCGCTGCTCAGCAGGGTGCGCAGGGTGCGCAACAAGCGGTCCAGGTCGGCGATGAGGGTCTCGCGGGGGACGTCGTAGCGGCGGGTTAACGCTTCCAGTGTCTCCGCCACGTCGGCGTCGGGCGCGTAGAGCGCGGCAAGCATCTCGGCGGCGGTGGCGTTGAGATACTGCACCCGGTTGGGCCGCAGGATGAGCACGCCGTCCTCGGGTCGCACGAAGACCAGGTCCCGCGTGTCGGCGACAAAGGCCTCGGTGAAGGCGATGAACTCTTGCTCGGACATAGAAGCCGCGGCTCGCTTAGAACTTGCTCACGCAGGCCGAATGGCAAGCGGAGTGACAGGCGCTGTGGACGCAGGCCGAGTGGCAGGCGCTGTGACAGGCGTCGTGGACGCAGGCCGAATGACAGGCGTCGTGGACACAGGCGCTGTGACAGGCTGAATGACAGGCGTCGTAGCCTGCGATCGCCTTCCCGCCCTCTTCGACCGACTGCACCGCCGATGCAGCCAGCCCCTCCGCCTTGCGCGCCAAGTTTGCCGCCACACCCTCCATCAAGGCCGCCATGGCGCCGGCGGTGCGCACCACCGGCGAGCCTCGCAACCCGCCTTGCCCGCTCTCCCGGCCAGCCGTTCCTCCTTTCGCGCCGACCTTCGTTTGACCGGCGAGAGGTGTGAGTCCTCCGTTCGACGGCCCGTCTTCTCGCATCCTGTGGAGACTGAAGTTTTGTGAAAGCACGATCCAGGGCCAGAGAGTGGGCGGAGGCTGCCGCTGCGGCTGCTGTTGGAAGTCACGCCAGGCTTCATCGGCCCGTTGCTGATAGGTCTGGCGGGTGGCCTGGGGATCGGCGTTCCAGAGCTTCGTCTGGAGACGCGCTGCAAGCAGCCTTAACACCTCGTCGATGGTGGCGCGGGGCAGCGTGCCGTCGGGCGCGATGCCTTCCACCAGCGCCCGCTCGTAGTCGGTCTCCGCACCCTCCGGCTGCGTCGCCTCCAGCTGGAGAGGCTGTCGATTAAGGACCGTGAGCACGCCTCGCTGCTCCAGATTGAGGATGAGCAGGGTGAGCACCTTCGTCCTGTCGCCGATGTACATGGCGGCCTCGATCGCGTCCAGGTCGGGCACCTGTCCGGGTTGTTCGAAGGTCTCGATCTCAATCGCCGGTTCCTCGTAGGGCTGGGGTGGTTTGCGAGGCCGGGTCCAGAGGAACGCCCCCAGGGCCACGCCCAGCGCGCCCAGCAATCCGATGACGCCGCCGCAGATCCACAGCGAGGGTGTCGTCGGATCCACCGGCGCGACGACCGGGGTGACGCGCGGTGTCGTGATCTCCTCGTGTTCTTCGATGGCTGGGGGTGATGTCGGCGGGGGGGCCGGCAGGTCGAAGTAGCGCTCGGGAATGAAGATCTGGGGGTGGAAGGGAGCCTCGGGCGGCAAAGACTCCTGGGCGACGTAGACGGAGAGCCAGACATGCCCGCTCGCCTCGTCGGCGGTGGGGTAGTAAACCCAACGGGAGAAACGCGCTACCACGTCGTCGTTGACTACCAGCCCGGTCTCGTCCACTAGTCCGCCGGTCACCTGCTCCGGTTCGGTGATCTCCGGGGGCAGTTCGATGGGCAGGATAAAGGTGACCACTTGTTCCTCGATGGGCAGGGACCACTGGATAGGTGCCCAGGCCAGGACGCGGTAGGGCTCTCCCTTGTAGGTGGTGGCGTCCAGCTGGGCGGGCGCCGTGTAACGCACCTGGATGGTGTAGGTCTCGCCGGGCCGGGTCTCCATGCCGAAATCGACGCCGTAGAAACCGTCGCCTTGACGGTTTAGCGTCACGGGCCGGCTCTCCGGCCCGTGTTCCAGCTGCGCGTCGCGGATCCGATGTCCAGCGTCGAAGGGCCCCATCGACGTGATGCCCTGGCGCGAATCTGTCTCCTCGAAGGTGAGGCGATAGCGCACGTCGAGCTCGCCGTCGCTGCGCACGGTGACCTGCGCGTTCACCCCGGTGAGGATGGGCGGTTCCGCCGCCTGAACGCGCGGGATCCAGCCCAGCACCAGGCTTCCCAGTAGAAGCCACAGCAACCCTATCCATGAGCGTTTCTTTTCCATTGTTCTCACCCCATCCGAGAATGACAGGCGGTGATGTCAATCACGGTGTCGCGCTACTGGGTGTCTCCACCGCTAACTTGTAGGTCGCTTTGGCGCGCGCCTGGCTGACGGAAGCCAGCACGCCCAGGCCCAGCAACAGTGCCGCGCCCATGGCGAGCACCGCGGTGCGCTGTCCTGCCTGTTCGGCGGCGAACTCCGACAGCCCCTGTATGTTCTGGTACCAACGGGCCATGCGGAAAGCGACGTCGCCGTAAATCGCCGGTCCCGCCACCGAAGAGATGGTGCCGGCTACGGCGAAGAAGCCGTAGAATTCGGCGCTCCGTCCGGCGGGGGTGAGCGCCCCCACCATCGTGCGGCTGATGGATTGGATGCCCGCCATGGCGAAACCCGCCAGCGCGCCCACAAAGAAGAAGAAGGTCATCGTTTGCGCCAGGAACATCAACGCCACCGCCACCACCATCAGCAGAATGGAGAGCACCATCGCCGGTTTGGCTCCGACGCGGTCCACCAGATGCCCCAGCAGATAGGCGCCCGCCACGTTGGTGACCTGCACCAGGATGACGAAGGCGATGAGCTCTGTCTGATCCATGCCGAAAAGTACGGCGCCGATAATGGCGGCGAAATTCATGGCCATCATCACCCCGGAGTTGTAGATGATGTAAGAGGCCACGAACTTGAGGAACTCGCTGTAATCCCGTGCCGTCTTGATGGTGCTCCAGATGCGACGAAAGCCCAACACCAGATAGGATTCCTCTGGCTTGGGGGGCGCTGAGAGACTGTCCTGTTTGATGATCAGGAAGAGGGGGATGGCGGAGGCAGCGTAGTAGACCGCGGTAATCACAAAGGAGAGGCGCACCATGAAAGGGCCCTCAAAGATCATGATCAGCGGCAGGATGATGAGCAGGCAGAGCACACCCCCGCCGGAGCCCAGCGCCCAGCCAATACCTGAGACGCGCCCGATGTCGTGCGCGTCGGCGATCTCCGGCAGCAGCGCGTCGTAAAAGACCTGGCCGCCTCGATAGCCGATCTCGGCGATGATGAAAAAGAGAATGCCGATCACGATGTCTCCTGGGCCCACAAAGAACAGCGACGCCGTGAAAACACAGGAGAGCGCGGTAAACCCCAGGAGGAACTCTTTCTTGGCGCGTGAAAAATCGGCGATAGCGCCCAGCACCGGCGATATCGCCGCGACGATGAACATCGCCGCCCCTACGGAGAGCCCCCAGAGGCGAGAACCCCGCGCGCCTCCCACGACCTGTCCCTGGAAATAAGCCGAGTAGACCGCCAGGAGGACGACGGCGGCGTAGGCCGAGTTCCCAAAATCATAAAAATACCAGGCCCACCGCTTGCGGTGTAACGCTTTTACATCTACTACATCTGACTTTGTCTTTGCATGCATTCTATTCTCTCCATGTCGTTCGGAGTCTGAGACTCCTCGTCAACAGCTACGCCCGTCCACCGTAAAAGTCTTGGTCAACGGCGCCAATACCAGAATCGACCATCCCCTATTGTATTGGATGTTGCCCCATCCGCAAGACGCGCGCCCTCGTTATTGCCAGAGAGGGAAACTTCCGTATAATCACAACGTAGGGTACGCCTAGTCCTTCCAGGGCAGAAAACGCGCCCCTGCGTAGTTCTTCTTTGGATGTGCGGTTTTAGGAGGCGATGATATGTGTAAGCGTATTTTACACCTGAATCTGGCTTTTCTGGGGAGTGCCCTGCTCCTGCTGATCGTGGTCCACACGCCGGGTTTTATCTTGCCCACGCGGGCTGCGCCTTTCAACACCGCCGCGCCCGGCGATGTTGTTATCAACGAGGTGGCGTGGATGGGGACGGCGGCAAGCACCTACGATGAGTGGATTGAGCTTTATAACACCACCGAGCAGACGATCCCCTTGACAGGTTGGCACCTCTATGCTGCAGACTTTGGCCCCACACTCACCCTGGAAGGCGAGATAGAACCCTTGGGGTATTATCTGATAGAACGCTCAGATGATGACACCGTCGGGGATATTTCGGCCGATTGGGTGGGACCTTTCAGCGGCGGAAGTCTTGACAACGACGGCGAAATTCTATATCTAGACGATGCGAGCGGAGGGCGCATCGATACCGCCAATGTGGAAGGCGGGTCGTGGCCGGCCGGAGATAACGCGACCAAACAGACTATGGAACGTATCGATCCGCGGGGGCCGGACACGTCCGACAACTGGTGCACCAACGATGGCGTGACGCACAACGGCGAGGACGCGGACGGTAACCCCATCAACGGGACGCCTAAAGCGCCGAACTCCTGCTACGTCTCGTCGGAGCCTGCCCCTCAGCTGAACCTGGTCAAGACAGGACCGGCGGCGGTGGCACCGCGCACGCTGTTTACCTACCACATCGCTTTCAGCAACACCGGCACGCTCACAGCGACGAACGTCGTGCTCACCGACACGCTCCCCACCGGGCTGGCGACGGTGGCGCAGACAAGCCCTTAC
Source organism: Anaerolineae bacterium (assembly GCA_049975525.1). Classification (GTDB taxonomy): domain Bacteria; phylum Chloroflexota; class Anaerolineae; order B4-G1; family SLSP01; genus G713. The sequence continues at coordinate 17,134 of JBNGCW010000015.1, forward strand.
TCTTTTACCGCAGCCGGGCAGACGCTGCGCTGGGACGTGGGCGAGCTGCCCACCGCGACGCTGGGCCAGATTGCGCTGGTGGTCAGCCAGACGGAAGCGCTCGCCGGTCACGTGACCAACCACGTCACCGCCACCGCCGACGTCGGGCAGGGCGCCACGTCCGCCTGGACGACCGACATCGTGCCCGACGTACGTCTCTATGCGCTCCAGCCGGGCAACTACGGCGACGGTGGGGAGGCTGCCGCGCTCATCAACCTGAGCGCCGACGCCGTCCCGCTGAACGGCTGGTGCCTCGGCGACCGCGTCAGCTTCGGTACACGGGCCTGTTTTCCCGCAGGAGCCGAGATCGCCCCGCGCGAGATCCTCTGGCTGGCGGAGGACAACGCGGGCTTCACGTCGGTCTGGGGTTTCGAGGCCCACTGGGCCGTCACCCAGAGTACGACGCTGCTGGAAGGCCATTGGCCCGGCTTCACCGACGACGGCAAGACGGTCTACGTGTTGGATGACCGGGATAACGTGGTGGACACCCTGGCTTACGGCAAAGGTTCGACCGATGTAGGCTGGACAGGGGCTTCGGTGCCCCATCCCTACGCTGGCTATAACGACAAGGCCCAGGTACTCTATCGCAAGCTGGATCAGGCCACCGGTCGCCCCGTGCCCGACACCGACAGCGCTGCCGACTGGGCGCAGGATCCCGCCGATCCCCACGACGGGCGCAAAGTGCGCTACCCGGGCTGGGATCTGGAGGCGCTCTTCTTCCCCGCGGAGATCGCCACCACCCACGCGGTGACCGTCGCCGTCGCGCCCGACGCCGGTCTGGACGTGGTCTCGCGTACGCTGGCCTCGGCCCGCGACTCCATCCTCCTCCAGGGCTACGCTTTCGAGAGTGTGGCGCTCTACGAGACCCTCGAGGCGCGCCTGCAGGCCGGCGTCGCCGTCACCCTGTTGTTGGAAAGCAAGGTGGTCGGTGGGATCGCCGACGATGAGAAGTGGATCGTCGACCAGATCGACGCACATCCCAACGGCAGCGTCTATTTTATGGGAGGAGACGTGCGCCGTTACCGCTACCAGCACGCCAAGTTCATCGTGGTGGACGGCAAACGAGCCCTCGTCAGCACCGACAACTTCACGCCGCGCTCTATGCCGGCGGATCGGTTGGACAATGGCACGCGCGGACATCGCGGCGTACTTTTTGTCACCGAGGCGCCGGGTGTCGTCGCGCGGCTACAGGCGCTCTTCGCCCGTGACTGTGATCTCACACGGCTGGACGTGGCGCGCTACGGTGAGGATTTCGCCGCGGGTCTCGCTCCGCCCACCGGCTATGAGCCGCTGCCTGAGCCGGATTGGACGACGTACACAGCAGTCTTCAGCCGACCGCTGGTCGCCACGGCGACGCACTTCACAGTGATGCACGCGCCGGAGCACAGCCTGCGCGATGGCGACGCGCTGTTGGGCCTGCTCAACCGCGCCGACAGCGGCGACGAGATTCTGGGACTGCAGCTCAACGAACCGCTGACGTGGACGTGGGGCGTCGGCGCTGTGGGGCGCAATCCGCGCGTGCAGGCGTTGATTGAGGCCGCGCGACGCGGCGCGTCGGTGCGGCTGCTCCTCGACGCTTACTACGATGAGCCCCAGCATGTCAACAAGAACACCGCCACGTGCGTTCACCTCAACGCTGTGGCCGCGGCGGAGGGCCTGACGCTCACCTGTCGGCTCGCCAACGTCACCGGGTTGGGCGTGCACGCTAAAGTCTTTCTGGTGGATCTGGGCACGGAGCAGTGGGTGCATGTCGGCAGCCTCAACGGTAGCGAGACTTCCAACAAGGTCAACCGCGAGGTGGCGGTGCAGGCGGCGTCGCCGGCCCTCCATGCTTACCTGCAGGAGGTCTTTGAGTACGACTGGGTGCGGAGCCATGGCCCCATGGTTCACAGAGTGCTCCTGCCCCTGGTCTTCCGTGACTACGCCCCACCGGCCGCGTATCCCCTCTTCACCGAGGTCTACATCAATCCCTCCAACCCCGGCGGCGGTGATGAGACCCTCAAGGAGTGGATGGAGCTCTACAACCCTACGAGGGAGACCTTTTCGCTGCAGGGCTGGACGGTGGGCGATGCCCTGAGCGAAGGTGATTACGGCGATGGGCGTTATGCTTTCCCTGAGGGCGCCGGGCTCTCACCCGCACAGGTGGTGATCGTCGCCGCGTGCGCCGGTGATTTCTCTGCGGCTTACGGGCGCAACCCCGACTATGAGTGGCTGGGGTGTGATGACAACGTGCCCGATCTGACACCGGTCGGTGCGTGGGAGGGCTTTGGACCGGCGCTGGGCAACACGCAGGACGAGGTGCTGTTGCACGACGCGACGGGTGCTCTGGTCGACAGCGTCGCCTGGGGCGGCGTAGCGCGGGCCGACGTGATCCCCTTCGTCGATTTCGAGGCCCCGTTCCCCACGGGTGGCAGCCTGGAGCGCAGTCCCGCCTACAGTGACCGCGATGATTGCAGCCGCGACTTCCGCGTCCGCTACACCCCGCAGCCCGGTGAGATCTGGGCGCCGTGACATATTGGAGAGAATCCGATACAATGGAGGTGTGATCTCTGTCGAGCGTGCTTCAAAGGCGTTGGGGGCACGGTCGCAACAAGAGATCATCTCTCGATGGGTTGGTCCGGAAAAGTCCGGGTGCAACTGTTTAGGTTTGTGAACTTCGGCGAAAGTGCGTCGCACTTCAGAAGACTAAACAGATGACTCTATTGGAAAAAATTTTTCATTAGAGAAAGGGGTACTGTATGTTGTGGTTTGGTGCAGCCCAACCACAACATATGCCCCATATTTTTCTTTGGCTGACCCTTTTTCCAGGGCAGCCAACAGATACGTCCGGATTTTAGCGGTTGTGTCGGTACAGTTTATCATATCCTTAATAGGAGGAAGTCACCATGAAACACAGAGGTTGGATGTTGAGCTCCCTGTTGATCATCCTGACATTGTTGACCACTCAGTGTGGTGGGATCGCCCCGGAGGCCGAGAAAGAGTCCTTCAAGGTCGCTTTTATCTACGTCGGGCCGGTGGGCGACCTCGGCTGGAGCTATGCGCACGATCAGGGACGCCAGGCCCTGGAAGAGGCGCTGGGCTACGTGGAGACGGCGTATAGCGAATCCGTTCCCGAGGGGCCGGACGTCGAGCGCGTTCTGCGTGCCTACGCGGAACAAGGGTACGATATGATCTTCGCCACCTCTTTTGGCTATATGGACCCGGTGATGAACGTCGCCGCAGAATATCCCGACGTGCTCTTCGAGCATTGCACCGGCTACAAGACCGCGGACAACGTGAGCATCTACGACGGGCGAGGCTACGAGGGCTGGTATCTGGCGGGGGTCACCGCCGGGCGGATGACCGAGTCTAACATCCTGGGGTACGTGGCCCCTTATCCTATCCCCGAGGTGGTGCGCAACATCAACGCCTTCACGCGGGGCGCGCGCTCCGTCAACCCGGAGGTGGAGGTGCATCCGGTCTGGATCTCCGACTGGTTCAATCCCCCGGCCGAGCGTGAGGCGGCGCAGGCGTTGCTGGAAATCGGCGCCGACGTGATCGCCCGCGAGAGCGACTCCACGGAGCCAGACAAGATGGCAGAGGAGAACGGCGTCTATGCTGTGGGCTACAACGCCATCTCCCAGGACGTGGCACCCAACGCCGTGTTGACGGCGCCCGTCTGGGATTGGGGCGTCTACTACATCGACACTGTGGAGAAGGCCTACAACGGTGAATGGGAGACCCACGCTTACTGGGGACACATCGCCGACGGCATCCTGGATCTGGCGCCCTTCGGCGACATGGTGCCCCAGGAGGTGCGCGACGAGGTCAACGCGGTGAAGGCGCAGATCGTCGCCGGCGAGTTCCACCCCTTCACGGGCCCCATTTACGATAACAAGGGTGAGCTGCGGGTGGCCGAAGGCGAGACGATGAGCGACGAAGCCCTGCTCTCCTTCGACTGGCTGGTCGAGGGGGTGGTGGGGAACATCCCAGGGGGGTAGGATAGGGCAGAGGCCTCCCACCGGATGACGGTTCAAGGCCGGTCCCGGACCCTTACGTCCGGGGCCGGCCTGTGGTTTCTGCGGCTCCGTGGGGGTGAAGCGCGGGCTACGTTTCGGGTGGAGGTGGAAGGTTCGCTTTCCTGGAAGCCTGCAGGGAGTCCCACACGACGCGGAGGAAGTCGGAGGAGAGCCAGAGGGGGTAACTGCGTTTTAACCAGCGCAGGGGATTCCAAAATTTGCTTCGCCAAAGCTCCGTGGTCCGCGCGCGAAGACGCTCGCGCGGCGTGGGCGGGACGGCGTTTTCCGCGTACAACAGAGGGTATCCCAACGCCTGCAACAGCGCGCCGGCGAGGCTTTCGAAGATCTCGATCTGACGCGGGCTGAGGGCTTCCCTCCAGCGCTGGGCCCGCGCCGGGTCTAGCCCTCGACCGATCAGCTGATGTTGCCTGGTGGTGTAGGCCGGTGGGTGGAAGCCGGAGGCGCTCAGCATGCTCGGCTCGAAGGCCAGCTCTAGAGCGTCGCATAGATGTGCCACTGTGGTCTCCGGCTCGGCGAGCAGGGCTTCGTATTTCACCCGCACGATGCGCTCGGCCAGCTCTCCCTCTTCTAAAGTCAGGCCGCTGCGGACGTTCGTCTCCCACCAGGGTGCGGCCGTGATGACCGTGTTCGGTCCCCAGTCCAGGGGCATGATGGAGTTGGCGACGGCCCGTCCGTCTCGCACGATGTGGACCAGCCGCGCCCTGGGGAAGTGGTTCAAGAGGGTGGAGGCGTAGTTGACGTTCTCCGGGGTGTGATCAACCCAGATCGTCCCCGTCAGATCGTGGGCCTCGGCGTACTGCTCGACGAGCCAGTGCAGCAGGTCCACGTAGCTGCTCTGCGGCGCCGCGTCCGCGTCCACGTCCAGCTGCCAGATTTTGAAACGCCAGTGAATCTGGATATAGGCCCAGGCGGCGCGGGGGTCGATGTGGCCGTCTTTCCACATCCCCAGACGGAAGGGGCTGGTTTTGAAGTGGGACTCCGGGGGGCAGAGGCAGCGGCTGTGCGCGCCGAGGATCGCCCCCAGCAGCGTCGTGCCGCTGCGACCGCACCCGCCCACAAAGATTTCGCGTTTTATGGTCATGATTGACTTGGCTTCATTGACTTCATTTTCTTTTACTTTTGAGGGGCGTTGTGAGTCTCACGCCCGCGCTGGTGGAGTAAGCGGCGCAGCCAGGCATGGACGGCCTGGGGATCGGGCAGCCGGAGGTCGGCGGCGACGCCAGGTGGTGTCTGGCCCTCGGTGACGAAGACCGTCAGTCCGCCGTGAGCGTGGATCACGTCGAAGGCCTCGGCGTCCTTGTCGTCGTCGCCTACATAGACGGGAAGCGCGTCGGGTAGAGGGTAGGTCTGCAGCAGATAGGCCACGGTTTTCCCCTTGTGGGCCAAGTGGGGGCGCAGTTCCAGAAATTTGTGTCCGCCCACGAGGTGAAAGGGGCTTTCGGCGGCCGCAGCCCGGGCCGCGCGCCGCGCCGCTCTCAGCACCGTCACCGCCTCCGCGTCTGCTGCGTATCGCGCGTGCAGGGCCAGGGACCAGCCTTTGTCCTCCAGGTAGAAACCTTCGCGGTCGGCGATGAGGTCGGCCCAGCGGGGCTTGAGTGCGTCGAGGAGGGGACGCAGCGCGGCGTAGTTCAGGCGCTCTCGACGTTCGCCTGATGGTGTGCGCAGCTCCACGCCGTAGGTGCCCGCCAAGAGCACGCCCGACACCGGCACCAGCGTCTCCAGGTGACTCAGTCGCCGTCCGCTGATCAGGGAGACGTGGATGTCGGGGGTGTCGCGGAGGCGTGTGAGTATCTCGATGACCTCGGGACGGGGCTCGACGACGTCGGGCGTGGGGGCAAAGTCGGCCAGCGTCCCGTCGTAGTCCAGGAAGAGGCGCACCTGACGCGCGTTGAGCAGGGGGAGGGGGATGGCGGACCGGGCGGTCATGGGTGGAGCAGCGCTTCGATCTCGTGCCGGAAAAGGGCTTGCCAGGTGAGGTGTTGGCGCACCCGGCGGCGCAAGCGGTGCCCCCGACTCGCTTCAGCCCAGCTCAAGATCGCGTCGGCGATTTCCTGGGGCGGTGCGTCGTCGGCGATGAGGATCCGCTCCTCGCGGGCGAGCTCTTCGGCAGCGGGGACGGCAGTGCTCACCACGGGGAGCCCCACGAGCCCGGCCTCCAGCACCGGCATGCCAAAGCCTTCGACGTGGCTGGGCATGAACATCACGTCGCTTACGCGGAAGAGGTCGCCGACGACCTCTTCGTCGATCGTGTAGGGCCTCTCAGGATCGGGGCCGGATTCAAAGACAAAGCGCATCTCCTCCTCGACGCCCAGTCGCGCCCGCAGCGCCTGCAGGTCGCGGAAGTAGGCCATGCTTTGGGGGTCGTGGGGGTCCGGCGGACCGGTCAAAACCAGGAAGGGGCGCTCCAGCTTCTTTTTCAGCGCGGCGACGACGCGCAGGGCGAGTTCGATGTTCTTCTGGTGGGTTACCCGGACCGGCATCAGCAGGATCAAATCGCGCTCCAATAACGCCAGCCGTTCGACGAGCGCAGCACCCTCCTCGGTGAGACCCAGCAGCGTCTCGGGTTTGACGCCGTTGTAGACCACGCGGATCTCCTCGGCGGGCCGCTCCAGTAGTGCGGCGAGCTCCGCCTGCCGCTCCCGCGAGACGACCACGTAGGTGAGCTCAGGACGATAGGTGCGCAGCAGGTCCCAGGGGTGGCCGGGGTGCAGGTAGATGCGCGAGCTCTCGCTGACCCAGCCCAGGTCGTGGCACCAGGCGATGCAGTGTGGGAGGGTGCCCGCGTCGAGCAGCTGGTGGAGGGCCGCGGTAAGCGGCAGGTTGAAGCGTTTGGTGAAGACGTTGTGAACGATGATGTTGTCGAAGCCTCGCAGGAGCGGCTCCAGTTCCTCCGCGATGCGCGCGGCGAGGGTGTCAAAGGTCTCAGGCACCTCGCCTTGTGCCAAACTTTCGCTGACCTCCAGGATCTCCGGGTGGCGGGAGTCGAGGAGGGGCCGTTTCTCCAGGGTGACCTTCGGGGGGAGCGCCGCCCCCTCGCCGCGTCCGGCGACGACGGTGACGGGATAACCGAAGGCGTTCATCACCTCGGCGTGAGCCTTGATCACCAGCTCCACGCCGCCGATGACGGGCGGTGCGCTGTAATGAAGGATGGCGGTGGTGGGCTTTGTGTTCATCGCATTGCTCCTCGATTATCGTTTTTGACGATCAACCTCGACTCGCCTGAAGTAACTCAGAAACATCCGATTTCTCCAAAACTTGCCCCTACATGGAGGGGAATTCGCGGTCAAGACCACGAGATCTCTCACCCTTCGCCGTGCTCAGGGTTCGGGATGACCAGGGGGGCCGTTCAGAAATCCGATGTTTCCCACCTTAACGATTATAGTTTCAGCTGGTGGATTGTCTTCAGCTGGTCACAGAACCAGGCGATGATGTCCTCGCGCTCGACCGTCTCGCGCATCAAGGCAGCCCGCGCCTTGCGTTCCGCCGGGGGCATGGTCAACGCCTCGTGGAGCGCTTGGGCCGTGGCGTAGACGTCGCAGGGCGAGATCACCTTGGCGCCGTCGCCCAGCTGCTGGCGGGCGCCTGTGCTCTCGGAGAGCACCAGCACGCCGTCGCGTTCGTTGACGATGGGACCTTCTTTAGCCACCAGATTCATACCGTCGGCGATGGCGTTGACCAGGAGGACATCATACATCTGCAGGGCCGCCACGGCGCGAGGATAGTTTTCCCCGACCAACACCCGGACCGGTTCCCAGTCGCTGGTGCCGTATTCGGCGTTGACGCGCCCGGCGGCCGCCATCAGCTCGTCCAGATAGTTCTGATACTCGTCCACACCCAGGCGGGAGGGGACGAGCAGAGCCAGGAACTTCACCCGCTTGCGGTGTTCGGGATGCAATTTAAGAAGCTCGGCGAAGGCGCGGAAGCCTCGGATGATGTTCTTGCTGGGCTCGGTGCGCTCGATGCGCACGATGAGCCGGTAGCCTTCTCCCAGTAGCTCGTGGAGCTCGCGGCGGTAAGAGGCCACCTCCGGCGTGGTCGCCATCTCCCGCAGTGCTTCCACGTCGATGGAGATGGGGAAATCGCGCACGTAGGTGTGGTGGTTGCGGTACCAGACGCGCCGCTTGCCGTATTTGACGCCGCGTCGGCGGTCGGTGGGCAAGTGTACGTGACATGTCCGCAGAAAATTCAGGGCGTCGGATTGGGTTTGCAAGCCGAGCACATCCACGGCACAGAGACTGTCCAGGATCTCCTCGCGCATCGTCGGGGGCAGAATGCGCCAGTACTCCGGGCCGGGCCAGGGGATGTGGATGAAGTGCAGGAGGGTGGGGCGTTCGGCCGGGCGCATGGCCGACCAGATCATACGAGGAACCAGGTAGAGATGGTAGTCCTGGAGCATGACCAGCGCGGGGCGATCCAGGGCCCGCACCCGGGCCACGATAGCCTCGGCGAACTTCTCGTTGACCGCTTTGTAGCCCTTCTCCCAGGCGTCCCAGGTCGTGCGGTCGATGATGGGGGCGCGGGGGAGATCCCACATGGAGTGTTGGAGAAACCAGAGCAGCGGGTTGGCGATGGTGCTGTAATAGCCATCGTAGGCCGATGGAGAGGGCGAGAGGAACTCGACGCGGATGGTCTCCCCCCCTTCCCAGAGGGGCACCTCACCCGCCCGCCACTGCGCGTCCGCACCTGACTGGGCGCAGGCGATCCAGGTGGCGTTCACGTACTGAGCGATACCGGTCAGGGCGGTGACCAGTCCGCCGGAGCCGCGCTCGAAGGTCAGTTCTCGTTCCTCTGTGAGATTGAAGGTCACCGGCCCCCGGTTGGAGGCGATGATCAGCGCACGGTTTTCAAAAAAGTCCTCGGGTAAAGCGGTGCAGTAAGATTGTAGCGTGGTTTCGGTGTCAGAGCTCCTCTTCTCCATGGCGTCCCTCCTCCTGCGTTGCCTGGATAGCGAGATCGATGAACACGGCTGCCGTCCATCCGAAAATGTCGGCAGCGGTGTCGGGCGGTTCTCCGCTCTCCGCGTTGTAATATTCGTAGATGCTTTCGTGTTCCATAATCAGCGAAAGCGTCTTTTCCCGCAGCTCCCGTGCTCGTTCCTCTTCGCCGATCTGCTGCAGGGCTTCGATGAAGAAGTAGTTGATGTTGGCCCACACCGGCCCGCGCCACATCGTATCGGGCTCGTAGTGAGGATCGTTGCGGGCCACCGTGGGCAGCGCGTACGTCCCCCAGAACTCGTTGGGGTTGGTCAGGTGCTCGATAAGCCGCCGGCACATCCCCGCCGGGAGCTGGCCGGTCCACAGTGGATAGAGGTTGAAGGGTGTGCGCACGAGGATGGGCTTGTGGTTGTAGGTGGCCCAGAAGAGACCGACCTCTGCGTCCCAAAAGTGCTCGATCATGCGGTGGACGATAGCGGCAGCGCGTCGTCGCCACATCTTGCTTTCCGCCTCCATCCCCAGCGCCTCGGCGATCATGGCCAGGGAGCCCATCTGCACACAGAGGTAGGTGTTCAGGTCGGGGGATTCCACGGGCATCCCATGTTCCCAGAGGGGACTGTCGTCCAGACCGGAGGAGTAGGGGTGGTTGTATTGAGCCAGCCCATCGACGTCATCGTCGTTCATGCTGAACCACCAGGCGTTCCAGCGCACCAGGGGCACGTAGATTTCGCGTAGGAACTCGAGGTTGGGATCGGTCTCGTGGAGTTTGAGCGCCGTCCAGGCCATGATGGGCGGCTTGGTTACCTCGGAGCGGAAAGGGTGACCGATTTCGGAGATGATCCCCTCGTCGTAGACGGCGTCGGGCAACATCCCATCTTCCAGCTGGCAGGCGAGCATGGCGCGCAGCTGGTTGCGGGCCAGCTCGGGGTCGACGTGCCGGTAGGCGAGCGCGTGCATGGCGCTGTCCCAGAGCCACAGGCCCACGTAGTTGATCTTCGAGGGGAGCATGGCCTCGTAGACGACCTCTCCTTGCGGGCTGATGAGGTTGTTGGCCATGATCCACCAGGCGTAAGTGTAGGTGGGTTGGTATCTTTCGGCGACGGGGGGGATGCGTTGGAACCAGCGATGCCAGCGCGCTTCTGCGGCGGCTTCGGCGGCGTTGAAAGAGGGCGTCGGATCTCCGACACGCTCTCCGTCCCCTATGGTGAGGGTGAGGGTGCTATCTTCGCCGGCCGGTACCAGGATTTCGACGCTGTAGCCTCCGCGCCGAGGGGTGATGATGTTGAAGAGCGGTTCCCGGTTGCTGAGGTAGGAAAGATTGCGAACGGCTTTGAAGAGGCCCCCTCGGTCGTGCGGTTGCCAGAACTGGGGAGAGACGTGGAAGCGCAGTCCGGCGACTTTGTGGGCCGGCAAGCCAAAGGTCACGGATGACTGCCCGTCGAAGGCTACTCCGAATTCCCCGATCTCCGTACGCAGGTGGAGCGCGTGAGGGTAGCTGACGACCTCGAAGGGGAGGGGGCGATGCTCCTCGTCCAGCAGCTCGATCTCCTCTACGAAGGGAGGGCGTTCTCGATAGGCGTCGAGGCCGGGTTGGATCGTCGTCAGCCGTTCGGCCAGCTTGATGTAGAGAGACGAACGGTTCTTGGCCTGAAAGACGAGCACCCGCGAGCCCCGGTCGCTGAAGGGCACGCGCGTGATGTCGATGCGGTTTTTGAGTAAATTGAGGTGCGGAGAAGAAGGTTTTGTTTTCATAAAGTGTTCAGACGCTCTCGACCCGAACAGTCTGAATGGGGTAGGGCAGGTTGATGCCTCGCTCTTCGGCCGTTTTCTGGATGGCCAACACCACGCGGGAGTGGACGTCGAAGAGGTCGTAGGTCTTCTGATCGACCCAGAAGCGGGCGGCCAGCTGGAGCGTGGAATTGCCCAGCTCCTCGGCTCGGATGGTAGGGGGTGGCTTCTCCTGGACTCCCTCTACGCTGCGGAGGGCGTCCAGAAAAGCGTCGATGGCGGCGTCGGGGTCCTCGTCGTATCCCAGGCCGATGTAGATGGTGCGGCGCCGGGACTGCACCTGCGAGTAGTTGATGATGGGGTTGTTGAAGACGTCGATGTTGGGCAGTATAACGTGTTCGCCGTCCCAGGTCATGAGCACTGTATCACGGGTGTTGATCTCCAGGATCTTGCCGCTGTAGCTGCCGCCCACGGTGACCGCGTCGCCGATCTCAAAGGGCTGGCGGAGTAGCAGGAGGATCCCTGCGATGAAGTTCCGCGAGATGTCCTGCAAGGCGAAGCCCACGGTGAAGCCGAGGACGCCCAGGCCGGCCATAAAGCTGGTGACGTTGAACTCTACCTGCTCCAGCGCCAGAACGGTGCCCAGCACCAGCACCGTCCATCGGGCCATACGGCTCAGCAGGTTTTGGGTTTCCGGATCGACCTTTCTGCGCTGTAGTGTCCGTTTGACCGAGCGCGCTACGGCGCTGGAAGCCACCAGCGTCACGCTAAAAGTGAGAAGGGCAGCGATCAACTTGGGAATAAAGACCCAGGTGTCTTTCAGTAACTCCTGAAACTCGGAAGTGAAGAAGTCCATCTTTGTCTCCTCGGACCATAGGGCTGCGATATTAGGGTTCAGTCCGCTCCAACGCATCTGCAGACTCGCGCACGCGCGGATGCATGTTGATCCAGCAAAGCCGGATAGGGGCGGGTGCGTCGTACCTTATACCGTAACTTCACACTGAAAAAGCGCCCGACTTTCGGCACGTAAGTGTGACTTTACTGAAATAACTAGCAGAAATCGGATTTTTCTTAAATTACGGTATTAGAACATAGCCAGGTGCGACGCACCTTCGGAGGTTTGAAAATAGTCATTTCGTGCATGCTGGCATGGGTTTTAGCCAACGTGATCTGATCATCGTAGGTGCGTTGCATCTTATACCGTAATTTCAGGGTTTTGCTACGACTTGATACTTATATGTGGGTTTCTCTTGACCAAAATCACTCGATGTGGGGCATGGTCACCTGAAATTCCATTTCTTGGACCTTTTCCCAGGTGAATCAAGGGTTTCTCTTGTTCAACGAGCTGGTCGTTTTCCCCTGGGTATGGGGACTTTCTATTTAGCTTGTTGGTTTTTCTTGTAACGGTAGACAATCCGTCCGCGATTGAGGTCGTAAGGTGAAAGCTCTACTTTCACACGGTCCCCGACGAGAATGCGGATGTAGTATCGTCGCATTTTGCCGCTCAGGTAAGCGATAACCTCGTGCCCATTATCCAGTTCCACGCGGAACTTGGTGCCCTTCAGGGCTTCGGTTACCGTGCCCATCATTTCGATCTTTTCCTTTTTTGCCACATTACCTCCCGTTTATGTTGTTGATGTGAGTACGGTTATCATTGAAGGTGCTTTGACGTCGTTTGGGAACGCTGAGATGGGGCGACCGCCTCGGATTTACGAGGACTCCTCGGAGGTGGACGTGCTTATCTCCTTGAAGCACTCTTGCAGTCGGGCCTTCAGCTCGCGCTGTGCCTTGCTCAGGCTGATGCCCTTGGAGACGGCGATCTCCGCCGCCAGCAGGCGAAGGCCCCTTTTGTAAAGATCCCTGCCTTTCTGTGTCAGACCGTCTTCAGTTCGATGACGCCAACCGGCGTCCCGGACGGCCTCGGCGATCTGGAAGACGTCGCCGGTCTGCAGCTTGTCATTGATGATCTTGTGGCGGGAGCGATAGTTGGAAGGAAGTTCCTGGGGTGTCTCCTGCAGCACCGCCCACACCCTGTCGAGGTCGGCGGGCGACAGTGCGCGTCGCATGCCCACTTCCTCGGCCTCCCCGACCGGGATCATCAGACTGGTGTCGGTCTGCTTCAGCAATTTGATTTCGTAATACTGTTTGGGCGTGCCCTGGGTTTCAAATTCTTTGAACCCCACCACACGACCTGCGCCCCGAATCGGATGCACCACAGCGTCTCCGACCTTGAACCTGGGTTCCACGTCAGCGTTGACGACTCGGGCCTTCTCTTGCGTTAATTCGTTCATCTTTCCCCCCGGATTAACTGATAATTGTTCAAGATTCGCCTTTGCGGGCGCACTGAATGCACAATCTGGTGTCCGGCAAAATGGCCAGCCGGTCTGGGTGGATGGGTTGGCCGCACTGCTCACAGATGCCGTAATCCCCTTCTTCCATGCGAATCAGGGCCTTCCGCAACCGGTCAGCCCGGCTCTGGAGCTGCTTGAGCAGGGCCTGATCCAGCTCCCACTGGGTGACCGCCGGATCCCCTTTACCCAACCCGTGTTCCGGGCGGACCTCCAACGCTTTCTGCAGCGATTGGATTTGGGCCTCCAGATCTTTCAGTCTTTTGCGTAGATTCGCTTGTTGATTCAAGATGCCTCCCTCCTCGCTTACGGGGCGAGCTGACCCAGGGTAAAACTCCACCTTCCCCGACTTGTCACCTTCCTCGTCTCGTTTAGAGGAGGGCAGAAGTCTGATGGTCTTAAAGGGGCAGGGCGGGTGGCCGGATCGGCTTGCTGCTCGCTCAGGAAAGCCGATCGATCATCTTTTCCAACCAATTCAACTCCTGTTTTGCCATAGCCAGCCCGTAGTCCAGGGCCAGCGGCTCCAGAGGTTGTTGAGCGTGGTTCTCCTGTAAGCGATCTAATAAAGCCCGGTGGTGTTCGGTGACCTGAACTCGTCGATGGTTCAGGTAGGCGAGCAACCCCTCTCGTGAGTAGTTATCCGCCAGGATCAGGTGCATCAGGAACGCCTTCAACGAAGGCGCCTCGATCACCGGCCTGTCGATCCACGTGTGCAGCGCCTGACGGCCGGCGTCTGTGATATGGTAGACTTTTCTGGGTGGCTTTTCGTCCTCGTTGATCACGTCCACCGCAACGTACCCGTCGTCCAACAATCCGTGAAGCGCCGGATAAAGACTGCCGTAGCTGGGGCTCCCGATGAGCCAGCTGAAACTTTCCAGCAGGCTTTTGATGTCGTAACCCGTCATGGGCTTCTGTATTAACAGGCCCAGAATCAGATAGCGAACGTTGACCGTGCTTTTTGCCATGGGATACCTTGTGTTCCTCTGAGCGGCGCGTTCATATATCGATTAGATATATTTTAGCACGGAAAAAGGCATTGTCAATTTACATCTCATTGCAGACGTTGGGTGCCTTGGGGAAAAGGTGCGCAGCGTCCGCGCCCGGTCTCCCTTCACCGTTGAAAGGTCTCGCCGGTGTACTGTTGCACGACCTCTGCGTCGATGATCTGCGCGTGGTAAAGGTCTTTGAGGGCGTCTTCGAGGGTCTGCATGCCCCGGTTGCGGCTTGTCTGGATGACGCTGCGCATTTGCGGGGTCTTGGCCTCGCGGATGAGGTTACGCACCGCTGACGTGCCCAGCATGATCTCGCAGGCGGCTACGCGCCCCGGACGGTCGGCGCGGAGCACGAGGCGCTGGGCGATGACGCCCGCCAGCGTCATCGCCAGCTGGGTGCGAATCTGGGTCTGTTGGTGCGCCGGAAAGACGTCGACGACGCGGTCCACCGTCTCAGGGGCGTTAGGCGTGTGTAGCGTTGCCATGACCAGGTGTCCGGTCTCCGCGGCGGTCAGGGTCGCCGAGATGGTTTCCAAATCCCGCATTTCACCCACCATGATGACATCTGGATCCTGACGCAGCGCGTGTTTCAGCGCCGTATGGAAGGAGAGGGTGTCGGCCCCTACTTCCCGTTGGGTGAAGAGGCTCCGCCGCTCTTCGAAGACGTATTCGATGGGATCTTCGACGGTGACGACGTGCCGCGCCATAGTTCGGTTGATGTGTTCCAGCATGGCGGCCAGCGTGGTGGACTTCCCGCTGCCCGTGGGCCCGGTGATCAGAACTAGACCTTGCTCCAGCTCGGCGAGGGTTTTGCAGATCGCGGGCAGCTGCAGCTCGTCGATGGTGGGGACGGTGGTACGCAACAGACGCAGGGCGCCGACCGGTCGGTCGCGCTGCCAGGCGAGGTTGACGCGCAGACGGATCTGCCCGTTGAAAGTGATGCCGAAGTCGAGATCTTTCTCACGCTTGAGCTGTTGGCGCTGTTCCGCCGTCGTCAGGGCCTGGATCATCATTTCCATCTGGGCGTCGTTCAGCGTCGGCTGTCCCGCAAGGGGGGTCAACCTCCCGTTGATCCGCAGGATGGGCGGCTGTCCGGCCTTGAGGTGCAGATCCGAGGCCGCGTGGGTTTGCATAGCCTGTATCAACGTTTCGAGGTTCATACGTGGCTTCCTCTTGACTCCACTAAAAAAATCGGATTTTTCCGGAACTCGCCACTACATGTGGGAAAATTCGCGGTCGAAACCATTAGATATAGGGGTGTCTTGCTAAAAATCGAATTTTTAGGACCTTTTTTCAGGTGAGTCATCCTCTTTCTTTTTTTTTGACTTTTGGGGTATCAGAGTGCGGCGGACAGCGTCTCGAATACCCGGATCAACGCCTCCTCGTAGAGCAGCGTGACGACCCCACCGAAGGCCAGAAAGGGCCCCAGGGGTAGGGTGTCGCCCCGCCGGGCGCGTCCCCCTATCAACAGCGCTGCGCCGATCAATCCGCCGCTCACAAAGCCGATGAAGAGGGCAAAGAGCAGGCCGGGGAGCCCGGCCATCAGCCCGATGAAAGCGGCCAGCTTGGCGTCGCCCCAGCCCATCCCGCCGGGCACCAGCAGGATGATCAGCGCGATGACCCCGGCGCCCAGGGCCCCGCCCGCGAGGCGCAGACCCATCTGGGGCCATCCCTGGAGCAGGGCGTGGAAAGCGGCAAGTGCCAGCGCCGGGAAGGTCACGCGGTCGAAGATCAGCCCCTGTTCTATGTCGGTGACGGTGATCAGGAGGAGAGCGGCAGCGTAGACGCTGTGAAAGAGCAAAGCCGGCCATCGAAGACCGGTGGGGCTGCGGGCCTGCAGTGCCATCAGCCCGAAGAGGAGCCCGCAGGTGCCCTCCACCAGAAACGTGCGCAGGCCGATGCGCGCCCCGCAGGTGCGACAGCGTCCGCGCAAGATCACGTAGCTGAGGAGGGGGATCATCTCCAGGGGCGTGAGACGCCGTCCGCAGGCCGGACAGTGGGAGGGTGGACGCAGCAGCGAGGCCGCCTCCGGCAGGCGGTCCGCCGCGACGTTGAGAAAGCTCCCCACTGCCGTTCCCAGCAACGTCCAGAGGACGATGACCGCGCTTTCCACGCTCATGGCTTTTACTCCTCCGCGACGATGGTGAAGGTGACCTGCGAGAGAAGGGCGTCGGCGCTATGGCTCTCTATCACCTCGACGCGCACGTTGACGAAGCGCTTGCTTTCCTCCAGCCGACGGGCGTACTCCAACACCTGGAACTGGGTGGTGGTATGCCCTTGCACCGTAAGCCGTCCGGGACGCTGCTCCAGGCGGGTCAGCGTGATCTCCGCCGGACACTGGGCCACGGCGGTGATGAGACTGGGCGTCCGGTTGTCGGCCTGTTGCCTCAGAACCTCGGCTTCCCTTTTCAGTTGCTGAAGACGTGCCTCAACCTCGGCGATTTTCCGGTCGAGGTCGTCGAGGGTGTTCTGATCGACCTGCAGTGTCGCCAGGAGCTCCTGGGTCTGTTTCACCTGACTGCGGAGGAGCGAGGTGGCTTCCTGTTCCTTACGGAGGGCCCGGTAGCCAGGGTACAGTGTGAACAGGAGCCCCAGGAGGGTGAGTGCCAACGCAGCGTGCCACCACATGAGGCGAAAGCCACGATGGTGTTGGGGCAGTAAGTTCAGGTCCAGGGGCTCGCCGGTCATGTCTTGACCTCTTTGAGCATCAGGCCTAGATTAGTGAGATAGAGGTGCAAGGGGAACTCCTCGGGCAGGGAAAGTGGTGGTTTTGGGGGGATGACCTTCCAACGCCGACCCAAAAATTCGGCCAGTTCCTCGCGTTGCGGATGAGGCCCCAGCGGGCAGAGACGAGGCTCGTGGGGCGTGGCGTCGGTGCGTTGATGGCTTCTGCAGTAGTCGATGACCCGCTGCACCTCGCTCATCAGATGGGTGGCTGCCTCGTCCGGCGAGGCGTGGGTCGGCAGGCTGACCGTGCGCACGATGCAGGGTAGAAAGTCATGGATCAGAATCAGGCGCACGTCGGTCGGTTCCATGTCCACGAGAATCACATTGGGCTGGCGCAGGGCGCGGACCAGCGCCAGGTACTTTAGATCGAGAGAGAGGGGCTTGAGTCCGGCCTTCTGCAGCGCGGCGACAAGGTCATCTACCGCGTTGCGCGGGATGCCCACGGTGAAGATCTCCTGCTGCCCGCCGGCGCCGCCGGAGACTTTCTGCCAGGAAAGATAGACCTCTTCCGGCGGAAGGGGGAACTCGCGGCGGGCTTCCCGCCGCACGGCCTCTTCGAGCACCTTGTCCGGCATGTTAGGCAGTTGGAGCCGGCGCAGGATGGCCCGACGGTGGTGCAGGGAGAAATGCACCTCTGGTGTATGGAGGTTCAGTTTCTCCTTGAGAGCCTCTAGGGCGGCGCTGAGCGCCTGAGGATGTACGACGGCGTCGTTGCGGAAGACGTCTTCCGGCAAGGAGATGCTCGCCCAGCGCTGTGGTGTTTTGCCGTAGGCGACCATGCCCCGGATCTCGTCAGGTTCGATGTGCAACGTGAAGCGCTCGGCGCGCAACCAGGGGAGCTGCATCAATACCCTCGCTTCCAGTCCATGATGATGAGTGCGGACCCGCAGTCGGCACGGGATTCGACGGCGATGGCTTCCGAGATGGCTTCGCCGCCAGCGAAGAGCTGGATGAACCAAGTCTCCTTCTTAGGATGATTATCCAGGTAGAGCTCATACTCTCCGCTGCTGGAGCTCGTCGTCGTCACGCCGACCCAATCCTGAGCCCAGAGGTGGATGTTGACGCCGGGGACGGGATAGCCGTTGACGTCGGTGATCTTCCCGTAGAAACCGAACCAGTCGCAGCCCAGGCTGGGGTAGCGGGTGTTGGCGGTGTGCTCCAGCCGATGGACGTAGTAGGGCATGGGCGTCACCGAGGGCGTCGGCGTGAGGGTAGGGGAGGGCGTGGGGGAGGGTGTCGGCGTCAGGGTGACCGTGGAAGTCGGCGTAGGTGTGAGCTGCTGCAGCTGCGCCAGGGCGGCTTGCGCCCTCGCGTTGTCGGGGTCTAAGGCCAGGGCCGCGCGGAAGTTCTGGTCGGCCTGGGGATATCGTCCAGCGTCCAGGTGTTGCTGACCGGCGTTGACGTAGGCCTCCACCAGTTGGGCGTCCAGCGTCTCGTCCTCAGGCTGCAACTGACGCAGCACCACCAGGAGGCTGATAGCGCGCTCCCAGGTACCTTCCTGCTGCGCTTCCTGCAGGCGCGCCCGCAGTTGCTCGATGAGCGCTTCGGTGGAGACGCTCGGCGTGTTGACGGCGACCGGGGTCGCGTTCGGCGCCAGCGGGCGTGTGTAGATTCTCAACTGTAGCTCCGCGCGGTAGAGAATCTCGGCCTGAGACGGGGAGGTCGGGTGGGGGGTGGGGGTTGGCCGTGCTGTGACGTTGATCTGGCCGATGGTCATGCTGTCGATGGGCCCGGCTTCCAGGGCCTGGATGAAGTTGGAGATGGCGTTCAAGGTCCCCTGAGCCGTGACCTCGTAGTTGAGGACGCGGTATTCAACGCCGCCCACGGTCAGCGTGGTGGCGGGCTGGGCGCTGATGCGGGGCAACGTGACGGCGTGGATGTCGGCCTGGAGGACGACGACGGCCAGCACATCGAGACTGGCGACCTCTTGGGGAAAAGCGAAGTCGATGGACTGCAGCTCGGCTTCCCGCGCCTCCAACTCCGCCTGACGAGTGACGAGCAGCGGGACGTCCCCTTGCACGCTGTCCAGGGCTGCCTGCAGCGGCGTCAACTGCAGTTGCAGTTCAGCCTGCTCGCGGCGCTGACGGAGGATGCCGTTGAACAACAGGCCGTTGGTGACCAACAGTAACGTGATGAGGACGGCACTGACGATCAGAATGCGACGGTTCACGGTTGGATCTCCCAGGATAAGATGACGGGGGCGCTGGCGCTGAGACGCACGTAGGCGACGATGGTCAAATGGCCTACCTGTGCTTCAATCCGATAAACGCGATCCGAGATGACGGTAACCGGCGCCAGGTCTTCACGTGCTATGATGCGATTACCCCGCAGGCGGACGCCGGCGCTGTTGAAGTACGTGTCTGGAGCGCCGGCAGTGGTGGCGGTGAAGACAAGAGTGGCCTGGGCTGCAGGGTCGAGACGACAGGTGCCCTGGTACTCCCAGGTCAGGGTTCCGGTAGCGCCGGGAGCGGGGGTTGAGCGGAAAGTGCAGCCTGCAGGTGTCGCGCTGACATCTGTGCCATAGATGAAACCGAGGGGCAGGGTGTCGGTGATCTCTTTGAGGTGGGTAAAGCGGGTACCTTGATTTTCGATGGTGAGGGTGTAGGTGACGGTTCCATTCGGAATCTGGGTGGAGGGCTGCACCGATTTTGTTAGCCGGATGTCGGCATCGTCGTCGAGGATGTACAGCAAGGCGTGGTCCGGCGACCCCAACATGGCGTTGTTGGGGTTGGAGAGGCTCAGATCGACGGTTTCGTCGGATTCTTCGGTGGTATCGTCGAGGACAGGGATGGAAAAAGTCGCTCGATCCTCGCCGGGGGCAAAGATTAACGTGCCGGCGGTTGCCTGATAATCCACCCCCGCCGTGGCGCTGCCGTCGGCGGTGGCGTAATCGACGGTCACGGTGAAGGCGGAGACGAGGGAAAGTTCCACGCCGACGAGGATGCTGCCCGCGTCCTCTCCCAGGGTGTAGATGCCGCTGTCGAATTGGACCGCTGGCGGGGGATCATTGTCCAGAAGCGTCAAGGTGGCCGTGGGGGGAGAACCCAGGGTGCCGCCGGTAGGATTGGCAAGCGTCAAGACCACGGTTTCGTCCGGTTCGTCGTAGACGTCGTCCAGGAGCGTGACGGTGAACGTTGTACTCGTCACCCCGGGGGAGAAGACCAGTGTGTCGGCGGCGGCCGTGTAGTCGTCGCCGGCCGTGGCCGTGCCATCGGCCGTGGTGACGTCCACCGTCACCGTGAGGGGATAGGCGTGTTCCAGCTGCACGGGGATACCTGTAGTGCCCGCGTCCTCGGCGCTCGTATACGCGGCGTTGTCGAAGGCGATGAGCGGGGGCGACAACACCGTCGAGGTGACGGTGGCGGTGTTGTTGGCGAGATCATATTCGGGTGTCGTGGAGGCGAGGGTGGCCGTGTTGTGTAGGGAGCCGGTCGCGCCGGGGGCCACGGTGGCGGTGAAGACGAGGGTACCGCCGGCGCCGGCCGGGATCGCGGTTGTGCTCCATGTGGGCGGCGTGGTTGTGTTCTGCACCCATCCGGGCGGTATGCTGACGTTCCCTCCAAAGGTCACAAAAACGGGTAACGTATCCGTGAGTACCACGCCCTCTGCTGTGCTTGTGCCGCTGTTTTCGTAGGTAAGAGTGTAGGTCATGCTACTGCCGGCCAGGACCGGTTCGGGTGTCGCGGCCTTGGTCAGTGCGAGATCCGCACCGCCGATGAGCACCGGCGCGGAGGTGGCCTCGGCGCTGGCCAGAAGAGTACAAGCGTTTGCATCCATCGCCGTGGCATGACCAGTCCAATCGACGCTGCCGATGCCTGTAGCAGTATATGTCCAGGTGAAAGCAGTTGAAGCGCCACCGGGAAGTGTGGCGACGGTGGGCGGAGATGGGCCGTCGGTCAAGGTCACGCTGCCGGTGCCGTTCACAATCAAGGGACTGGGTGTGACATTCACCGCGGCAGCGCCGCCCGTGTTGGTGACGTGCAGGGTCACGGTGAGAGGGGCGCCGAGGACGATGGAGGAGGGGGGGGCTGCGAGGGCAATCGTTAACGTGGCCGGCTGCTGAACGGTGAACGTGACCTCGCTTGTATCGACGATGCCGTTGGATTCGGTGCCGGTGACGACAGCGGTGTAGATGCCCGGTGCCGCCGGGGGGATGGCAAAGGCGTGAGTATAGGTGAGCGTGCGGCTATCGCTGCGCGCGGGGGTCAACGTTGTCTCCGGGACCACGTCCGTCCCGTCCGGTGCCGTGACCCGCAAGAGAGCGCCGGCCACGTCGTAGCTGCCGAAGGGATCGGCGACGCGTGTCGTTGCGGTGAGGGTTTGGCCGACGTTGAACGTTGTGGAGCCCTGGGGGTGGCAAGCGCTGCCCATGGAAAGGGCCTCTATGTTAACATAGGTGGTGGTCAGGGCTTCCAGATAAGCCCGGTAAGTGTCGGTGCCGCCGTAGCGCAGATCAAAAGCTGACCACCAGCTGCCGACGTTGGCAATCCGCACCTGTAAAGCGCTGCCGCCGGGTACAGTGACGTTGGGGTGGGGAAGGACAAAGGGATACCAACCGGTGTTCAAAACCCAGCGCTCTCCATAGCCTATCAGGGAGGAACCCTGGTAGAGTTCGACGCGAACCCTGGGCGTGCCCCATCCAAGGATATTTGGGATGTAAAAATGGAGGCGCGCCGTATCCTCCAGGAACGCGAAGGGGGCGGCGAAAGGGGGGCTCTGGGTCCAAGTATGGGCACTGCCTCCCCAGAATCTGAGAGTGCGGGGATTGGCGTCGGGCTGAGGGTAGAGGCGGTCGTTGTTCCCGTTTTCCAGGAGGTACCACTCTTTGGAGGCCGGCGCGGTCTGGGTGAAGTCGACGTTGAGGGTTAGATTCCCTCCGGCGGTGTTATCGTAGGCGACGATCTCGATGTAGTAAGGGGTGCCGGCCGTCACAAGATGATTCACCGCCGAGGTGAGATCTATAGGAGGACCGGGGTAGCTCACGTCGTCGTTGCAGGCGATCTCGGTGAGGCTGCCCCGGGCGCCGGACCAAACAGCTAAGACGGTATCGTAGTCACTGCCGGCTGTGTCAACATGAAGGGCGCCATTGGTAGGAGGCGTAAAAGTGTACCAGACACTGTGACTGTGGTCGTCAGG
The DNA here is from genome assembly GCA_049975525.1 of Anaerolineae bacterium. Lineage (GTDB taxonomy): Bacteria > Chloroflexota > Anaerolineae > B4-G1 > SLSP01 > G713. Next base: position 39,057 of record JBNGCW010000015.1, read on the forward strand.
TTCGCGCCACCCACAGGTCAGGATGGGATCATCCCATGCGGTCGTGGCGTTGGAGGTATCTTGGAGGTTGGTGTAAGGGGTGGTGTTGATGACGGTGGCCTGATCGAAGTCATCGTTGAGGGGCGCTTGAGCTAGAGGCATGGCATGCGTGGAGGGCGGCGCGGCCACGCCGCTCAGTATCAGAGCGATGAGCAGAAGAATGGGCCGGCGTTTCATGGGGTCAGGGTTGCTCCTGGGTCACCGTGATGGTGACGGTTTCGTTATTGATGGTGATGGAATAAACGACGGAGCCGCTCGCAGTGACGCTCTGAGTGAAACCGGGTTCGTTCTCCAGCCGCCAAATCGCGTGCTCGACGCCCGCGTCGGCGGCGTAGTGGTCGCGCAGTTCCTCCTCAACGGCTGTGGTCAGCCGCTGGCTGGTGCTCACGTAGTAAAGGAAACCCCCGATGAGCAAGGTTGCCACGCCCATGACGATTAACGCGATCACCAGGGTCTTGCCGTTTTCGTCAGCCCACAACATGAGTTCACCGTCCTCTTTTCAACCGAGCCAATCCTGACTTCACTATATAACTCATAAAAATCGGATTTCTCCAAACTCGCCGCTACATGTAGGGAAATTCGCGATCAAAGCCACTGATATAGGGACTGGCCGACCAGAAATCCGATTTCTCCCCGCCCTTTTTTCAACCGAGCCAATCCTCAGTCCACCCGCATGGTCAGTGTGTAGGTTGCCTCGGCGGAGATTTCACCCTGTGCCGCGACCAGCGTGATAGCCACGGCGCCGCTGTGCGTTCCCGCCGGGCACTGGAGCCCGTCCACGTGCCGTGCGACGGTTTGCGTCCGTCCGGTGGTGCTTTCTTCTCGTTGCAGGGTGTTTCCGACGAGAGTGTAGGTGTAGACGAGGCCGCGCTCTGCACCCGTGTCGAAGGAGAAGGGCACACAGGTTCCCCCCGTGCCGGTGAAGGAGGCGCTCTCATTGGCGTCGCGCACCAGCCAGAGCCCGGCGTTTCGCAGCTCGCCGTCCACGCTTAGCCGGGCGTTGCCCAGCGTGGGGATCTCGAAGACCTGGTAGAGGATAGCGATCAGCGTGCCGGTGATCAGTGCCAGGATGGCGAGCGTGACGAGGAGCTCGACGAGAGTGAATCCGGCGTTGTGTGAGGGATTCATCGGTTCACCTTGTAGTTGCTGATGCTGACGAGCACGTCCCCGTTGTAGAGGACGGTGGCGGTCACCTGTTGTAGGCCGGTTGAAATCACCGCTGTGTCCAGCAGGATCGTGTACCCGTCCGGCGCGGCGATGGTGGCATAGGCACCGCCGGCGTCGTAAGCGGCGGCCTTGACCGCCTCCAGCTGTGAGGTCGCCAGGGTGAGCGCCCGTGTGCGGCGGGCGTTGTAGCCTACACCCAGAGCACCGGTGGAGAGTGAGGTGATGAAGACAACCAGCGCCAGGCTGATGATGGCGATGGCGATGAGCAGCTCGAGGAGGCTGTCGCCGCGCTCCCCGTTGCGCCGGTGAGGAGTGCGGCGCGCGTCTTGGTTGGGAGGCGGATGTGGCTGCAGCCGCCGATAGATGGCGATCCAGCCGCCCAGGATGGTCAACAGGATGACCACCAGCGTTGCCAGGATCTGTGCCTCCCCTTGAAGGATGGTGAAGAGCCGCTGCAGGATCACCCACTCGGCGGCGAAGAGCGCCACGAGAAAAGTGCCCAGCCACAGGCTGCATCCTACCTCTTTGTGTAAGTCTTGCATCGTTTGTTTCGACCTTACTGAATCTCCGAGAGTACCGAGTACATGGGTAGCACGAGGGCCACGGCGATGAAGCCCACCAGCACCCCGACAATGATGGTCAAGGCCGGTTCGACGGCGGCGACCAGCTGCGCCACCTTGTGGTCCATCTCGTTCTCGTAGAACGTCGTCAGCGTGACCAGGCTCTCTTCCAACGTGCCGCTCTCCTCGCCCACCCGCACCATCTGGGCCAGCAGAGAGGGGAGGACGGATTCCTCGGAGAGCGGTCGCGCCAACCCGCGTCCGGTCAACAGCGCCGTGCGCACCCGCCGCAGGGCGTCGCCGAGGATAACGTTGTTGACGGGGTTGAGAGCCAGGTCGATGACCTCTGCCAGGGGAATGCCGGCGCGGATGAGCATGGCGGCGGTGTGTGTGAAGCGCGTGACTTGTCCTAACAGCATCACCCGGCCCACCAGGGGCAGGCGGAGCAATAGCCGATCTCGCAGCCGACGCCCGGCAGGTTGCGTGCTCCACCAGCCCAGAACAGCGGTCGTGACCACTCCGCCGAGGAGCAGGTGGAGGCCGTAGGTGTTGAGGAACTCCGTCAAGCCGATGAGGAAGCGCGTGGGCCAGGGTAGTTGCGCGTCAAAGGTGTCGAAGAGCGCGATCATAGGCGGCAGGGCGATGGTGAACATGAGGATGACGACGAAGATGGCGACTGCCACGACGAAAAGGGGGTAGATCATAGCGTCGCGCAGCTTGCGGGTGAGCGCTTCCTCCTTCTCCAGGTAGATACTCATCCGGCGTAAGACCTCTTCCAGGTTGCCTGTGTGTTCCCCGACGACGATGGTGCGCGTGTAGATAGAGGGGAACGTCTCGGGATGGGCGTTCAGCGCGGCAGAGAGCGGTTGACCCTGGCGCAGATCCTCGATCACGTCGAGGAGCACGTCCTGCAGGGCGGGCTTGGAGGCCTGTTCGGCGAGCAGCTCCAGCGCAGTGAGGATGGGAAGCCCGGCCTCGAGCATCGTGGCCAGCTGTTGGGAGAAGATGATGAGATCGGAGCGTCGCACGCCGAAGACGCTGGGAAAGAGCTGGGCCAGGGTGCGCTGTTCGCGGCTTGGGGTGATCTGGACGACCGTCAGGCCCTGGTCCCACAGTATCTGCTCCACGACCGTCTCGTCGGCGACGTCCAGCTCGCCCTCGATTTGATGACCCACCTGGTTAAATGCCAGATAATGATAGCGCATATACTCCTTTTTTGTCCCCATCATAACACATTTTTCCCGATGCACATACCAGTTGGATTAACGGTGGGTTACAGTCCGCGCTGAGTGGCGGTGTTGATTCCGTTCTGGACGGACCGTACCGGGAGTGAGGGTCGAGGGGGTATTTCCCGCATGCTATCGCAGGATGTGGACGTTGCGCATGACCTCACGTGGCGTAGTAATGCCGCGTTCCACTTTGCGCATGCCATCCTGGCGCAGCCCGACGAGGCCGTCGGCGAGTGCCTGCTCCTGCAGGGCGTCCGTGGGCGCTCCCTCGACCAACAGCCGCCGCAGTTGTTCCGTCATGGTGAGCACCTCGAAGACACCGGTCCGTCCGCGATAGCCGGTTCCGCTGCAGAAGTTGCACCCCTGTCCCTTGTGGATCTCCTTTGGTGGATGGCCTATTTCGATTTCAAAGGCCAGGCTTTCGTCACTCGTAGGGGGGACGGCGCGCTTGCAGTGGGGGCAGACGCGGCGCACCAGCCGCTGGGCGACGACGCCGACCAGGGCCGAGCCGACCAGGTAGGGCTCGATCCCTAGGTCCAAGAGACGATAGAGGGTGCCCAGCGCGTCGTTGGCGTGGATAGAGGAGAGCACCAGGTGGCCGGTCAAGGCCGCCTGCACCGCGATGCGCGCCGTCTCCTCGTCGCGGATCTCTCCTACCAGAATCACGTTGGGGTCCATGCGCATGATGGAGCGCAGGCCGTTAGCGAAGTTGATGCCGGCCTGCCGATTGACCTGAATCTGGTTAATGCGGTCGAATTGGTATTCGATGGGGTCCTCGATGGTGATGATGTTCACCTCACTGCGGTTGAGGCGGTTGATGGTGGCGTAAAGGGTTGTGGTTTTCCCGGCGCCGGTAGGGCCGGAGGCCAAGACGATGCCGAAGGGCTGCGTATAGAGGCGCCGGTAGGCGTTCAGCGCCTGGGGCAAAAACCCCAGCTCTTCCAGCTTGAGCAGGGAAGGGGATTTATCGAGTAGGCGCAGCACCGCCATCTCGCCCTGGATGGTCTCTGCCGTAGCGACGCGCACGTCCACCGGGCCGGTGGGGCCCTCGAAGGTGAACTGCCCGTCCTGGGGACGGCGACGTTCGGCGATGTTCATCTGCGCCAGCACTTTGATGCGGCTGATCAGCGAGCTGTGGACGGAGAGAGGGACGCTGAGGGCGTCGTGCAAAATGCCGTCGATGCGATAGCGGATGCGCAGCTGTTCCTCGCCCGGCGCGATGTGGATGTCGGAAGCGCGATCACGGATGGCCTGCCGGAGCAGTAGTTCGACGGCCCGCGCCACGGGGTTCTCCGTCAGGCTCTCGGCCGTCAGCCTTTCGAGGGATTCGCTCTCGACGGGGCGGGGCGCGATCATGTCAATCTGGCGCTCGATCTCGTCCTGAGATTGGTAGTAGAGGGCAAAGGCATCTTCGATGTCTTCGTGGACGCCCAGCATCGCCCGGACGGGGTACCCGCTGCGAATAGAGATGTCCTCAATGGCCCGCATGTCGGTGGGGTCCGCCATGACGACAAGGAGCTGCCCGTCGATGAGGTCCATGGGGATGGCGTGATAGCGCCGGGCGATCTCCTCGGGGATCAGCTGCAACGCCTCCCTCCGTATGTTGTGGTGTTTCAGGTCGATAAGGGGGACGTTCAGATGTAGACTGCGGGCGATAGCGACCTTCCGCTGCGTGAGTGTTCCCTCCGTCAGCAGGGTCTCCAGCACGCTCCGGTCGTGCGGCGTGCGCTCGCGGGCGCTTTCCAAGGTACTTTTCGCCAGCAGCCCGCTCTCCAGAAGGATATCGAGTAGCGCCTCTACGTCGTCGTTGACGAGGATGGGGACGTTCATCGCTTCACAGGCGCTGTAAGATGCGTTGTCCCAGCGTCCGCCAGGCGGGGTGCTGCGGATCCAGGTCGGCGGGCAGGACGGCGAGCACGGAGATGTCGGTGCTGAAGTCCGGCGGCATTTCGTCCTCTGAGATGAGGGCGAAGCCCATTTGTTCCTGGGGGATGCCCTGGCGTTGCAGGAGCGTGAGGATATTGCGGGTCGCCACCACGTTGGTGGGATCTCTTTCGGTGACGAGGACGATCAAACTGCTCTTCAGGGCCAGAAAGACGAGAAGGTTGGGGGCGTTCATGGGGATGTCCAGCAGGAAGAGGCGCTGTTCGCGCTTTCCCAGATCCAGGAGCTTTTGAACGTCTTCCTGCGTAATCTGTCCCAGGTCGCCGCTCCCGACGATATTGCTGATTAATTTCAGGCCGCTTTCGTCTTGAAGGATGTGATCCAGGAGATCCCCGCGGGACTGGAGCGCCTCAAGCGTCACAGGGGCCGGAGGGGGGGAGAGGCCCAGCATCTGCGGGTGCTCGATAGCGTAAGGGTGCAGGTCCACAGCGGTGACCTCATTTTCTTCCTGAGCCAGGACTTTGCCCGTGTGGAGCACCACGGTGGCCACCTCGGTCGGACGGGGGCCGACGAAGAGGACGGAGCCGGGCGCGGGGAGGGGCTTCGACGTCGGCTCGCCGGCGACAGTGTCCAATCGGGCTTGCAGCTCCTGGATGCGATAGGGTTTCTGCACATAGTCGACGGCTCCCAGTTTAGCGGCACGTTCCTTATCGGCGACCTGGGATTTGGCGGAAAGTACGATGATGGGGATGTTGGCCGTTTCCGGCGTATTGTGCAGTTGATTCAAAACTTCAAAGCCGTCCAGCCCGGGCAGCATCAGGTCCAACAGAATCACGTCCGGGTGGTCGGCGCATGCCTTGTTGTATCCGATTAAGCCGTTAGGGGCCGTTTGGACTGAATAGCCACGGCGTTTCAGCGCCACGGTAAGCAGACGTGCGCTGGCGTGATCGTCTTCGATAACGAGAATGTTTTTTACCATATCTTCCGTTCTAATCTAACGTCTCTCTGGCGGGCAGGCTTCGGTCACTGTATTTTCTCCGCCAGATTTGGCGAAAAAGAATTGTTACTCTACTGAAACAACTCATAAAAAAACTTACCCCTCCATGTAGGAGAATTCGCGGTCAAAACCACTCATGTTTCGTCAGGCGTGATCTGATGGACAGATTGGTGTACCGGTAGCCACTTTCATCCATCAGTTAAACTTGGCAAGGCACTGGCAATCCGATTTTCCCACCTTTTTTCAGTGGTGTCGATTGTGCATCAAGTGCACGCCTCTCGGCGGTACACTCAGGTCCCCCCATTCCAGCCTCAGGTAGCGATGAGAGTGGTTGGGTGAACAGGAACAGGTTGCCCGCCGCGCAGCCGTCGGACTGAGGGGAGAGGACGCTTGCGCGTGCTGTTTCTGGATCGGAACGTGGACCTTATCTGAATGCTCTCTGTTGGCTCTATTCTATCATGTTTGGATCAAGGGACAAATCAGATCTGTGCTTGACTATGTTTATTGCGTTGTCAGCAGCATAATGCCACCAAGAGTGAGAAGTGTGCCGATGACGGTCCGGGGTGTTAAAGGTTCCGACCCGAAGATCAGCCCCATGAGCGCCCCGAAGAGCGGTGAGGTGAAAGCGATGGGCATCACCTGGTTGAGTGGTGCGCCTTTGATGGCGGCGTAAAAGCAGAGCATCCCCACGGCGCCGGCGACAATCCCGCCTCCCACCACCATCATCAACAACGCTTTAGGGGGAGCCTGCGGCAGAGTTTTCCACTCCGGGTAGCTCACCGCCCCCAGGATGATCAACGCCACGGCCGTGCGAAGGGTGATGCCCATCTGTGGGGAAAGAGACCCCAGGTGCAACCCCCGCTTTTCGAAAAACCCGCCGATCCCCCAGGCCATAGCCGTGAACAGCGCCAACAGCTGCGGATGGAATTTCATGGTTATTCTCCTCGTGCGATGGATACTACCGGTGTTCTGCTTGAATTCTTCGCCGGGGAGATTATACTGGAGGTGACCGATTGGGGCAAGGGGGCTCAAAATGTCTGCGTAGGTTCGGAGCTCACTTGCTCTATCCCGTGAGGATGCTATACTTGAGAAAATTCAGATTTCCTCAACGAGGTCACAGATGCCAAAACGTTCCCTTCATTTTATACCTCGGGACCAGGTTGAGCAGATGGAGCTGCTGGCTGCGCAAGCTCAGAAGAGTCTCAGCCGCTTCGCCGGCATCGAAGTTCAATACAATGCCACGGCATTGCAGCTTCTGGATGAATGGATTGAACGACATCTGCGGCAGTTCTCCACGCCTGATAAGCGCTTGATGATGATTTGGGGTGCTTTTCTGGGTGAGGTCTTCCGGCGCCGTTTCAGTGGGGACTGGGCTATTGAGAAGGTCCAGCATAAGTCCCGCCTGGGGGTACTTTGCCCCCGGGACAACGCCGGCTTGCTTTTCATCCCGGTGATGGACCAGGTGCACCGCCGCCTCAAAGAGGGGCTGCAGGCCTCGTTGGTGCTCTACTACACGATGAAAGGCTTCGAGATTAGGGGCGGATAAGCGCTTTATCTCCACGAAGTTTTGAGTCCCGCAGCATGGGCGCTGCGGGACTCGACTTCAAGGGGAGGATCTCCTCCAAGTTACGCCTGGGGGCATCAGGAGATCGTCGGTCCGGCCGTGCGCACGATGAAGTGGGCCTCTCCCAACACCGTCTTCCCGGCGAGGACTTTGACGGTGTACTCTCCGGTCTCCAGGGCCACCGCCCGCCAGGTGACGTCGGGTGGGGCGAGGTGGGGTTCACTGCGCAGCACCTCACCGCCGGTGAAGACGAGGTGCAAGCGACCTAACTGCGCGGCCTCAGAGGCGACGACGTCGAAGATCTCCTTGACCAGCGGTTCCTGCGGCGTGACGGTGAGCGAGACCTCCGTGCCGGGTGGGATGGGGGTCTCCGGCTCTTCAGGTTCCTCTGGAGCACCCACGATGGTCAGCACGGCGTCATCCCAGTAGACGTCGGCGTGCTTGAAGGGGTACTGCACCGTTGAGCGCAGGAAGACGGTGACGGCGCCCGCCGAACCTACCACGGCTTCGATCGGGGGCAGCTGCTTGTACACGTCGTAGATGTTGCGGGGCTCGCTCCAAACGACAGAATCCGACCAGGGATCGGTGCCGCCATGGGAATCGATGCCTACAAACTGTTCGAAGTTCCATTGACCGCCGCCGTCGGTCTGGCTCTTGTGCGGGTTGTCGTTGTTGCTGGACCAGGCGTGGGTCCAGGCAGTTGCCCGCACGCGGTTGCCCGGCGTCAAGCCCTCCACCCGTTGGTAGATGCCCGCGTCATGGACGCCAAAGAAGGTGAAACACTGCCAGGCCTGATTGCCGCTGTGGATGCGTAGAGGATCGAGGTAGGGTGGTTCTTTCCGAATAACCTTGCACTCGGGCCGCCGACAGTTGACGTCGCCGCTGCGCTCGTTAGGTTCCCCGTCCTTCCAAAATGCAATCCAGTGTTTGGGGGCACTGACCTCTCCGACTTCCTCACCCGTGTGTGTCTTGTGCCATGCACCATCCTCAAAGCCACCGTTCTTCAACAGATTTGTCATGATGCGCTCCTTATGGGGTGTATGTCTGGCTGCGGCTGTTCGCCGCAGCTATGGGCTCCCTTCATGGAGTCAGCTTTGACACCACTGAAAAGGTTCTAAAAATCGGGCTTTTTTGAAACTTGACCCTCATATGTGGATGCTTCGCAATCAAAAGCGTCAGACACCATCGAAATAATTCAGAAAAATAGGGTTTCTCCAAAACTCGCCCCTATGGGTGGGAAAACTCGCGGTCAAAAACCACCGGATATCGAGGATGGCCGCCAGAGATCCGATTTTTCTTCCCCTTTTTCAGCAGAGTCAGTTTTATCATACAAAAATTTCCTTTCTATTGCAAGCTGGCATTGGATCGAAAGGGATGGGATGGAAAAGCTCCGTTGCGTTGTTTTATCACCCTCCGATGCTATAATCGGTCTGAATGATGGGGAAAGAGGCAAGAAGTCCGAAGAGGGCCTCTTTCTCAGGTGAGTCAGGCGTTATCTTTTCAGGAGGTAGGGTGATGGAATACAAGATCTACGGGACCGTGATGCAATCGGTGGATATTCACCTCGTCCGGGGGGAATCCGTCTATACGGAGGCCGGTGGGATGGCTTGGATGGGGGGCGACATTGAAATGAAGACCGACACCAAAGGCGGGTTGATGGCCGGCCTGGGGCGGAAGCTGGCCGGCGAGTCCTTTTTTATGACCACGTATACCTGTCGCAGCGCCACAGGGCTGGTCACTTTTACGCCGGAAGTCCCGGGCAAGGTGCTGGTCCACGAGCTGCAAGCCGGGCAGAGCCTCATCTGTCAGCGGGATGCCTTCATGTGCGCCGAAGCAGCGGTCAATTTGGAAATGCACTTCCGTAAGCGACTGGGCACGGGTTTGTTCGGTGGTGAGGGGTTCATTCTGCAGAAGATCACCGGACCCGGCAAGGTCTTCCTCGAAATCCCCGGTGAGATACGGGCTTACACTCTGCAAGAGGATCAGCTGTTGCGGGTGGATCCTGGGCACATCGCGGCCTTTGATCCGACCGTCTCCTACGACATCACCTTGGTCAAAGGGGTGACCAACGTGTTCTTCTCCGGCGAGGGGCTCTTTCTGGCCCAACTGCGAGGGCCGGGTCGTATCTGGTTGCAAAGCCTTCCGCTTTCCAACCTGGCGCGTAAGCTGGCCCGCTATCTGCCCTCCGGGAACTAACACAAGGCTGTTTAGATTCTGGGCGTTTGTCTTGTCCAACACGCCCTCTATTCCATGTTTTTGTTTTCTTGGACCGTCTTTTTTCGGTGGAAGGGCTGGAGCCAAAGGCGCTTCAGCCGATGTTTGGCTCATTTTCTCCACAGATTACGCAGATTTTCACAGATTTTTAATCCGGCTAAATCCTGAAGAGTCTGATGCTTTAAGGCCATGGCCTAGGTGAGCGTTTATTATTTTATAGCGTCCGTGGGGGCTGAAAGAAAAGCGGGCGCACTCCACTGTGGCTTACATTTTCTTTCCTTTATGTTACATTCCAAGGAGTGTTATTATGGTTAAGATTATTGGCGATACCACCTCCGGGCTTCCGCGTGAGGTGGCCGAACGCTATGGGATTCCCATCATCCCTCAGGTTATCCATTTCGGTGAGACGTCCTATCTCGAAGGCCTTGAAATCGACAACGCTACGTTTATGGAGAAGCTCCAGGGGAGCGCAGAGCTCCCCAAGACCTCTGCACCGCCGCCGGAGCTCTTCGCCAGGGAGTTCGAGCGGCTGGCGGAGACCGGCGAAGCGGCCCTCTGTATTTTGCCCTCGGCGGTGCTCAGCGGGACGGTGCGTTCGGCCCAGGTGGCGGCCCGCGAATTTCCCTCGCTGGACATCCGTATCGTCGATACGCGCGTCATCGCCTCACCGGTGGCGACGATGTTGCGTCTGGCAGCGCAGTGGGCCGAAGCGGGCCTCGACGTGGACACGATTGAAGCGCGGGTTTCCGACCTCGCAGCGCGGTGTCGCCTCTACTTCCTGGTCGATACGCTGGAGTACCTGGCGAAGGGTGGGCGCATCGGCGGCGCGGCGGCGCTGCTGGGCAGCGTCTTGCAGCTTAAGCCCGTGTTGACCATGGAGGACGGACGCATCGAGAGCTTCGAGAAGGTGCGCACGTTCAGACGGGCGCAGCGGCGGTTGCAGGATCTGGTCGTGGAGCAGATCGCGCCCGGTGAAGAGGGGCACCTTTCCGTCATGCACGCGGCGGTGCCCGATCAAGCTCAGGCGTTGGTCGAGCGCCTGCAGCGGCAGCTGCATTTGTCCTACGAGGTGAACGTTTTGGACGTGCCCCCGGCCATCGTTACCCACGGCGGACCCGGTGTGCTGGGCGTGGGCTTCTTCACCGCCCAGGTCGAGTGAGAGGTCGCCATGATCCATGTCTATAGTATCTCGTATCAAGATCTCGCCGCCGTTGAGCAGTTCATCGATTTCCCTCTGGAGCTCTACGCGCACAGTTCGCAGTGGGTGCCTCCGCTGGCCTCCGCCGTGCGCACGGCGCTTCATCGAGAGAAGCATCCCTTTTATCGGCATTCTCAGGCGGAGTTTTTCGTCGCCAGGGACGGCCGGGGGGAGATGCTGGGCCGGATCGCGGTGTTAGCCAACCGCCGTTACAACGACTATCACGGCCGTCAGACGGCCTTTTTCTACTACTTCGATGCGGTGGACGATGTCCACGTCGCCCGACGGCTCTTCGAAGCGGCGGTGGAGTGGGCGCAGGCGCGGGGATTGGATACGTTGGTGGGGCCGAAGGGCTTTCTGCGCTCCGACGGCCTGGGGATCCTGGTCGAAGGGTTTGAGCACCGCGCTGCCCCGGGCATCCCCTATAACTACGCCTACTACGCCGACTTGTTGGAGGCGTTGGGCTTCGAGAAGGAGGTCGATTATCTCTCCGGCTACGTTGCCGGCGACTACGATCTACCGGAGCGCTTTTACCGTATCGCCGAGCGCGTCAAGGCGCGACGCGGCTTCCGCATCAAGCACTTCCGCAGCAAGCGAGAATTGCGCCGCTGGATTCCACAGGTCCAGCGGGTCAACAACGAAGCCTTCACCGAAGTCTGGGGCTACTATCCCCTCGATGAGGCGGAGGCGCGGATGATCGGGCGCCAGCTGCTCACCATCGCCGATCCCCGTATGCTCAAGCTGGTGATGAAGGGGGAGGAGGTGGCGGGTTTTGCGCTGGTCTATCCCGACGTTTCAGCGGCCCTTCAGGCGACCCAGGGGCGGCTCTGGCCCCTGGGCTGGATCAGGTTGCTGTTGGCGTTCAAGCGCACGCGCCGCTTCAGCGCCAACGGCTTGGGCCTGTTGCCCAAGTATCAGGGGCTTGGGGCCAATACTGTGCTCTATACGGAGCTCTTCAAGACGCTGAGGGCGCGCGATTTCGATTTCTGTGACATCGCCCAGGTCGCCGAGAACAACCAGAAGAGCCTGGGTGATATGATGGCCGGCGGCGTCATCTGGTACAAGCGACACCGGGTTTATCACCGAGACATCTGAGCGAGATGTGCTTATGAAATTGAGACGCGCGCCTTTTGGGGAGACGATATTCGCTTCCAGGCTCGTGGCCTTGCTCGTCGTATTGGGGTTGGGTATCACGGGAGCGCAGGCTATCTTGGGGCCTGCACTCCCCTGCTCCGACGATATTGGCTTTCATCTCTTCCGTTTGATGCAATTGGATTACTTGGTGGAGCGGGGCATTTTGTACAGCCGCTGGGCACCGGATATGGTCCTGGGTTACGGTTACCCTATCTTTAATTATGTGCCCCCCTTACCTTATTATGTTGCGCTGGCGCTAAGTCGCTTAGGGTTGGGTGTGAATATCGGGCTGCGATTTACCCTGGCTCTTGGTCTCTGGGCTTCTGGATGGGCGGCTTATTGCCTGGCCCGCGATCACTTTTCTGCTCCGGCGTCGTTGGTGGCGGCCGTGGCCTACATGTACGCGCCTTATCAGGGCTACGACGCGCTCTTTCGCGGTAATCTTTCGGAGTCCTTTGCCTGGTTTTTGTTGCCGTTGACCCTCTGGGCTGTAGGGCGTCTTGCCCGTACAGGGGGAAGGGGATGGTTGGTCATCGGGGTGATGAGTTACGCTGCCATCCTGTTGACCCACAATATCTTCACGCTGCTCACATCCCCCTTGGTGGGTGCCTATGCGATATGGAGTGCCTGGTCAGCAACAGGCTCGTTCAAGGCATCCGCTCGCATCCGTCGTATTGTGATCACGCTGGGCGTATTGGCGGGGGGCATGGGATTGGCGGCTTTTTTCTGGATTCCTGCGTTCTTTGAGCGGCATCTGGTGCAGATCGAACGGCTCGTCTTCGGATTTCCTTTCGCTTTCTGGAACCATTTCCTTTCTTTACGTGAGATGCTGTTGGCTGTGCGCGGGGTCACTTTGGATCTACGCAACCCCTCACCGCCTCGGACGCTGGGCCTGATCCCGGTGCTCATAGGGATACCCGGTCTATGGGGGCTGTGGCGCTTTGACGATCGTCGTCGACGTCTACCTCTTGCTTTCTTCGCCGTCGCGTTGTGCGGTTATGGATTTCTGATGACTGCCCATGCCCGGTTCATTTGGGAGCATGTCCCTCTGTTAAAACTGGTCGAATTCCCATGGCGGATGCTGGCACCGGCGGCGCTCTGTCTTTCTTTCTTGAGCGCGGCCACTGTTGACCTGCTGCGAAAAGGGTGGCTGCGCACGGCGGTGGCAGGGGGCGCTATCGTAGCGTTGATTCTGGGAGGTTTATATTGGTTCCATCCGCGCTATTGTTACGGCTATGAGCATCCCACGTTGACAGACCTGCACATCTATGAACAGAGAACGGGGCAGCTCGGTACCACCTCGGCCGGCGAATACCTGCCCAAAACTGTCTCCTCCTTGCCCGAACGACCTGCCGACCAGCCTTTCGATATCCAATCTCTGCCCACTGGGGTGGAGATCCGGGAGGTGCGGGTCCGTCCGTTGGAGACGGCTGCTTTGATTGAGACATCCAGACCGGTTCGCTTGGTGGTCCATCGTTTTGACTTTCCCGGCTGGCGTGCCTGGATCGATGGAGAGCCGGTGGACATTGAGCCTACAGACCCGCAGGGTATGATCTCGGTCACCGTGCCCGGCGGAGAACATCGGCTTGTGGTGCGCTTTGGGCCAACGCCCCTGCGTACCTTTAGCACCGTTCTCTCCCTACTCTCCTTGGTTGTGCTGGTTATGCTGGTGAGGCACGGGCCTGATGTGCCTGCAAAGTCTCGCCCTCTTGAGAGAGGTTTGCTCTCGTGGTGGTTGTTGGTGCCGCTGGGCATCATTGTTTTGAAGGAGGGGCTTATCGATGCCGTTGAGTCTCCATTGCAGCGGCATCGTTTGACGGAAACAGGGCTGCGAGGGGTAGGGGTTCCCCGAGACGTGCTGTTTGATCGTCAGTTCCGGTTGCTGGGCCATGATGCCCTTGCCCGGGAGATTACGGCCGATGAGCCGTTGTCGCTCTGGCTTTACTGGCGGGATGAAGTGCCCGGCGGCCCGGCTTATCGTGTCTATCCGCAGTTGGTGGACGCCCAGGGCCAGGTTTGGAGTCAGTTTCCTTATTGGCCGACGGTGTTCAAACCGGCCTCCTCACCGTCGGAATGGCCCCCGGATGTCTATGCCTCTACGGCCTTCGATCTATGGCCGCTGCCGGGTACGCCACCCGGTCCATACACCGTCACCCTCACCGTTTTTGATCGTGAGACGCTTGAACAGTTCACGGCTTATTCCGGCGCGGGTGTTGCGCTGGGGCCCTCTTTCACCCTGGGAAAGGTGCAGGTTAGCCGTCCGAAGACGCCGCCGTCGCTCGATGAGCTGCCGGGGCGGCATGTGGACCCGGCTGCGGTCGTTGAACCGCTGCGATTGGTATCTGCTCGCCTGACACCGGACGCTGCCAAGCCAGGGGATACGCTCTCTCTTGATGTTGTCTGGCTTGCGGAGACCAAGCCAAAGGTGGATCTGTGGGCGCGCCTGTGGCTTACGCCGCCTGCGGGAGAGGCCACCGATCTTGGTATCATCCCCCTGGTGCGGGAGGATTTTCCTACAACACGGTGGCAAGCTGATGATCGTTGGCTGGGCCGGCACCGGATACGCTTACCGGCCCGGTTGGAGCAAGGCAAACACCGGTTAGAGGTGCAGCTTTGTCGGCAGGGCAGCGGATATTGTGAATCGTATGGGCCGTCGCTGGAGATTGGCACGGTCGATGTTGAGACGCCGGAGCGTCTCTGGACGGCCCCGCCTTTGGACATCGTGACAGAGGTGCAACTGGGTGAAGTGGCGACGCTTCTGGGGGCTGCCGTCACCCCTACCACCACGGTGTTCCATCGGGGGGATGCGTTGGAAATCACGCTCGCCTGGCGCGCCGAGGCGGAGACTACTACCGATTATCGTGTCTTTTTACATCTGTTGGGGCCAAACGGTGCGCTGGTCACCCAATCCGATGGGGTACCGGCTGCGTGGCAGCGACCGACGACGGGTTGGTTGCCCGGCGAGGTGATCTTGGATGTGCGAACGTTGACTCTGCCGGCCGAGGCCCCACCGGGCAGCTACGCTGTGGTCGCCGGTCTGTATGAGCTTGACGGGCCGCGTCTTACGACGCCAGAAGGAGCTGACCGCATACTTTTGTTCACCATTGAAGTACAGGGAGACGATGGGGGTTAGAAGGATGAAAGGTTCGCAAGGAACGCTTTCGCGGTTGACCAAAATCATCTACGGTACCGGCGACTGGGGCATGGCTACGTTTAACACGTTGCGGCAGATTTTCTACGCTATCTTTCTGACCGATGTGGTGGGCTTGGAGCCGCGTCTGGCATCTTTTGCGGCTTTTTTCGGTGTGATTTGGGACGCCGTCAACGATCCGTTGGTCGGCGTGCTGAGCGATAAGGTGCGGACGCGCTGGGGGCGGCGACGTCCTTTCCTGCTTTTCTTCGCCGTGCCCTATGCCCTGGCCTTTCTGTTGCTCTGGTATGCGCCGCCCTGGGAGAGCCCGGTGCTGCGCATGGCCTTCGTCTCTCTGGCGTACATGCTCAGCGACACGCTGCAGACGCTGGTCATCGTCCCTTACCACGCCCTGACCCCGGAGATGACCCCAGATTACGATGAGCGGACGGCGCTCTCCGGCTACCGCATGTTCTTCAACCTCCTGGCCTCCATTCTCACCGCCGTGGCCGCGCCCATGATCATCGACAGGGTGACGTTGGCCGGGGGCACCCGTCAGCAGGGTTATCTGCTTGCCGCGGGCGTTTTCGGAGCTTCCTCGGCCATCCCCTATCTGCTGATCTTCTTCACCGTCCGCGAACGGGTGCACCGAGAGCGCAAGACGGAGATCGTCAGCGTGCGCGAGACGCTGCGCACGACATGGCGCAACGTGCCTTTCCGTTTTGCGACGTTGCTTTACATGCTCAACTGGGTGACCTTCGATCTCATCGGCGTGGTGTTGCCCTTTATCCTGGTCTACTGGATCGCCGGAGGGGACCTGGTAGCGACAGTCCCCGGTCTGAACATGCCTTTAGAGTCGGTGGTCCTCGGGTTGATGCTGCTCACCGCCGTGCTCGTCCTGCCTTTCTGGACGTGGCTGGCGCAGCGATTGAGCAAGCGCAAGGCGTACATCATCGGCATGCTTCTCGGTATCGGTGTATTGCTGGTGTTGGGGCTCGTGCAACCACATCAGTACACGCTGGTGGTGATCCTGGCCGTGTTGATCGGCACCAGCGTCTCGGTGGCCCACGTGTTGCCCGACGCCATCTTCCCCGATGTCGTGGACTGGGACGAGCTGCGCACCGGCCAGCGTCACGAGGGCATCTACTACGGGGTCAAGAACTTCATCCGCAAGTTGACCAGCGCCTTTGCCATCTTCCTGGCGCTGCAGGTGCTGGGCTGGCTGGGCTATCAGGCGCCGCCCCCCGAGGCGACGGTCTTCACGCAGCCGGAGAGCGCACTCTGGGGCATGCGTGTCCTGGCGGGGCCGGTGGCCGCGTTGCTGCTCATGGGCGCCGTCGCCGTGACCTGGTTTTATCCCCTCAACCGGGAGCGTTACGCCCGCGTGCAGCGCCTGTTGGCGCGGAAGCAGCGACGGCGTCGGGCGCAAGCTGTGGAAGCGCAGCGCTGATATGAACGGCCGTCGCCTTCCCATCCCACCGCACCTGATCCTGGTGTTGGGCGTGCTGGCGGTTTCCACGGCCAGCACTTTGATCCGTCTGGCGCAGGCGGACATTCCCTCGTTGGCCGTGGCGGCCTGGCGGCTGACCTTTGCCTCCGTGATCCTGGCGCCGGTGACGCTGACGACCACTCGCGCCGAGCTGCGCGGTCTCTCGCGGCGCGAGTGGCTGCTGGCGTTGAGCGGCGGGGTGGTATTAGCGCTGCATTTCGCTGCCTGGATCACCTCCCTGGCCATGACCTCGGTGGCGGCGTCGGTGGTGCTGGTCACCACCTCACCGCTCTTCGTAGGGCTGATCGCCCATCTCTTTCTCCACGAACCGTTGTCGCCACGGATGTGGACCGGCATGGCGCTGGCGTTGATCGGCTCCATCGTCATCGGGTTGGACGATGTTGGGCTTGGCTCGCACCGCCTGCAGGGGGATCTGCTGGCGCTGCTGGGGGCGTTGGCCGCAGCGGCCTACTTCCTCATCGGCCGGCGGCTGCGGGCGCGGCTCTCGCTGCTGGCTTACGTCTTTCCGGTGTACAGCGTCGCCGCCCTCGTCCTGATGGGTGGGGCGCTGGTCTCAGGGGTGCGGCTCACGGGGTACGCGCCTCCGACCTGGGGCTGGCTTCTCTTGCTGGCCCTGATTCCCCAGATCGTGGGGCACTCCTCCCTCAACTGGGCTTTGCGGCACCTCTCGGTCACCTACGTCTCGCTTTCGGTGCTGGCCGAGCCGGTGGGCTCGACGCTGCTGGCGTGGGGGGTGTTGGGGGAAGCGCCCACGTGGGCGGCGCTCCTCGGCGGGACATTGATCCTGCTGGGGCTGTTTCTCGCCGGTCGTCCCCCGGTGCATCGTGTCGAGGAGGGGGAGCCCGCGCTCATCGAGGGGAGAACGTGAGGCGGCTTCGTCGGCTTAGCACTGCCGACCGGGGTAGCTCAAGGGGTAAGCGGCGAAGAAGGTGGTTCCGACGTCCGATGTGGAAGTAAACCACACCTTGCCGCCCAGGTAGCACTCCGTCAACAGTTTCATGCTGTAGGTCCCCAGTCCTCGGCGCTCTCCTTTGGTGGAGAAGGAGCGGTTGAACACCTGGTGCCGGACGGAGATCGACATAGGGGTGGGGTTGTGCACCGCGAAGACAACCTCTTCCTCCTCGCGGCGGCAGGTGAGCGTCACCTTTTCCCCTGGCTTGTTGGCCTCCAGGGCGTTTTTGATCATGTTGCCCAGGACCCGGCCCACCAGGTGGGAATCGGAGACGAAGATGACCTCTTCGCTTTGCGGGGCTATCACGATGGGACGCTCTGCGGCGATACTGTAGGTGTGATAGACGCGGGCCAGTTTTTCCAGCAGGGCGCGGGAGGAGATGGGGTGGGGATCCGCCTCCAAATCGCCGCGTTCGGCCGCGAGCAGCGTTTGCTGTCCCTTTATCTCTTCGATCAGACGTTCGGCCGCCATGTAGAGGATGGTTTTCAGCTCGTCCACGTCTTCGTCGAATTCCGCCGTCCTCAGCATTTCGACTGCGTTGTGCAACACACTGGCGGTGTTCAACACGTCGTGGAAGAAGATGTATTCCAGGGCCTGGCGCCGTTTCTCGTCCTGGATATCCACCATGGCGAACACGGTGAAAGATTGCTCGTTAACGGTGAGGGGAGTTGCCCAGACCCGCAGATCCCAGGCGCCCCGGTCGCGTCGTCGGATGCGGCATTCCTGTACCGCTTGCCGGCCTTGGAGCGCCTCTTGGATCGCCCGCGCGGCGCCACAGTAGCGGCAGAAGCCCGTGGTGCCGCAGGCACAAGGACTTTCGGCGGCGTGTAGACAGTTGAGGAGCTCGCCCGGCCGGGCACCCAACACGGTTTCCAGACTCTCGCTTCCGGTCCACTTCAGAGCCATGCGGTTGGCGTAGACCGTTTGGCGTTGGGCATTCAATACCAGCACGGCAATGGGCATCATATCCAGGAGGTGTTTCAGGGTCTCGCGTTGATCCAGCCACCTCACCTGCGCCTCCAGCACCTCCGGGGCGGTGAGATCGGCTGGCAGAAAAGCTGTCTGCTTCTTCATGAGGCTCTCTTTGACATCACTGAAAAATAACCGGATTTCACTTCGACTCAGTGTAACATAGTCCCCGAAACGCGCAATCGTCGCCCTGCACCTCTGGTGTGGGTTGTTTTTGTGGGATAGGGCTGTTCGTACATGTAAAACGTGGGGACACATGCTTGCCTTCTGGTTTGGTTGAGTTATACTTTGTCCTGTTGTGACGGGAGGAGGTTTGAGCGTGGAGCGAGCGGGAACGGTGGTGCGCGTGGTGGGGGTGGTCATCGATGCGGAATTCCCTTCCGGTGATCTCCCCAGTATTCACAACGCGCTGATCGTGGAGCGAGATGATGCTTCGGCGTTGGTCGTCGAGGTGCAGGAGCACGTGGATCCACGCACGGTACGCGCCATCGCCATGGGTGGGACGGCGGGCCTGCGTCGCGGCCTGCGGGTGCAAGACACCGGGGAGCCCATCCGCGTGCCTGTGGGACGGGAGACGTTGGGACGGATGTTCAACGTGCTCGGTGAGCCCATCGACGAGCTGCCGGCGCCGGAGGTGCTGCGGCGTGCGCCGATCCACGTGGATCCACCTTCGCTGACCGAGCAGCAGGTGGTGTCTGAGCCCTTCGTCACCGGATTGAAGGCCATTGACCTGTTGACGCCCTATCCTCAGGGCGGCAAGATTGGCCTCTTCGGCGGTGCCGGTGTGGGCAAGACCCTGTTGATGATCGAGCTGATGCGCCATACCATCCAGGAGCACCAGGGGGTGGCGCTCTTCGCCGGGGTGGGGGAGCGCACCCGTGAGGGCAACGACCTCTGGCTGAACCTGCAGGAAAGCGGTGTGTTGGAGAACACCGTACTCGTTTTCGGGCAGATGAATGAGCCGCCGGGCGCCCGTCTGCGCGTGCCGCTGACGGCGTTGACCATGTCTGAGTACTTCCGTGACCACGAGCGCCGCGCCGTCTTGCTCTTCATCGACAACATCTTCCGTTACATTCAGGCCGGTGCGGAGGTTTCGGCCTTGCTGGGGCGCCTGCCCAGCGCCGTCGGTTATCAACCCACCCTGCAGACGGAGATGGGTGCGTTGCAGGAGCGCATCACCACGACGAGCCAGGGCAGCGTGACCTCCGTGCAGGCTGTCTACGTGCCCGCCGACGACATGACCGATCCCGCCGTCGTGGCGACCTTTGCGCACCTGGACGCGGCGACTATTCTCTCACGCCGCCAGGCCAGTCGAGGCTTCTATCCCGCCATCGATCCGCTGGATTCCAGCAGCGCCTTGCTGGCGCCCGAGTACGTGGGGGAGGACCACTATGAAATCGCCACGGAGGTGCGGGCGTTGCTGGCGCGCTATGAGGAACTGCAGGACGTGATCGCCATTCTGGGCATGGACGAGCTGAATGAAGAGGATCGTCAGGTGGTCCATCGTGCCCGGCGGTTACAGCGTTTTTTGACCCAACCCTTCTTCACCGCCGAGCGTTTCACGGGCATGCCGGGGCGCTTTGTCCCCCTGGAGGAGACCCTGCGCGGCTTCCGGGAGATCCTGGAGGGGCGACACGACGACGTGCCGGAGCAGGCCTTCTACATGGTGGGCACGATCGACGAGGTGTTGGAGCGGGCTCAGCAGGTGGAAGCGGAGGAAGAGGTCTTTTGATCGCGCCGTTGCATTTCGTGGTCCTCACGCCGACCGAGGTGCTGTTGGACGCCACCCCGGTGCAGTGGATTCGACTGCGGCTGGCCGACGGCGGGTTGTTGAGCATCCATCCGGGTCACGCACCGCTGTTGGCGGAGACGGTGGAGGGGGCTGTCCATTGGGCGACCGCTGATGAGACGCACAAGCTCGAGCTCCAGGCCGGCGTTCTATGGATCACGCCGGAGAAGGTTGTGGTGTTGGTGCCCGGCGCGTTAGGACGGGAGCAGGCGGAGAGCGTCTCCGTAGACCAGGAGCGCGAGTTGCGTTTTGAGCGGCTGGCGCGGACGCTCCTGGATCTCAGGCAAGGGACGTCGGTGGATGAATAAAGAGGATGACGGCGGGTTGGGGGAAGCGCTGCGGGCTTCGACGCTGGGCTGGGAGATGGCGCTGCCGATGTTCATCGGCGCGCTGTTGGGGCGTTTCCTGGATCAGCGCCTGGAGACGGGGCACACGTTCACCGTGGGGTTGCTTTTCGCCGGCGCCGTGGCGGGCTTTTACAACGTCTGGCGCTACGGACAGCGTCAGGACGCTCGCCGGCGTCGACGACGGGAGCGAGAGGCTGAGGAGCAGGAGGAGAAGGATCTGTGATCGGCTGGTTGATGCTGGGCTGGCTGGTGGGCTGGCTCAGTATAGCCTTCCAGGTCTGGAGTGTGAACCGTGTGGGAGCCCGTTCCTCGGCGGCAGGGGCTTTGATGTGGTTGCTGGGCGGGATGGTGTTGCGTTTGGGGGGGATCGTAGTGTTGTTCGGCCTGGCGCTTCAGCGCGGGTTTACAATCGGTCTGATGGCGTTTGGCGGACTGTGGTTGGCGCGTTGGATCGCCCTCTTTTGCATCCACAAGGGGTACGTGTGGCCGAGTGATGCAACACTGTGCGGAGATTGAAAGGGAAGAGGACGACTCGCCTGAGTGTTGCAAGGGAGAGGAGAGATTATGGATATCTCACCGCGAAGGGTTTTTTGTCTTTTTGGATCAGTTTGCGTTACGGACACGGTCGTTTCGACCTGGGTGATGATGATCCTGATCGTCGGGGCGGCTTTGCTTTTGCGCCGACGTCGGCCCATGGCGCTGGAGATGTTGGTGGAGGGGTTGGCCGATATGGCCGCCGATGTGATGGGGGAGGAGCTTGCGTACACGTACCTGCCCTTTCTGGGATCACTGGCCATCTTCATCGCCGTGGCCAATAGCCTGGGGATTATACCGCTGTTGGTCGCGCCGACGCGCGATGTCAGTACGCCGCTGGCGCTGGCCCTCGTCGTCTTTTTCGCCGTCCACTACTACGGCATCAGGAAGAAGGGGTGGCTGCAATACATGAAGGACCTCGCCGCGCCCATCTATCTGCTGCCCTTGACTTTGCCCCTGGAGATCATCGGGCAGCTGAGTCGCACGCTTTCTCTGACCTTGCGTCTCTTTGGCAATATTGTCAGCGGGGAGCTGGTCGTCGCCGTGATCTTTTCCCTGGTGCCTCTCTTTGTCCAGATCCCCATCGTGGGGTTGAGTCTTTTCACCGGGTTGCTTCAGGCGTACATCTTTACCATGCTGGCGACGGCTTACCTCAGTTCTGCCGTGAAAGAAGTAGATTATTGAGCGCGTACGTTCGAGCTTGTAGTCAGGCGGGGGCACGTGGTTTTGAGGTCACTCCGCCTGAAGTTTGACTCTATTGAAAGAAAAGGTGTAGAAATCGGATTTCTGGTCGGTCATCCCCCAGAACGGGTGGGTTTGGCCGCGAATTCTCCTACAGGCAGGGGCAAATTCTGGAGAAATCCGACTTTTTGAGTTATGTCCGTGAAGTCCATTTTGACATCTGAAAGAAAGGAGTAACGATATGTGGGAGAATATGGACCCTCAGACACTTATCACAATATTGACCATTCTCGTCCCCGGCATCGGCGTCATCTTTGGGACCTTGACCCCGGCTATCGTCGAGAGCAAAGTGGCGTTAAAAGCGATAGAAGGAATGATCCGTCAGCCGGAGATCGCAGGAGATGTACGCACGACGATGATCATCGCCATGGCGCTGTTGGAGTCCACCGCCATCTATGCGTTGTTGATCTTCCTGATCTTGATCTTCGCTAACCCCTTGTTTGACTATTTCTTTGGGGGTGGTGCGCCGGAAAGCCTCATGCTTCTCTTCAATGTCTAAAGGCAAATTTTTTCGCGCCCGGACACGAGAAGCGGTTGTTGACCCCGTCGCCGTTGAGTGCGGGGTGTCCATGAGGAGGTCGTATGGCTCTCATTCCTGATCTATGGACGGTGGTTTTTCAGGTTTTGAACTTCCTGGCCATCGTCGTGCTGCTGTATTGGCTGCTCTTCAAGCCCCTCATGAGGCGCATACGCGAGCGGTCCGAGGAGAAACGCGCGCTGATGGAGCAGCTGAGACGGGATCGAGAGGAAGCGGCTGCGCTGCGGGCCAAGTGGGAAAAGCGATGCGCGGCGGCCGAGGAGGAAGCAGCCGAGATTTTGAGCGCGGCTCAGGAACAGGCCAAAGAGGAACGCCAGATGTTGTTGGAGGAGGCGCAAGGAGAGGTGGAGCGAGTCCTGGTGGAGGCGCATGCGGAGGCCGCACGTTTGCGCCGACAGGCCGTCGAGGAGTTTCACGATGAACTGGTGAAGGCGATCCTGGAGATCGCCGCGACAATTATCCATCAGGTGGCGCCGGAGCCCTTGCATCGCAGCATGGTCGAGGATCTCACCGATCGGATCTGGGAGATGGGGCGCAGCGAGATGTCGCGCGTTGAGGCTTTTCGCCGTTCCCTGGGGGATCGGGCTCCGACGGCTTACGTCGTCTCCGCGCAGCCGCTCACCCCGGAGCTGCGGGGCAATCTGGCACGCACCCTGACGGCGCTGGCCGACCGCAACGTGGATCTCGACATCACCGTCGATCCCCGGCTTGCTGTAGGGTTGCGCGTGCGCCTGGGTGATATTGTGGTGGAAAACTCCATTGCCGGCCAATTAGAGGAGTTGGAGGGGATGGTCTCCTCCGCTTTGCGTGAGCAGTTAGAAGCATAAGATGAAGCCTAAATCGACGGTTGATTTCGACGTCAGTGATTTGTTGCGCAAACTGCGTATCCAAGCCGCGGACCTCAGCAGCGAAGTCCGGGTGGGACGGAACGAGCGCAGTCTGGTTCGTCGCATCAGCGACCGGGTAGCGTCCCTTCCCGAGATGGCGCGCATCCGACCTGCACCGGAAGAGGTATTGCACTCCCTGCGCGATGCAGCCGACCTCCTGCGTCCTCAGGTGCGTATTCACGACGTGGGTACCGTCCTCAACGTCGGGGACGGGGTGGCGACGCTCTCCGGTTTACCCCATGCCCGCACTGACGAACTGGTGACGTTTCCCACGGGTGTCCAGGGTATGATCCTCAATCTGGAACGCAACCATGTGGACGTGATCTTGCTGGGGCCGGAAGAAGGCATCCAGGGAGGGGATCTGGTCACAGCGACCGGAACGCGCCTTCAGGTGCCGGTGGGCAACAGCCTCCTGGGGCGCGTGGTCAACCCTCTGGGGATGCCGTTGGACGAAAAGGGACCCATCGAGGTCGCGGAGCAGCGGTTCCTGGAACGGGACGCTCCCTCGGTGGTGGAGCGCGCGCCGGTTTCCGAACCGATGCACACCGGGCTCAAGGTCATCGACGCGCTGGTCCCCCTGGGCCGCGGGCAGCGCGAGCTGATTGTGGGGGATCGACAGACGGGGAAGACCACCATCGCTGTGGACGCCATCCTCAATCAGGGGGGTGAAAGCGACGTTCTCTGTGTCTACGTGGCGGTTGGGCAGAAGAAATCCTCGACCTTAGCCGTGATTGAGACGTTGCGGGCGCAGGGTGCTATGTCCTACACCACCGTGGTGATGGCCAGTCCCAACGACCCTCCGGCGCTACGTTACCTGGCGCCCTACGCCGGTTGCACCATCGCCGAGTTTTTCATGGATCAGGGGCGGGATGTGCTCGTGGTCTACGACGATCTGAGCAAGCACGCCGACGCTTATCGGGAGTTAAGCCTGCTGTTGCGCCGTCCACCGGGCCGCGAGGCCTACCCCGGCGACATCTTTTATCTGCACTCGCGGCTGCTGGAGCGCGCTGCGCGGCTCGACGAGCTCTACGGCGGCGGCTCGATCACAGCCTTGCCCATCGTCGAGACCCAGCGGGGCAACATCTCGGCCTACATCCCCACGAATCTGATCTCCATCACCGACGGCCAGATCGTGCTGGAGACTGATCTCTTCAACCAGGGTCTCAAGCCGGCGGTCAACCCGGGACGCTCGGTCTCCCGTGTGGGGGGAAAAGCCCAGACCCCGGCGATGCGCCAATTGGCCGGCCCCTTGCGCCTGGAGCTCTCGCAGTATGAAGAGGTGGCGCGCTTTGCCCGCATCGGGACGGAGGTGGACGAGGCCACCCGGCAGCAGATTCGTCGCGGCCGACGGTTACAGCGCGTGTTGACGCAAGCGGCGCACCGTCCGCTCTCGCTGGCGCAGCAGGTGCTGATGCTGCTGGCGGCCACGGAAGGTTACCTGGACGCGATCCCCTTAGAGAAGCTGCGGGCCTTTGAACACGGGCTTGTGGAGGAGGCCGCGCGACGGGAACCGGCCTTGATGGCCCAGTTGGACCGCAGCGGAGAGCTCACGGATGAGATGCAGGAGGCATTCAGACGAATTTTGGACGCATATGTGAAGGAAGAAGTGGGGGAGGGGGCGTGAGATGAAGATGGTGATGGCGGTGGTGCCGCGCGATCAGGCGGAAGAGGTATTGTACGCTTTGGTGCAAAGCGGGCACACGGCCACGTTTATGGAGAGCCGCGGAGGCGTACTGCGCCAGGCTCAGAAGACGCTCTTTGTCGCCGTGAATGAGGGGGAGCTCGACGACGTGTTGGAGATTATTCGAGAACGATGTCGCAGCAAGGTGCACGTCGGCGAGACCGATGAGCGCCGTTTTCCCTTCGGCGGAGAAGAGGAACACGAAGCAGAGGTCGGCGGTGCGGCGATCTGGGTCTGGGATATTGAGCGCTTCGAAGTGTTTTAGGGTGGACGAGGATGCCTGAAGGCGAGCGGATCCAGGAGCGCCTGGATAATATCCGCACCGTTCAGCCCATCGTCAATGCTCTGCGGACCATCTCCCTGGGCAGTTGGCAGGCAGCTTTGAAGCGTCGCCGGCGGTTGCAACGCTACGCTGCGCACCTGCAGGAGATGCTGTCGTTGCTGGTGCCCCATTTGCCGCCCGGCCGTGGCGGGTGGTGGCCCTTTCGCCGCGGCGGAGCACGGGGATCGACGGATGCGGACGGGCGGGCCGTGGTGCTGGTGGTAGGGACCGAACGTGGACTGTGTGGGGGATTTAACGATCAGGTGGTTGAACGCGCCCGCAAGTATCTGGCGGAGCGTTCTGAGGCCGAGCTCTGGGTGCTGGGCAGACGGATCGAGCGTCTCTTTTCGCGGATGGAAGAGGAGCCGGCCTGGTCGGGCGGCCTGGCGACGTCCGCGTTGCCGCCTTTCTCCCTCGCCCTTTCGCTCACCCAACGTTGGCTTTCGAGTTATGAAGAGAGGACGTTGGATGCCGTCCACCTGGTCTACAACACCTATCGTGGGGTGGGGCAGTACGAGGCCATCGTCGAGAGGGTCATCCCCCCTGAGCCGCCCCCTTCGGAGGGCGGCCGGGACGCCGCCCTCCCCGTTCACGTGATTGTGGAGACCGATCCGCTGGCTCTTTATGTGCGCGTTGTGGAACAGTGGGCCGCGCTGCACCTTTACTCGCTGCTATTGGACTCGGCTACGGCGGAGCACGGGGCGCGCTATCAGCTCATGGAAGGTGCTTCGCAGAACGCGGAGCGCCTCATCGAGGAGCTGACCGCGGAGCTCCAGGCCCTGCGGCGTCAGCAGATCACGCGCGAGATGCAGGAGCTGGCTGCCGGTGCGGGCTTGTTGAGGACCGATGAGGGGGACGTGCCATGAAGCGCCTGTGGACACCCTGGCGGATGCCTTACATTCTGGGGGAAGAGAAGCGCGGAACAGGCTGTCTGTTCTGCGAAGCCGCTCGCCGGTCGGATGATGAGCAGACCTATCTCCTTCACCGCGCTTCCCACTGTTTTGTGATGCTCAACCGCTATCCCTACAATAACGGACACCTGATGGTGGTTCCTTACCGGCACGTGTCCTCGCTGGAGGCGCTGGTGCCTGAGTCGGCCGCTGAATTGATCACCCTTGTGCAGCACACGCTGCGCATTCTGAGAGAGGTGTATCAGCCCGACGGCTTTAACCTGGGTGTGAACGAAGGCAGCGCGGCCGGGGCGGGGATCGAGGAACACGTACACTTTCACGTCGTCCCGCGCTGGGAGGGCGACGCCAACTACATGAGCGTCGTGGGCGAAACCCGCGTCATCCCCGAGCTGCTGGAGGACTCTTACGCGCAGCTGGCGCCTCATTTCGCCGCTCTGGAGACTTCAGCGTGAGGAGGTTTGCGTGAAAACCCGCATCGCCCGCGCCGCTGCTCTGGTGATGGGCGCTTTTGCTGTCAGCCGTCTGCTCGGCCTTGTGCGCCAGATCGTTTTCGGCCTTTACTTCGGCACCGGGCCGGAGATGGATGCCTACGTCGCGGCGCTGCGCATCCCGGATATGCTTTTTCTGGTCATTGCCGGGGGCGCACTGGGCTCTGCGTTTATCCCCGTTTTCACTGCCCGTCTGACGTGCGACGATCGCGTGGGCGCGTGGCGTCTGGCGTCGTCGATTATCAACCTTTTGCTGTTGGTGATCGTGCCCGTGAGCCTGCTGACGATGCTGCTGGCGCCGTGGATCGTGCGAACGGTTGTCGCGCCGGCGCTCTCCGATGCCATCCAGCAGCGCACGGTGGTGCTCATGCGTGTCATGCTCCTCTCCACGGTGATTTTTGGCGTGAGCGGCGTGATTATGGGCATTCTGAACGCGCATCAGCACTTCCTGCTGCCCGCACTGGCGCCCATTCTCTACAACGTCGCCATCATCGGCGGCGCGATCTGGGGGGGCACGACCGATCTGGGCGCCATGGGGCCGGCCATCGGTATGGTCGTGGGCGCCTGTCTGCACCTGGGCGTGCAGCTGCCGGAGTTGATCCGACGGGGGGCGCGCTACACGCTCCTCCTGGGCGTGCATGACGAAGGGGTGCGCACCGTGGGGCGGCTGATGGCGCCGCGTGTGTTGGGTGTCGCCGCCGTCCAGCTGAACATGGTCATCACCACCGGGTTGGCCTCGGGCTTGGGGCAGGGCGCGATCTCCGCGCTGGACTACGCCTGGCGGCTGATGCTGCTCCCGCAGGGCATCTTCGCGCAGGCCGTCGGCACGGCGGTCTTTCCCACCTTCTCGACGCAGGCGGCGCGCGGCGAACTTGCCGAGCTGCGTCAGACGTTGCTGGCGATGATGCGCACGCTGGTCGCCATTGTGCTGCCGGCGACGGCGGGCCTCATCGTGCTGGGACAGCCGCTGATCGGCGCCATCTTTGAGCGCGGAGCTTTTACCGCAGCATCAACCCAGGAGGTCAGCTGGGCACTGGCCTTCTTCGCCCTTGGCCTGATCGGACATTCCCTCATCGAGATCCTGGCCCGCGCCTTCTACGCGCTGCAGAACACCTGGACGCCAGCCGTGGCAGCGCTGGGCGCCATGGGGCTCAACCTGGTGTTGGGGCTGGTACTGCCCGGTGTCTTCGCGCGCTTCGGCCGGCTGCCCGTCGGCGGGCTGGCGCTGGCGAACGCCGTGGCCGCGCTGGTGGAGATGGCGGTGTTGCTCCTGGTGATGGACCGGCAGCTCCATGGCCTGCGGCTGGACGAGACGCTGCGCTGGCTGCTCCGCCCACTGGGGGCGTCTCTGGTGATGGCCTTGGCGGTGCGGATCTGGCTGTGGCTCGCGCCGGTGAGTGATGTCGTTCGCAGCGCCGGCGGGGTGACGCTGGGCGTGGGTACCTATGCTCTCGCGGCGTGGTGGCTGGGCGTCGAAGAGCTGCAGGCGGCCCTGCGTCGTATCGTCGGTCGCACCGCACTGGTTTGACGGAATTCACATTGGAATTTACCAGGAGGATAAAATGCCCGATAACGTTGTCATCAGTCTAACCACCGATTTTGGAACGCAAGATGGATACGTCGGCGTGATGAAAGGCGTGATGGCCGGCATTGCGCCGCAGGCGTCCTTCATCGACATCAGCCACGAGATCCCGCCGCAGGATGTGCGCAGCGCGGCCTACGTCTTGTGGACGATGTTGCCGTACTTCCCGGAGGGGAGTGTGCATCTGGTCGTTGTCGATCCCGGCGTGGGGACCTCCCGGCGACCCATCGCCTCCAAAACGCCCTGGGGGCTGCTCGTGGGTCCGGACAACGGTGTCTTCTCCTACGTCTGGCATGCGGCACCCCCGGAGATGATTGTCGAGCTGGCTTCGTCTGATTATCAATTGGGCGCGGTGAGCGCGACTTTCCATGGACGCGACATCTTTGCGCCGGCGGCCGCCTATCTTGCTGCCGGCGTGCCGCTGCACAAATTCGGCGCGGAGGTCAAAGATCCTGTACGGCTACCGCTCCCCCGTCTGGAGATCACCGAGGGCGCGCTGCACGGGGAGGTGCTCTACATTGATCACTTCGGCAACCTCATCACCAGCATCGGGCGTCTGGTGTGGGAGGGCGACTATCTCCACCTCGACGCTGCTTTCAGCGCGTCCCAACCGGTGATGTTGCGGGCCTCGGCCGTCAATGTGCGCGTGAAGGGTCGGGACCTCGGTCCCATCCACCGGACTTACGGGATGGTGAGCCAGGGCGATCCCCTGGCGTTGGTGGGCAGCGAGGGCATGTTGGAGCTGGCCGTCTCCCACGGTCACGGGGGTGATACGCTCGGTGTCGATGTCGGGGATCCGGTCGGCGTTTTCCTCGACTGACATCCGACTACCAGACTACCAGACTATCTGACGAAAGGACCACATATGCCTGACTATTTTGTGATCAAGGGAGGGGTTTCCCTGCAGGGCGAAATCTATCCCAGCGGCAATAAGAACGCAGCGTTGCCGACGCTGGCGGCGACGTTGTTGACCGATGAGCCGGTGGTGTTGCGCAACATGCCCGCCATCCGCGACGTAGCGACCATGGGTGAGCTGTTGCAGACTCTCGGCGTGGAGGTGAAGCGCCTGGACCCGCACACCTGGACGCTGCGGGCGCGCAACGTCACGCCGCCGCAGGACTCGGACGGGATCAACGAGCTCTTTCGCTCCATCCGTGGCTCGATTCTGATCACCGGCCCGCTGCTGGCCCGCCTCGGCAGGCTGGCGATTCCCGCGCCTGGCGGTGACGTCATCGGGCGCCGGCGCGTCGACACGCACTTCCTGGCCTTCGAGGCGTTGGGCGCGCAGGTGGAGGAGGACGGGGTCTACGGTGTGCGGGCCGAGCGGTTGCACGGCGCGGATATTTTGCTCGACGAAGCCAGTGTCACCGGGACGGAGAACGCGGTTATGGCTGCCGCGTTGGCCCGAGGCACGACCGTTCTGCGCAACGCCGCGTCGGAGCCCCACGTCCAGGATCTCTGCTGCATGCTCAACAGCATGGGCGCTGACATTGAGGGCATCGGGACCAACACGTTGGTCATCCACGGCGTGGACCGGTTGCACGGCACCGACTTCACCCTGGGCGCCGATCACATCGAGGTAGGCAGCTACATCGCCATGGCGGCCGCCACGGGCGGGCGGTTGCGCATCCGCAACGCCGGCCCGGAGCACCTGCGCATGGTGCGCATGGTCTATGAGCGGTTGGGCGTGGTCTTTGAGATCGAGGGGGATGACGTCATCGTGCCGGCGGAGCAGTCGCGGCGGGTGGTGCCCGATATGGGCGGCGCCATCCCCAGCATCTCCGACGCGCCGTGGCCCGCCTTCCCTGCCGACCTGATGAGCATCACTCTGGTACTGGCGACGCAGTGCGAAGGGGTGGTGCTTTTCCACGACAAGATGTTTGAAAGCCGCATGTTCTTCGTCGATAAGCTCATCCCCATGGGCGCGCGCATCGTCCTCTGCGACCCACACCGGGCCCTGGTCTACGGTCCCTCACCCTTACACGGCGACGAAGTCGAAAGTCCCGACATCCGCGCGGGCATGGCGCTGCTGGTCGCGGCGCTGGCCGCCGAAGGCACCAGCACCATCCACAACATCCGCCAGATCGACCGGGGCTACGAGCGCATCGAGGACAAACTGCGCCCGCTGGGCGCGCAGATCGAACGTTGCAACGGGCAGCGGTGTGAGGTGTGAGGGGGAGAAGCGTGCAGAGGAAGCCGTCGGCGCCGCCGGCGGCTTTTTGTTTGGTGCGTCGATGGAAAGAAGCCGCTGTTTGGCGCTCTTGGGGATCTTGAAGTCATTTGATCTTTTGAGTAGGGCGTATATACTAAAATTGTACTTCTTATCGTCTTCCTGCTGACAGACATTCCTGTGTGGTGTGCAAAGGTCTTGAACGGATTGAACCCACGTTAGCTTTGCATGCTGCTCACCGATTGCGTTCGCAATAGGCTTTGGGAAGGATGGATTGATGTGAAGAACAGCTTAGGAAATACCCAAGAACGTTCGCGGCGGAGGAGAGGACGAATAAGATGCTGGTTGGGTGAGTACTGGTACCTCGTTTTGCTACTGATCTATTTTCTCGTCTCCGTGTTTTATCAGGCAGCGACCGCCGTGCGCGACCGGTCGTTAGGTGGTCCCTCCGAGGTTTTCAGTTTTGTGGACAGCGGACAGGGGCATCATTACCAATTAGGGATTAATCCCCCCAAAGTCATCCCCCTGCAGCCTTTAGGTGAGGCCGGTTATCCCCTGTCGGCCTGGTTGTGGTCTGAAGATGCGTCGCTTGCAGCTACTACCGGCGTTTCACCCACGTGGCGGGTCGTCTTCGAGATCCGCAGCGACCAGGTGATCTTCACCGATGCGAAGGGAGCGGAACACCCCCCGCGTTTGTGGCTGACGCCTGCCGCCCAAGAGGGTGACGCTCCTCGCGAGGCGCTCTACGTCAGTCTTCGTTTTGCCACGGTGCAACCGGCGACGGTGACGATGACGCCGACGTTGTGGCCCCCCGGAGCCTCAGAACCACTCAGACCGGAAGGCGGCCGGACTTTACAATTGGACTTAGAGAAACGCAGTGAGGCGAAAGGACGTCAGATCTGGGACCTGCTGTTGGGAACCCCGGCTATAACCGTGGCCTCGCTGCTTGGGGTTGCGTACAGCATTGTGCGGGACTACCGGGGTCGGCGTCGGGAGCAGAAACGACTTTTTCAGGAGCGCATTCAGAAGTTGATAGATGTGCCGCCGGTGTCTCTGTGGGGGACCTTCTGGGATTTGTGGCGTGAGGTGCAAACGTTCCCTGCTCTGCGAGATTTATTGAAAGACAACTGGGAGATGGTCAAAAGACAATATCCGGAGCAGCCGTGGTTGTACCAGATGCGCAGCTGGCTCTCGCGGTGCGTGAGGGATGAAGACGATCAACAGTTGGGCTCCATGGAAGCGCTGGTCGAGGAACTCGCCCACGTGGGAGTTCTCTCTGAGAACGAGGCGGACGTGCTAAACCGTTTTCTGATTCTTGACGTTGGGATGGGAGAGACGGAGAGCGAGGAGCCGCCGGGCGCGATTCTCGTCGAGGCCTTCAGGATTCTGGGGTTGGAGAGCGCCGGATTGATGGTTGAACGTGCACAGGCGCTGGAGGCGGACGCCGAGGTGCTGCGTGGGGGCTGGTACGTCGAAGGTGCCGCTGCCGGGCGTTATCTGCTGCGCAGGTGGGGTGAGAGGGAATCTGCCATAGCCGCGAAGCTGCGAGAATGGGAGCGGGAGGACCCCACGCCTCCCCGGCAGCTCGCCGGCCCTTGCCGTCTCTGGCAAATGGACTTTCCCGCGCTCTCCGACAACCAGCGGCGTGCACTAAAACATATGGCTTTAGGAAAAGGGCCCGAGGGCAATAAGGTGGACGTTTACACGCCTTTTGGGCCGCTCAAAGCGGAACGCGATCCCCGGCTTCTGCCGCGCGAGAGGGATGGGGCAGGAGAGGGGCCTCAGGCGCTCTTCTGGCGTGAGCACCCCGTCTGGGAGGAGATGCTTGCGGATCGGCGGGGGGTGTTCGTCACGCCGCCCGGTTCCGGCCACACGGCTTTCCTGCGCATGGCCCATCACAGACGGCGTTTTGCGGGGCCGGAGCCTGCTATTCACCTCCACCTCCGCCTGCGGAAGCCTGAGGATGGAGCGCGGTTGCGGTCACTGGTCGGTCAGGCGCTGGGTCACAGTTTGACTTGTGCACTGGTGGCCGATCCTTTTTGGCTGCTGGGCGCCGATGCCGTCACCCGGCGGGAGGTGGCAGGGTTTCTTCTCCATTGGGCCGGCGGTCACGAGGGTCTGGAACGGGCGTTGAGCGTGCGAGGGCTTTCGGTCTCCGCAGATAAACCTTATGACGCCCGGCTGCTGTTGGAGCTTCTTTATCAGTTTAAACCCCATGATACGGGTGCGTGGAGAGATCTCCTGGTCGTCGTGGGACGCGCCCGCGAGGCGTTGGCGGAGGCCAGGTCGCGAGCGGTGGAGGATGTCCCTCTTTTTCTTTGGGTGGACGTGTATGATGTCGGTAACGCGGTGTTGGAGGAGATGGCCGCCTGGCTGTGGGGGCATGAGGATCTTTTTGAGCTGGGCTACCTCAAATTGTGCTTACCCCACAAGGTTGCGCTGCGGCACACTGTTTTACGATGGACGCCGTCGCAGCTGCAGGCGCTGCTCGAGCATCGCGCCGCGCAGGTGGGGATGATCCCGGAGCACTGGAAGCACCTATACGCTTACCTGGAAGGTCGGGATCCCATGAAACGGCTTCTGAGGGATGCCGGGGAGACGCCGGCCGGTCTGATCAGGGCGGGGAACGCGCTGTTGGAGTGCTATGGAGCGACGCTTGAACAAACCGTCCAAGGTGTGAAAGGTGAGGATGAAAGAGGAGGCGCTGGAGACCATGATGCTCATACCTGAGAGATTTTCCAACATGCCCTATGTCTCTGCGGATCAACGCACAGGACCTGACGTGGAGGTCTTGCTTCGGCGGCGTCTGGAGAGGTGGCTGCAGGCGCCGGGGCGCGCCCTGCCGGCCGTGGAGCGGGTTTTCGTCGTCACCGGCTGGCCGGGCTGCGGCAAGAGTCGCTTTCTGCGCCAGGTGGCAGAGTGGTCCGAGGCGCAGCGCGGCTCGTGGTTCCGACTGGGTCGGCGTCCTTTGAGGAACGTGGTGGTGTACCTGGATTTGGAGGCGCGCTTTGAAGCCCGCACCTCCGAGGCTTTCATCCGACAGATGCAGGATACCATCGCCGAGAAGAGAAGCCGAAAAAGCGACGCGCTCTCCCTTTGTGTGGATCACGTGCCGCCCACGGCCGACGACGAAGATCTGGACGTCGTGGAGAGGCATCTTCTCCTGCCGCTGTTGAGGGAACGGGTTTTTTTTGTTTTCGCGCAACAGGATCCCAGGCGCTGGGCGCTGGGGGGGAAGATGGCTCATCCTTCGCCCTGGCCTTTGGAGAGCTTTAGCAGAGAGGGCTTGGAGCAGATGTTGGCGCACTATCCGGAGGAGCGGGTAGGGGAAGCGCTGCAACACGCGGTGGGCCATCCGCTGTTGGCTCTCTGGATCTGCGAGGCGGGCGTGGAGGAGGGAATGCGTCGTTTTCTTGCATACTGGATCGAGCGACGGGGGATGGAAGGCAACCAGGAGGATATTTTGCGCTACGCTTATCCGCTTGCCGGGACTTCACCGGAGAATGAGGGGCAGGGGCGGGAGATTCTGGAGGTGGTGGACATTCCCGGTGACGAATGGCATCGTGCGTCTTTGCTCTTGCAAAAAGTCGGGTGGTGGGAACCCTTCCGGCGCCGGGAAGATGGGCGCTATGAGGCACATCAGGTGTGGGTTCCGCCTGTGCGACATTGTCTGCAGCATCTTTGTGAACACAATCCGCAGTATCGGTTATTGATCAGGAGGTGACGTGTGAAAGGCTGGAGCGATCTGTGGGGTGCGCGACGGTTGGAGTTGATCGGGCGTGAGAAGGAGATTGGCGAATTCGCGCATCACTGCCGGCGTCTGGCAAGTCCTACGCTGTTCTATCTTGAGGGGCGCGGCGGGGTGGGCAAGACGGCTATCGTGGAGGAGGTGCTAGAACGTCTGCGGCGTGGTGACATTCGGGGCTGGCGAGGGCGGGCGCCCCGGCGTCTGATTGATCTCTATCATATCGATTTCCAGACCCCCACCGGCCTGGCTGAGGGCATCAGGAAAGCTCTGGGGTCTCCTCCCATTTTTAGTACCTACACCGCCGAGGTCGAGAAGTTGCGTCAGCGAGCACGCCGGGGGGATTTGAAGCGCGAGGAGTGGAAAAGGATCTGGCGTCTCTTCGCTCAGGCGCTTTCCCAACTGGCCAAGCGTGAGGAGGGGTTGGTGTTGGCCCTGGATACCGTCGAGGTGCTGCAGTACACGCGCGACCCTTTTCAAGAGGAGGTTAAGCGGACGTTGCCCCTGGCTTCGGTGGGGCAATGGATGTTGGAAGAGGTCTTTCCTTACCTGGAGGGGCCGATCCTCTGGATCTGGGCCGGGCGCCCTACGCTGCTGGTTCAACGGTTGCGGACGGTCGATAATCTGCAACTCGTCATCCAGCGGCTGAAACCACTGAATCGGGAGGAGTCACTGGCCTATCTGGAGGCGGTGGCCGTGCGTTTGCAGGAGCAGGGAGCCGTCGGCGTGGAGCGCTTGCGTGATTATGTCGCCAGCTACCCCGCCGGGCTCTACCGGGGCACAGGCGGCCGCCCTATTTTGCTGGCGTTGACGGCCGATATCCTGCGTGTGGGCGCCGATCTTCCCACCCCCTTTTACGCGGAATCCGAGGAGGGGGCTCAGGGAGACCGTGACTCACAAGAGGCGCTAGAACGCATGATGATGGAGCACTTGTTGGCCCAACCATCGCCTGAGGTGAAAGCCTTGTTGGCGCTCGGCTGGTTGCGTAAAGGCGCCAACGCGGCTTTGCTGGGTCGCTTGCTCGACCTGGATGAAACGCGAGCTACAACGCTGTTGGAGGCACTTGCGGAGCTGGTACTGGTCAAACGCCGTCCCCAGGCAGATCATCCCTATTTTCTGCACGACGAACTGTATTACCTTCTGGAGCGCTATCGGGAGATCGAACCGGAGAAGCGTGCGAGGTTGTATCAAAAGATCCACGCATATTACGCCGAGCGGGAGAAAGAGGTGTTGGAGAAGTTGCGCGGCGATATCGATCCCTGGAGCCGAACGCGCTACGAAGCGCGCCGCCGCGCCATCCAGGTGGAGCGTTTGCACTATCAACTTTACGACGACCCCCGGGCGGGCTTTGAGACCTATTTCTTGCGTGCCGAGGATGCGTTGGACAGTCGCGACACCGATCTCGATATGTTGCTGAGAAGCGAGCTTCTGCGCGTCGTTGCCGACCTGCAGCAGGCTGAACGGCTCTCCAAGGATCTCGTCGCTCAAGTCTACAAGGACGCCGCCGTGCGTTGGGGGGTTCGGGTCCTGTTGCTTCATAACGATCCCGAGGGCGCAGCGGAGACCTTCCGGGAGGTGCGGGGATGGATAGCAAAAACAACCCAACCCCTGGATACCTCGTGGCGCCGGTATATGCGCCTCTATGAGGCGGTGATCGCTTTGAAAAAAGGCGATTACGAGCAGGCCCGCCGTGTGTTGGAGGAAGTCGAGGATGGGTTTTTGAATCTGACCCCCGGCAAGGTTGTCGCGGTGCTCCGGGCTTTTACGGCGGCGTACCTGGGTTATCTGGAACGCCTGCAGGGTGAATATTTCCAGGCCGTGACGCATTATCAAAAGGCCACGGCGCTCTTTCGTCGTTTAGGCATGGGCGCGTTGATCTCCACGCTGACCAATTTGGCTTATGCTATGGCCATGGTGGGGCGTTTTCGACACGCGCGACAGGTGCTGGGTGAAGCCCGCGAACGCGCCGATCAGGAGGGGCAACCCCATTGGCTGGCCCGTATCCTGAACGTGCGGGCAATCGTGGAGGCTTTGGACGGGCACAGCCGGACGGCGCTGCGGCACGCCGACGACGCTCAGGTGTTGTTTGAAGTAGGGAAAGTCAGCGATGAACGGTTGCGCGGTCTGCTGCACATTACGCGCGCTCGGGCTTACCGTTATTTATGGAACGACTTTGTGAGAGAACGGCGTTGGAGAGATGGGCTCGAGGATCCTCTCTTGAGGGCTTATGAGGAGGGTGAGAAAGGGTTGAGTCTGATCAAAGAGACCGAGCGTCAGGGCTCCTATTACCACGTGGAGGCGTTGACGGAGACAGGCTGCGTTTTACGGGAGATGGCGTGGACTTACCGTAAGATCGCTGAGCGCGAGGCCCTCTTGACGGAAGACGTCTTCGAAGGTGATAGAGAACGGCTCTTCCAGGGTGCCGCGCGCCGGGCCGAGGATCGCTTTTGGAGAGCCGGCGGGGTTGAGAACCGCGAGGCGTCCTGGAAACCGCAGATCCAGAGGCGGATTAAAGAGGACCTGGGTGGAGATGCCTATCTCCCCACGCTGGCCTTGACGAATCTGGGCTGGCACTACCATTATCAGCGCCGCGCACCGGAGGAAATCACTGCGCTCTGTGAGCTGATCGAAGAGCTGATCGGTCCCGCCTACCGCCTGCCGGAGTTGACGGTGGAAAAGGAGAGCGCCAACCTCTTGTTGTGGGCAGTCCTGGGCAAGATGGAGATGCTACGCTTTCACGAGCTGCTGCGCGGTTGGGAGAGGTGGGACAGAGCGGAGCGCGACGTGCGATTGAAACAAGCGGTGCGCCGTGTGACTTACTCCCTGGAGTACGATTACCTGGTGGGTCGGAACTCCTACGATCTGCGGCGGGCCGAGGCCGGGCTTCATCAGCGTCTGATCTCACTCCCCGAGTGGGATGTTTACATCTTGCCGCGGTTTTATCGCTACGGTGAAGAGGTGGCCGAGGAGCTTCAGGCGTGGTTGAGGGGACGAGAGAGCGCGTTTTTGCGCTGGTTGCGGGAGAACTTCGGCGAGCGTGAGATCTGGCAAGAATTGTCAGAGGAGGAATGAGAGATGGATGCGGAGCTTGAACGCCCTCGGATTGTCTTTTCGCCTTTGCAGAACATTGCCATGCCCGACTGCGACTGCGCCTGCGCTGTGGAAGGAGCCTCGCCGCCGGTCCCCCAAGACGCTGATCTGTGGATCGCCGAGGAGCCGGTCTACGCCGCTGACCTTATCAGCTCTGAACCCTGGCGTCTGCATTACACACCGCACGGTCGCGCGCCTATTGTGTTATTGAACGCTTCCGCCGATCGCCTGTGGCGCGCGTTCTCCACGCCGGCCCGGCTCGCGGACGTTGCGCAGTCTCTGCAAGATCAACCGATCGATGCTGTCCAGAAGGCGTTTTCTCGGTTGCTCGAAGCGGGTATGCTCCGCCCCGCGGATCGAGTCGGAGAAGGGCCCTCGGTGGCATCCGTGCATACCTTTACGGCGTGGTTGCACCTGACCGACGCCTGTAATCTGGCTTGTCCTTATTGCTACGTGCCCAGACGGGCGTCGGGGATGGATGCGGAGACGGCACGTCGGATCGTCGCGCGTCTGATCAGGCTGACCGTGGAGCAAGGCTATCGCCGTTTGCATCTCAAATACGCCGGCGGTGAGCCGACCCTCAACTTCAAGGGGCTACGCGCTGCTCATATGTATGCTGGACGGTTGGCCGACGAATACGATCTGGAGCTGACCGGCGTGGTGTTGACCAATGGCGTAGCTGTCACCGAGGAAATGCTGCGTTTCCTTGGGGATGCGGGACTCAGAGTGGCAGTCTCCCTGGATGGCGGGCTGGAAGCACATGATCGACTGCGCGCCTTTCCTGATGGCAAGAGTACCTATCGACGGGTGACCGATTTCGTGGATCGGGCGTTGGGATTGGACATACCGGTTTCCATATCCATCACGCTGACGGCGCTCAATCTGGCGGGCAGCGAGGAGGCTGTCCGCTTTGCTCTGGAGCGCGCTCTACCCTTCAACCTGAATTTCTATCGAGGATGGGAGGGCCGCGCAGCCGCCGCCTTGGCGCCAAAAGCCGACGCGCTCATCGCAACATTGCGGCGCTGCTTTGCCGTGATGGAGGACTATTTTTCATCCTACCCTCGACCGTTGACGGGTATCCTGGACCGCGCGCGTTTCGATCTTTATCACCGCTATCCCTGTTCCGCCGGTCGTCACTACGTGGCTGTGGACGCAGGAGGGACGGTGGCCCCTTGCCAGATGCTGCTCGGCCGTCCTGTAGCCTCGCTATCGTCTCCCCGTCTTTTGGCATCTGTGCGTGAGGAGAGTCCGGCGGTGATGGGTCGGCCGGTGGAATCGTTTGTGACATGTCGTGCATGTCCCTGGCGGTATGCGTGTGGCGGGGGATGTCCTTTGCTTAGAGGCACGGCGTTGCACGCTCGCTACTGTCGCGTCTACCGTGCTCTGTATCCCGAGTTGGTCCTTTTGGAAGGGCGGAGGTTAGCTGCCCGGGTCAAAATTACCTGCTCTGAAAAAGGGATCAGCCAAAGAAAAACATAGAGTATATGATGATTCGTTAAATCTCTTGCATGAATTTAAGGAGGATGAGATTGAAAGCATTACGAAAAACTACAGAGGGTGTAGGGCATGTCGAACTGTGTGAGGTGCCGGTCCCAGAGATCGGTCCCAACGACGTGCTGATGAAAGTGTACGCTGCAGGCGTCTGTGGCAGTGATCTGTTGGCTCTACTGAAATAACCGGCAGAAATCGGATTTTTCTACGACTTGACACTGTATGTGGGGTTCTCCTGACCAAAATCACCAGCTGTAGGGGGTGATCACCTATGCAGGGCCTCTGGTTCGGCGCCGGTTGGGGCGAGCACCTGATGGAAGTCGCGGTTCTGGTCGGTGTGCTGATCGGCGGGGTGCTCCTTTCGGCCAAGACCTTTCGCTGGGAGTAGCGAACAACGCCCCTCCGCGGAGTTCGTCCTGAGCGTTTCGCAACCGACCTTCTGAGTTTTGTCTCTCCTCTTCGGCGGCTGCTTGTGCAGTTGGATTTCTGGTCTACACTATAAGTCAGAGACTTTCCTCAGGCGCAGCGTCGAATCGAAAGGAGCGACAACAGATGATGATGCAAGATGTCTTAGGTTTGATTTTGGGAGGAGGTCGCGGCACACGCCTTTACCCGCTGACCAAGAAACGCGCGAAACCCGCGGTCCCCCTGGCCGGCAAGTATCGCCTCATCGACGTTCCTATGAGCAACTGTCTGCATTCTGGCATCAGCAAGATCGATATTTTGACGCAGTTCAAGTCAGCCTCGTTGCATCGGCACATCTTCCGCACCTACCACCGCGATAAGTTCACCGAGGGCTGGGTGGAAATCCTGGCCGCCGAGCAGACGTTGGAGAACACAAACTGGTATCAGGGCACGGCCGACGCGGTGCGACAGCAGTTGGTGGAAATCCGGGCCGCCGGCACAGAGTACGTGCTTATTCTGGCGGGCGATCACCTCTACCGGATGGACTACAGCAAATTCCTGCAGTTTCATGAGGACACCAAGGCGGATATCTCCATCGCCGTGCAACCGGTCAGCGCCGAGGAGGCGCCGGCGTTGGGCATTTTGAAGCTCGACCCCAATCAGGAGATCGTCAGCTTTACCGAGAAGCCCTCGCCGGAGGCGCTCTCCGGCCTGGAGAGTTTACCGGGCGCGGACGAGCCCTACATGGCCTCCATGGGCATCTACGTCTTTTCGACCGAACTGCTCTTCGAATTGCTGGACAAGCCGGGTGACGATTTCGGCAAGGAGATCATCCCGGCGGCGCTGCCTGACTACCACGTCATGGGCTACATCTTCGACGGCTTTTGGGCCGATATCGGGACCATCCGGCGCTTCTACGAGGTCAACCTGGCGCTGACGTCACCCGATCGGCCCTTTGATTTGAACGCCCCGCACCGTCCGGTCTACACGCACGCGCGTTTCCTCCCGCCCTGCGAGGCGCACAACTCGGCGCTGGATCAGGTGCTGCTGGGCGACGGCTGCCAGATCTACGATTCTAAGATCACCACCTCCGTGGTGGGTCTGCGCAGCATCGTGGGACCTCACGTCACCATTGAGTCCTCCGTCCTTATGGGTGCGGACTACTTTGAGACGGAGGAGGATCGCGCGGAGAACCGTCGTCTGGGGCGTCCCGACGTGGGGATTGGGGAGGGGTCTGTGATCGAGTGCGCCATTGTCGATAAGAACGCCCGCATCGGACGTAACGTGCACATCCGGTACATCCCCGACCGGCCGGATCAGGACACCGAGCACTGGTCTTTCCGCGATGGGTTG
The DNA here is from genome assembly GCA_049975525.1 of Anaerolineae bacterium. Classification (GTDB taxonomy): domain Bacteria; phylum Chloroflexota; class Anaerolineae; order B4-G1; family SLSP01; genus G713. The sequence continues at coordinate 79,678 of JBNGCW010000015.1, forward strand.
GTCATCGTTCCCAAGAGCGCTGTGATCCCCGACGGCACGGTGATTTAACCTGTGTTGTCGAAATCTGCATAGGAGGTGAACATGTCCTTTCCGAAACCGTTCTATCGTTGGCGGCCGCACCCCTGGCATGGCCTGGAGCTGGGGCCGGATCCACCGAGAATTGTTCACGCCTACATCGAGATCACCCCTTTTGATCTGATCAAATATGAGATCGACAAGCAGACGGGTTACATGCTCGTCGATCGCCCGCAGCGCACGTCCTCTCAACCCCCTACGCTCTACGGCTTTATCCCCCGGACCTACTGTGGCCGGCGGGTCCACGCGCTCTCCCCAAAATCCAAGAAAGGGGACGGCGATCCGCTGGACATCTGCGTCATCAGCGAAAGGCCCCTCAACCGCGCCGAGGTGATTTTGAGTGCTCGCGTCATCGGGGTGATTCAGGCGATAGACGGAGGGGAAGCCGACGACAAAATCATCGCCGTGCTAGAGAACGACAAGTTCTGGGCGGAGACAAAGGACATTTCGCAGGTGCCCCAGGTACTGATCAACCGCTTGCAGCACTATTTCAGCACCTACAAGATGGTGCCGGGGGGGAATACACAGATGGTGATCGAGGAGGTCTTCGGGCGCGAGTATGCACTTCGCGTTGTGGAAGCCGCTATCGAGGATTACGACGAGACCTACGGTAGTTGAGGATCGGTGAGGGCGTTCCGGCCGGGGACGCCTTGCTTTTCCGTTAACTTCAAATTCCCCGGCCGACGGCCCCGCTCATGGGAGTTCGTGGTCCACGTGTGTCGCCGACACGACATGTTTCTGCCGGTTATTTCAGTGGGGTCAATTTAGGCCTTGTGACAATTTCCCCTCCCTTTCTCAGGTATTCTTCTGTGGTCTGAGGGACGCGGCGCGGGTGTGAGTGTTTGAAGGGAAACGCTCTATGTTCCGAGAGACGCCCACAACGGTGATACGCCGCTGTCTGGCGTTGTTGCGACGGTTGCAGCGCGGTCCCGCCACCAAAGAGGAGCTGATCCAGGCGGTTTTTGACGCCCTGGACCCGGAGGTTTACGGCAACGCGACGGGGCGATCGTTGGATCGGCGCTTTGAACGCGATAAGCGGAAGCTACGCGACGTTTTCGGGCTTGAGCTGCACTACCATCGCTCGACGGGCGAATACGAGCTGGTCAATGCCTGGGAGTCGCTGTTGGATCTCCCCGACGAAGCCCTGCGGGCGATCGCCTTCCTGCAGGAGACGTTCACGGCCGACGCACCGGGTTATGAGCTGGTCCAGCCCTTTTTGGCCATCCTGATCGGCTATCTTTCGCCGGAACGGCGTGGTGCGTTGGATCGCCAGCGTACGGCTCTGGAGGTGATGTGGAGTCGGCGCGACGATGAAGAGGTCGATCCGGCGGTGGAGCGTGGGCTGCGCAAGGCGCTGCTGGAGCGTCGGCGCGTGGCCTTCGACTACGCTTCCCCCTATTATGAGGCCGAGGAGATGTATCGGCACGTAGTTGATCCCTGGCTGTGCTATTTCGATTCCACGCTGGGGCATTTCTATTTGCGGGCGTACTGTCGTCAGATTACCGATCCATGCGGTGAGACCCGCCTCCAACAGGGTTACCGGCATTATCGCCTGGGGCGCATTCACAACCTGATGGTGTTGCCGGACAAACTGCCGCCTTTTCCGCCTACCGCCCGCACCTATCCACTGACCTACCGGCTGGCGCCGGTCATCGCGCGGCGTGGAGAGGTGACCCGTCACCCGGGGATCACCATTCTGGAGAAGGAGCCCCAGGAGGACGGCAGCATCGTCGTCCACGCGGAGACGGAGAACGTCTGGTGGGCGATCCGGTCGCTGTTGCATTACGGTGCGAGCTGCGAGGTGCTGGGTGGGCCGGAGGCGCGGTACGAGATGGAGAAGGTGGTCAAGGCGATGGCGGGGGTCTATTTGTCGGATAGTGGGGAAGTCGGGTAGTCCGGTAGTCGGGTGGTTATGTGGTCAGATTTCACTCGATAATTGGGTCATTCGAGGAGTAAACCCCCGCGTTTGGTGGGGTGTGGGTATGGTAATATGTGGTCAGATGGACGGGTAGTTATCTGGTTATTGGTGGATTTGGTCATCTGATTGGTTGCTTGATCATTTTATCATTTGTCATGGGTTCATTGGAAAGGAGGCCGCACGTGAATTCCATAGATCCAAAGCATCTGGCGTTGGTGATCGGCAAGCGCGAGCCCTCGGTTTTCAAGGACTACGTCGATTTTGTGGCCAATCGGGGCCTGTTGCGCTATAAGAACGTCCTGCAGTATGGTAAGAAGGCGGGGGAAAGTCTCTACACGCACATCCTCGACGGTGTCTTTGTGCTGGAGCAACTGCGCCCGGCGTTAAAGCTCAGTGATATCGAAGCCCAGGTGCTCTACACGGCGTTCACGCTGCATGACTTGAACAAGGTGCGCGGTGACGGGCAGCGGTATGGTGAGCTGATCACGCGGGAGAACGTCGTCCCCGAGATCGAAGCTCTCAATCTGGAGCGCTTTTTCCCCGACTACGCCGATTACCTTGAGGACATCATGGCGCTCGACCTGGCCCATTCGGCGCATCACCATTACGATGGCGCCGGGTTGGTGCGTTCTTACGATCCCTATGGGTTGGGGCGAGAGCGGGTTGAACAACTGAAGCATTTGATACGGGCTGCCGATGCCGTCGATCTCTCCCACACGCTCGAAGAGCGCTCCTACAAGGAGGACTTTCTCTTTCATCTCAACACCTTCAGCGACGTGCAGTACGAGTTTGTGACGCATCAGCTGACGGAAGACCGTGGCTTGCTCTCCAACGTGGTTCACGAGAGCGTCGTCACCTATTTGCGCGACACGCTTGGCCTGATCCCGCTGCTTTTCTACCCCGACGGTGTGGCGTATCTTAAACCTGGGGGGGAGACGCTCACGCTGGAGGAGCCGGCATTACAGGCGATGGGGGGAGATATCGCCGAGGCTATCTCGGAGATGACGGCCGAGCAGTTGCCGGACTTCGTGGAGTCCAAGCCCGGCGGCATCAAGATCACGCGCAAGTGCCTGCAACTGGGCGTCCCTTTCCAGCGGATCTGGAAAGTGGCGCACGGCAAAGCCGCGATACGCGCGGAGCGCCTGCTCGCGAAGGTGGAGGAGATGGAGGCGCAAGCGCGCAACCGCGCGGAGGGGTATTTTGAGAAGAACGCCCAGGCGCTGCCCGAGGCCGCGGAGCAGGTACGGATGCTCCTGGAAGCCGAGGCGCCTCTTATCTCCATGGATCGGGTGGGGTTGATCAAGGCGGAGCTGGCGCGTGCCTATTATATCTTCATCAAAGAGCACTTTCCCCAGCAGGCGGACGATCCCTGGTATTATGTTTATCGAGTGCTCGACCTGCCGGAGGAGAAATGGGCTACCTACGAGTATTTCGTCTCTCCCTGGGATCGACCCTACGTTATTGCCCGGGACATTGCGCTTTCGGAAGAGGAAGTCGCCCGTCGCTTTGCGGAAGATGGAGCCTCGCTGCTGAACGAGGCCGGCGTGCAAGATCCCAAGGTTGCGTTGTTCACGGACTACGTAAAGCGCCACGTGATCTTCGATTTCGGTGGCCCCCGGCAGGTGGATTTCGGTGCGTACTTACAGCACTACGAGGAGAACCAACACAATCAATGTGTGATGTGCAGCTCCACACTGCCTACTCAGAAATGGATGAAGGGTGACGTGCGGGACGATATCACCGTGCAAGCTTTTTCCAATCGCTTACGCGGTGGGCCGGGCGATCCCAAGAAGCAGATTTGCCCGCTATGTCGGATTCAATTCCTGCTGGAGAAGCTCAACTACCCGCAGGTGCGCAACGAAAACATCCTCTATCTGCATCTCTTCCCCTATGCGTTCCTGACCGCGCCCTATATTCAGGGGCTGCGCGTGGGCCTCCAGCGGCTGACCCGTGAGGACGTGGTGGAACGGGCGTTGTTTCTGCGCCAGGAGCAGGCCATCGCTTCCATGGCCGAAGACCAACCGCTGCACCTGGACTTCACCGCGTTGACCAAGAGCGGCAAGTCGCACTCCTACGGCCTTTATCTCCCGCGCTACTCCCGCACCGTGGGCAATCGCATCATCTTCCCCCTCAACCCGGCAGGGCAGAACGACACGGAGCGTTTCCTCTTCGCGCTCTGGTATGCTATGCTCCTGCAGAAGTACTTCGGCGTCAAAGTGCTGTTGAGTGCGTCGCCAGTTGCGCCGTTGGACAAAGAGCATTTCCACGATCTCTACGTTTCCGATGTGCCGCTAAACGCCCGCGGTCTGCTGCGACGCAACGATTACGCGGCGTACAAAGAGGATACCGCAGAGCCGGGCACGTTAGCCGTGCTTTGGGAGCAGGTTCGGGCGCTCTTCGCCTTCTATCAGCTGACCCGCTCGGCGGATACACGGCGGAATGAGCTGGTCGCCATGGTTCAGAGCCTGGGTGAGTCACCGCTGCACGTCTTCTACACCGCCGAGAAGTTGCTGGAAACCCGTGCCGACGACCGGGAGTGGCGGTTGATTCGGCTTTCGCAGCGGGCGTTTCCCTACGTAGAAACCTTAGTGAAAAGCATAGGAGGTACTTTTATGACCAAGTTGAGTCAGGTTCTCAAACGTTTAGCCGGCATCGCCTGGGAAAGCGGCCTGCGGGGGCGCTCATTGAAAAAGAACGCGCTCATGGCGCCGCTTGATGAGATCTTCAAGAAGCTCAGTCTCCAGAGCGAAGCCGCCGATCTGGAGTTGCTGCGCGCTGCTGTCACCGAGGATATCTTCGAGCATCTCCAACGCATCGCGGACGCCGAGTACAAACCCGGTAAGAGAAAGTGGCAGGCCACGCAGGAGTTTGTCAACGTGTTTTTCGACGAAGTCTACAAAGGCGTCTACGGCGGCAAGCTCCAGAAGCTGCTGGCCGACGAGAAGTTGATCCGCTCCGCCTACATGTTCTACATCCGCGAGGAGATTCCACGCAAGTCTGAAGAAGAAGCGTGAGGTCCTCTGGGGAAACTCTCAAAAACGTTGATCGCATGTTGAACACCCAATCACTCAAAGGGAGGTATAAGCATGTCTGTTCTGGATAAGTACAATGAGATGTTGCTGGAAGCGTACACCAACGACCCTCAGGGGCGCTACGTGAGCCTGTTGCTGGTGCGCCGCGTCGAGTCGGAGGCCATCTTCCGCACGGAGGGCAGCGGTGAGGCGATGAACAAGGAGTTCGTCCACGCCGGGCTGGAGGACGAGCAGTTGATCCGCCGCGTGGTGATCAGCAAGCGCAAGCAGACCGCGCCGGAGCGCCGCACCGGGCGCGAGTTGCTGCGACGGCATGGGCTGCTCTACAAAGGTGAAAACAGCGAGGCGCTCTGTGCGCTCAACACCAACAACCCCTGCGGGAAGTGCGTCGATTGCATGGTCTACGGGTACGCGGCCGGTGGGGGTGGGGCGCAGAAGTCGCGCGTCATCACCGACGACGCTTTCAGCCTGCATCCCGCCTCGGTGGTGACGGACGTCCGCACCTTCAACGCGCCTTTCGAGGACGGGACGCCCTGGGATCGTGAGCGGGGCGAGCGTATGACCGGCCTGGGTGGGGATGAGTATGTCAAGCCGGAGGCCGTCTTCGTCGAGATGGAGACACTCAAAGACGTGACGCCCGCGGAGTTCCGTTATGTGTTGGGCAACATCCTGCGCACCACGCGCTACGGTGCTATCTCCAGCCGGATCGGCAAGGTGAAGAATGTGTTGGCCGGCGTCGCCTTCAGCAACTGTGAGCTCTTCAGCAACCTGGAACTGACTCAGGCTGTTTACGATTTGCTCAAAGGCGACGCGGACGAGTTGTCCTTCCCGCTGGAAAACGACGCCGTCGTCGCTGCCGTGCAGGAGAGCGCTCAGGCGCTCGGCGGCAAGGTCATCGGGCAGGTTACCTGGATGCGACTCGACGAAGTCACAGCCCTTATCGAGGAGATCGACGCTCTGTACAGCGACGAGGTTGCCTTCGCGGAGCAGCTCAAACAGCTCGCTTATTGATTGGGTCGAGGGGTCGCTTAGCCACCGGGTCAGACTATTTGACCATCTGATCCAAAGACTATCAGATCACCAGACTACCGGGCTAAGCGACCATTAGACCAACACGAGGAGGTGCATATGCACATCTATCGCTGTCGTTTGACGCTCATGGAGAAAACCTTCTTCAGCAGCCGTGAGGTCAGCAACTTCTACTACACGGAGCCGCTGTTCGGCAATTATGCGCTCGCTTACGCGCTGGGGTTCTGCCAGAGCCCGTATTTCAACGACGGGACCATCTACTACCGCCCGCACCTGAGCGCGCTCAACGCGCAAGGCATCTACGTGACGCCGGCTACGATCCAAGGCGAGCCTCGTTTTACCGTGGGCCAGTTCAACGCGCAACCGGAGACGTACTGGTCGGCCATGGGAGCCGGTGTCCTGGTCACGCGGCCCGATGGCGCCCGGATGGAGGCGGCGGGCAAGGTTTGGTACATTCACCGACCGGGCCAACGTCGCAAGAAGGTCAACGCGACCAATCGACCGCAGTACGGGCGCATCCGCTATCTTTCCGTGGGCAACGAAGCCGTCTTCTATGTGCTCAGCGCCGAGGCGCTGTCGCTGCCGCGCTACATTCGCCTGGGCAAGTTTATGAGCAAAGCGCGGGTCACGTCGCAGGAGTTCGCGTATGAGCCCCTGAGCGAGACGGACGTCAGTGTGCCCTTCCTGCTCAATCCGGCCGACCTGGCGGAGACAAGCGCGCTGCGGTTCTACGATCTGGTCACCGTTCCCCCGACCCCCTTGGTCAGGAACGCGCGGGTAAGCGGGCCGTTTTATCGCCTGGAAGATGGGACGATGCTGCCGCGGGGCATGCGCTTTGACGTGGAGGAGTTGAACCAGGATGAGCTCGAAACGAGGCATCATCACCCAACAGAAGATCGACCCGGCCAACCTGGAACGCGCCAAGGAACTACGTAACATGACGCTCGCCGAAAGGCACCTCTGGTAGCGCGTGCGGGCGAACTGGCTGGATGGCCTCCGCTTCCGCCGTCAGCAGATCATCGACGGCTTCATCGTGGACTTCTACTGCCACGCGGCGGGTCTCGTCGTGGAGATAGACGGCTCGATACATGACGATCAGATCGAGTACGACGCCAAGCGCGAGCGCATCCTGAGAGCGCGGGGGTTGCGGATCCTATGGTTTCGGAATGAAGAAGTACTGCAGGATGTTGAGAATGTGCTTGCTCGCATACGGGAGGTCTGCCAGTCGGACCTCACCCCATCCCCCTGGCCCCCTTCCCCTCTCCGCTCCGGAGAGGGGAAGGGGGAAGCCGCGGCAGGGGGTAGGGGAGAGGTAGCCTTAGAAGTCGAAGGACATTTACCCTGAACTTATCCATTGGCACAATCACCGACACCGGCTAGAGAGTTGGCTGAGATTCTGGGGCCCGACGTTCATATCCAGACTCATGATGGAGATGAGATGGAGGGGCGCACCCCCTGGGAATTGTTTGACGAGACGGACGCCCATCAGGCCTTAGAGATGGCGAAAGAAAAGGATAGTTGAAGGAGTCAAGGGTGACGAAAAATGACCACCATCCACCTGCAGCCGCAATCCGAAAAACTCGCGCCTGAGAATCCCTGGGGCCTCAAACATCCGCCGCTCTATCACCAGTGGCGTACCTACGAGGCGCTGGGGGAGGCCGATCTGGTTGTCAACACCTACAACACCGGAACCGGCAAAACTCAGGCGTCGTTGCTGCACCTGTTCCGCCTGCAGGAAGAGGTGCGGGATACCAATGTGCTCTTCATCGCGCCGACCAACGCCCTGATCCACCAGCATGCCGAGGACATCCGCGCTTTCGTCGAGGTATACGAGCTCGATTTTTTTGTGCTGGAGATCAACGCGGCGCGTCTACGGCAGATCATGGAGGGGCAGCGTCCGGGGGAAACGCTGCAGCGGCTGATTCAGAACCCGCTCACCTACGCGGAGGCGCTGGGCATCCCGCTGGACGACCATCGCAAGCGTCCACTGATCCTGGTCACCAACCCCGACATCTTCTACTATGCGCTCTTCTTCCGCTACAGCGCGCACGACCAGCGCAACGTCTTCCAGAAATTTCTCACCGCCTTCGATTACATTGTCATTGATGAATTTCATTACTACAACAGCAAGCAGCTGGCCAACTTTCTCTTCTTCTTCGTCATCTCTCAGGAGTTCGGCTATTTTGCGGACGGCCGGCGGATCTGTCTGCTCTCGGCGACGCCCAACCGCTACGTCATCGACTATCTGACCCGCGTCTTTGGAGACACCCAAGAAGATCACTGGGCCTGGATCGCGCCGCACACGGAGCCGGCGGAGAGCGCCGACCTGGAGACAATCCCGACGCTGACGGGCCTGGAACTGGAACTGGTCAACGCCGAGATGCAGGATTGGGTCGTCACGCATCAACAAGTGCTCGAAGCGTGGTTGAACGCTGATCAAGATGGCGCTTTGATCAGCAGCGCGTTGTGGCGGATTAACACCTGCTACAGCACACTGCGGCGCACGCTGAGCGAAGCGCGGCTGGGCCGCATCACCGGCCCTGAGCCTGAAGAGGCTCGCAAGGCGGCGATGGCCGTGCCGCTGATCCTGGCGACGCCCACCGTCGACATCGGTTACAATTTCAAGAAGAAGGGCAAGCGGCGTCAGAATCTCGACTTCCTGATCTGCGACGCCCGCTACGGCGACGAGCTGCTGCAGCGCATCGGGCGCGCCGGGCGCGTGTTAGGCAAACCGGTGACCGGGCAGCCCAGCCGCGCCGTGGTACTGCTCGCCGACGATGCCTATCAGGCGCTGAAGGGCCACGATGGCGAGACCTTCTCCCGCGCCGATTTCGCGGCGCTTATCGACGATTGCGAGATGCTGCCGCCCAAACAGACGCTCTACGCTTACATTCGCACCCACGCCATCACCGAATGCTTCTATCCCATCTCCCAGGTCAAGCGGATGATGCCGCCGCGCGAGGATCTGTTGGCCAAAATCGACGTCCTCTACGAGCGCGTGCGAGCGGTCTTCGCGCCCAACAGCCGAAAATCGGCCCGGTCCCTGGCCTATTTCTTCACCAAGCACTGGTATCGCACCCAATGGCTGCGCCAGAACAAGAAGCAGATGCGCTTCAATCTCAAGACCGCCGAGCAGTTCGCCGACTGGATCAAATGGCTGAACGGAGAAGAGTATAAGCCGGCCGACCTTCTGCCGCACCTGCGCGCTTCTCTCGAATACGAAGACCAACGTGAGGCCCTACGTGAATTCGTCGAGAGCCAGATCGCGCTGACCGACGCTCTTTTCTCCTTCCGGGACTCCTTTGAGGGGCCGACAGCCGTCGTCTACGATCCGCAGCACCTGTTTTCCGCTCAGACCGTCAACGCCTACAGCGTGATGCACCTCGTGAGCAACTACGAAGTCCAATGGCTTTCTGGGCGCCGGGAGTTTACCCGCACCTTCGGGGAGACTGAGGTCCGGGGCAAGCTCTACGGCGTGCTCCGGGCGTGGCGCGAGTCCCGGCTCTACCCGGAGATCAGCTACACCAGCCCGTGGCCGCGTGACGAGTTCGACCGGCGCGTCTGCCGGCGCCCGGTGGCCCTGCGCGGCCTGCGCCTGACGGCCCGGGAGCGCGGCGGCGACGCTTACCCGCTGGATCCTCGCATCGTGGAAAGCCTCAGCGACGATCACGTCACGGTGCTGGGCATCACGCCCGAAGACGGTGGCGTGGTCTACAACAAGCTCAAGAACGCCGCATTCTACTCGCGCCCGCTGACGGTGACCTTCCCCAACGGACAGACGCAGACCGACTATCGCGTCTACCTGGGCACCCAGGCCTTCTTCGCTCACGCCGAGCTGCTGGGGTATTTTTACATGAAGGACCGCTTGGAGAGTGAGGCTATTATTCTCTAAACAACGGAGGTTCCATGCACACACCCAACGAAAACACGCTGCACTCCATCGTCCTCACCCTCGTGCCCACGCGCGAGGCGCGGATGCGGGCGACGATGGGTCACCAGGCCCACGCCGCCTTCTTGCGCACCGTCGAGGAATCGGACGAGGTGCTGGCCGAGGTGCTGCACACGCCCGGCCTGCCCGCCAAACCCTTTACCGTCTCCGCGCTTCAGGGCGCCGAGCGGATCAACCGCGGGCAACTGGTCCTCTCGCCCGAGGAGACCTACTGGCTGCGCTTCACCGTGCTCTACCCGCCCATCTTCGAGCGCTTTATGGCTCGTTTCCTGCGCGGCGACGGCCGGCCCGTCGTGCGGCTCGGCCGCGCGCTGTTACTCATCAAAGAGATCATCACCACGCCGGAGGGCCATCCCTGGGCGGGCTATACCTCCTGGCAACAGCTGGCTGCCGAGGCGGAATCGCAGCGCGAGATCACCCTGGAGTTTCTCTCCCCGACGGCCTTCGGCTTCGGGCAACAACCCTGGGGCAAGAAGATCATGGTACTGCCCTTGCCGGAGACCGTGTTCGGCAGCCTGGCGCGCACCTGGAACAACTTCGCGCCGCCGCAATTGCAGATGGATCGCCGCGCGCTCCGCACCTACCTGGACGAGCACGTCGTCGTCAAGCGCCTCGACAACCTCAACACGCGCATGCTGCGCTTCCGGCGCTCCTATCAGATCGGCTTCACGGGCCGGGTCACCTACGGCCTGATGGCCGATAACGAGATCGCCCGCGCCCAGCTCAACGCCCTGGCCGACGCCGCGCTCTACCTCGGCGTGGGCTACAAGACCACCATGGGCATGGGACAAACTCGGCGGATCGTCGGGTAGTCGCTTAGTCACTTAGTCGTTTGGTCGCTTGGTCGGGTAGTCGCTTCGTCGCTTGATCACTTGGCCGGACTATCTGACCACGTGACCACCCGACCAAATGACCATCAGACCAAGGGACCACCCGACCAAGAGACCACCCGGCCAAATGACTACCAGACCAAGAGACAAAAATGACCATCAGATCCAATAACCAAGACGACATGCTCCCGATCTCCATGCTCAACCAGTACGCCTACTGCCCGCGTCGCTTCTGGCTGATGTACGTCCAGGGCGAGATGCTCGTCAACGCGCCAGTGCTGGAGGGGACTTTGTACCATGAACATGTTCACGCGGCAGGCACCTCGCAGGTCCGGGGCGAGATGCGCTACCGTCGCGTGCGTCTCTGGTCCGACCGGCTGGGTCTGACCGGCTTCGCCGACCTCGTCGAAGAGCACGACGGCGTCCTCGTGCCCGTCGAATACAAACGCGGCAAAATGGGCCGTTGGCTCAACGACCACCTGCAGCTTTGCGCCCAGGCGCTCTGTCTGGAGGAGCGCACCGGCGCCGACGTGCCTGTGGGCTACATCTTCTACTGGCGCTCGCGCCGCCGCGTCGAAGTCGCCCTCGACGCCGACCTCCGCGCCCGCACCGAAAGCACTATAGCCGACATGCGTGCTCTCCTTGCCCACGGGACTATCCCTTTGCCCGACCAGCCCTACGCCAAATGCCGTGACTGCAGCCTCGAACCCATCTGCCTTCCCCGCGAGGTTCGTCAGTTGGTCAAGTAGTCGCTTGGTCGCTTAGTCGAGTAGTCATGTAGACTTTTCATCATTCGGCCTGACTACGAGACCACGTGACCACCAGACCAACCGACCATCTGACCACCCGACCAAGTGACCAAATGACTACGAGACCACCAGACCAAGCGACCAACCGACCACCAGACCAACCGACCATCCGACCAAGTGACCAAATGACCACTAGACTAAACAGAGGAGATATGTATGAGTCGCATAGAAAAGTTTGAGGACATCAAGGCCTGGCAAGCCGCCCGCGAGCTCGTCAACGGTGTCTATGAGGTGAGCAAGCAGGGCGATTTTCGGCGCGATTTCGGCCTGCGCGATCAAATCTGTCGGGCCGCCGGTTCCGCTATGCATAACATCGCCGAAGGCTTCGACGCCGGGTCGGATAAAGAGTTCATCCGCTTTCTGAAATACGCTCGTCGCTCTGCCAGCGAGGTACAATCCCAACTCTACATCGCACTGGATCAGCAGTACATTGAACAAGCGCAATTTTGTAGCCTGTATGATCAAGCTACCCGCACCAAAAAGATGATCAATGCCTTTATCGGATATCTGAAACGATAGTCGGTTGGTCACGTGGTCGTCTGGTCACGTGGTCGCATAGTCATAGTGATCATCAGGCCAAGTGACTACCAGACTATCAGACTAAGCGACCACCAGACCAAATAACCAGGAGACGATATGACAACCCTATATCTCACGCGCCCCGGCAGCAAAGTGCGCAAAGTCGGGGACGCCTTCAAAGTCTACATCCCTGCCGACGAGGACGCGGGTGACCCGGCGCGTAAGGTCACCCTGCCGCTGCACAAAATCACCCAGGTCGTCGTCGCCGGGAACGTGACCCTGACCACGCCCGTGCTCCAGACCCTGCTGGAGCGCAACGTCGGCGTCACCTACCTCACCGGCTACGGGCGCTTCCTGGGCCATCTTGCCCCGCCGCTGAGCAAGAACGGACATCTGCGCATCGCCCAGCACCAGACCCACCACGATCCCGTCCGCCGCATGGAAATGGCCCGCGCCTGTGTCGTTGGCAAACTGCACAACCAGCGTGTCCTTCTCATGCGTTACCACCGTAAACTGAAGCTGGACGAACTCGAAGACGCCATCCACATCCTCGAACGGTGCGAGGAAAACGCCGCCGCCGTCGAGCCTGACCCCCATTCGCCGCCCGACCCCAACCACCCCCAGGCCGAAAGCACCTGGGGCACCCTTATGGGCTACGAAGGCACCGGGGGCGCCGCCTACTTCCGCGTCTTCGGCCTCCTTTTGAACGACGAGTGGACCTTCACCAAACGCACCCGCCGCCCGCCCACCGATCCCGTTAACGCCCTCCTCTCCTTCGCCTACACCCTACTCTACCACCAGACCCTCTCCGCCGTCCAGACCGTGGGACTTGACCCCTACGTCGGCTTCCTCCACGGCAGCCAGTACGGCAAACCCGCCCTGGCGCTGGACCTGATGGAAGAGATGCGCCCCGTCATCGCCGATTCCGTCGTCCTCACCCTCATCAACAAACGCATCCTCAGCCCCGACGACTTCGAAGAAGAATTAGGCGCCTACCGTCTCACCGACGCCGGGCGGCGCACCTTCTATCGCCAGTGGGAACAGCGCCTGGAGACCCAAATCCAGCATCCCACCTTTGGCTACACCGCCACCTACCGCCGCGCCCTCATCCTACAAGCCCGCCTCGTCGCCCGTTGGCTGCAAGAAGAGATCCCCACCTACCCCGCCTTCATCGTCCGATGAGCCGCGAACGCTTCTTCTACGTCATCGCCTACGACATCCCCAGCGACAAACGGCGCAAAAAAGTCCACAACCTCCTCAGCGGCTACTGCACCTGGAGCCAATACAGCCTCTTCGAAGGCTACCTCACCGAAAAACAGCTACTTGCATTAGAAGCCAGATTGCATAAAATAGTAGATGAAGAGCAGGACAGCCTGCGCTTCTACCCGCTCTGTGCGGCGGACGTCGAGAACATCATCACCGTAGGCTCCGAGCCGCCCGGCGACGAACAAGAAATCATCGTCTGATCCCGGCGGCCTCGGCGGCAGATTGCGAGCGCGCTGCGAGCATCACAGCACCGGCGGAAACCCAGGGGGTCACTCGCGGGCCCAACCCCCAACATATAGGGGGTGTCCTTAAGGGTGGCGAAATATATGGGGGTGTTGATCTCGCACCGTGCGCATGAGAGGCGGACCCTCGCAGCCTGCGGGACGTGGGGATGACACCCCCTTGAGAGCGCAAAAGTGGGGAACCTTTGGCACGAAAGCGGGAAAAACGGGCAAAAGAGGACCGAAAACTGTCCCCGAGTGGGGAAAACGCCTGAACCCGCGAGGGTCAGTCCGAACGACCAGAATTCCGACCGAGGAATTGAAACCCCGAGCTTGTCAAAGACATCTTCGACAGCCGACGAAGTCCGAACGACCAGAATTCCGACCGAGGAATTGAAACAGCTCGGTCCCCGT
>JBNGCW010000016.1:0-90168 GCA_049975525.1 Anaerolineae bacterium
AGTGAGGATACCAGATTTTGGTTTTTATGTCCAAATTTAAGCGAACGTCCAGTTAGATATTCGGATTTGCGCATAGTCACATTCGATTGTACGCAGAGCTGGCTCTATCCCCAGTCCGGCACGCAAGCTGGATGGTTCACACTCCACCGCGCGGCGCTGGACCATCCCAGCAGGTTTATACAGAATCGGTTGGCGCAGGCGGAGCTCACCTTCGAACAGAAAATCACCGGGTTTGCACCGCCGCACAGCGTCTACGCATGGAGCCCGCAGCTGGTTTCTCCATCTCCAGAGACGTACCGGGCGGCGCCGGTCAGTTGGCCTGTCGCTCAGGCACAGAAAGAGGGTCTTGAGGTCACCGGCCCTGTCGCCCTCGATGGTCCGCTGACGTTCTTGGGGCATGAGGTGCACCGACAGGGCACCGACCTTGTCCAAATCACCTACTGGCGCGTGACTGCACCGTTGGAGCGACCGCTCTCCCTGATGGCCCATTTGGTGGACGCTAACAGCCGGCCCATCGCCGTGGGCGACGGGCTGGGTGTCCCCTACGGGCAACTGCAGCCAGGGGACGTGCTCGTGCAACGGCATCCACTCACCGTGCCCGCCGATACGACCGCCGGTGAGTACTGGCTCCAGACGGGCGCATATTGGCTGGATACCATGGAGAAATTGCCGGTAGTAGGCGAAGATGCCCATATTGATCGGATCCTGCTTGAAGCTGTGACGCTACCCTGATTCAATGTTCCGCCGACTGAGAAAACACGTGCAAGGGCGCTGGCGGCAGTGGGCTGCGCTATTGTTGATGCTGGTGTTTTTCGCCCAGGCGCTCACAGCCGCGGAACAGCTCTCCATGACCATCGACGAGGGACTCCACGTCACCAGCGGCTACACGATACTGCGCACCGGTGACTATCGTCTTGTCGAAGAGCATCCACCTCTGGTCAAAATGTGGGCGGCCTTACCCCTGCTACCCATCACCGATCTTCCCGATCCCCGTGCACTGCCACCCTGGAACGCAGCCGCCGCACCTACCACGGACAGCCTGCCGCTCATCGAGATGACGCGACAACTCCTCTATCCTTATCGTCCTCTCGACCGCGTGATCGTGCCGCCGCGCGTCATGATTGCGCTGCTGGGCGTGTTGTTGGGCGCCGTAGTTTACCGTTGGGCGAGCGATCTTCGTGCCCCCCTGCGCGGGCTTCTGGCGCTGTTGCTGCTCGTCTTCGATCCGAATCTGCTGGCGCACGCCTCAGTCACCGGCACCGATCTAGGTGCGGCCTGCTTCATTACGCTGGCGCTTTTCTGCCTGCACCGGGCGCTGCGCCGCCCAAACCTGGCCCGGCTCACGCTGACCGGCATCGCGTTGGGGTTGGCTCAGGGTGCGAAGCTCTCGGCCCTGTTGCTGCTTCCCATCGTCGCGCTTTTGTTAATGCTTTTCTGCGTGAGAGCGCGATGTGGCAGTCGCGGCTACTTAGAGGTCCGCGCGCTGATCCTCGTCTTTGCCCTGCTGGCCGTCACACTCTGGGCCCTCTACGGCTTTGAGGTGGTGCGGCTCTTTGACTGGCCCCTGCCGCTGCCGGCCGGCCATCACGCCATCCCCTGGCTCCGCCTGCGTGAGCACATGGTCGCCGGGCATGAGGCCTTTTTGCTGGGCACGCACAGCTCAGACGGCTGGTGGTTCTACTTCCCCCTCGTCTTTTTGCTGAAGACACCGCTGCCCACGCTGATACTGGTGGCATGGGCATCTGCCCGGCTCAGTCAGCGAATCTTGAAGCAGCCATCGCGCGTGCTACGAAGGGTACCGGAGACTCTCACGCTGGCGCTCTTTCCCCTGCTTTACATCCTGACCAGTCTTACAAGCCGCCTCAACATCGGCTATCGGCACCTTTTGCCAGTGCTGCCCTTTCTCTATATCGGTATGGGCGTTTGTGCTCCGTGGAGGGGACGGCTGTTCCACGAAGCACGTATTAGACAGCACGCGGCAAAGATCATGCTGTTGATCCTTGTCGTCTGGCAAATCGGCAGCTCTCTCACGGTCGCACCGCATTATCTGACGTTCTTCAACGAGATCGCCGGTGGCCCGAAAAACGGTTGGCGCTATTTGGCCGACTCCAACACCGACTGGGGGCAAGGGTATAAGGGCTTGGCGCGCTTTCAAAGGGTACAGGGGATCGGGAAGGTGCAGCTCTCCGCTTTCATCTTCTACGATCCTGCTCTGTACGGCGTGGTCTACGAGCCGCTGACGCCCTATGGCGGTGATACGCCGCCCGTTTTCCCCTCGCGTTTCGCTCCGCCGGCCGGCGACTACGTCATCAGCGCGACAACATTGGATGGTATCCCGCTGGTTGATCCGGAGATGTATGATTGGTTCCGCTGGCGCGAACCCGACGCCAAGATCGCCAATGCGCTTTTCTATTACAAGGTACGTCCCGAAGAGACAGAGACGCATTGGGTGGCTCAGTGTGTCACACCAACGGCGCCGCTGGATGCAGAAGATATCGCCTTTGGCTTCGGGCGCGACGACCTGCGACAGATTACCTTCGATTGTACCCAGAGCTGGATTCTCCCTCAGCCTCCCGGTCACTATGCGCTTCACGGCGCGCTGCTGGGAGACGCATGGGCGGCTCGCCTGCATTACAGACCGCCGCAAGCGGAATCCTCGTTTGTCACCGAACACCTAGAGCGGACCGACATTATCTATCGCCAGCGGCGATACGGTGCCCTGCCGGCTTTTGCGCTTTACCGCATGACAACTGTGCCGGGCTCGCCGACACAACAAAGGGTATGGGCTGCGCCCGCGGGCACGCCGCCAGGAGCGCTGAAGGGGGTCTCGTCCCAAAGAGCGCCTGTGGCTCTCGATGGGCCCCTGACGTTCCTGGGCGTCTACCTCTCGGAGTCTTCCGAAGCCTTGGAGGTCGAAACGTGGTGGCGCGTCGAGGAGGGTGCCGTCGGTCGCCCTCTCTCCATCATGGCGCATCTGCTCGATGTCGATGGTCAGACTTTGGGCGTTGCAGACGGCTTGGGCGTCCCCCCTGAGCAATGGCGCACTGGCGACGTAGTCGTGCAACGCCACAGATTCCCGGTACAGGACGAACCCCCGCTCATCCTGCGCACCGGCGCCTATTGGCTGGATGACGGGCAGCGTTGGCCCGTGCAGAACGTCGCAGGCGCCGACGCCCTTTTTGTGCCCCTGCAATGACCTCGCGGTCCATCATCTGCCGTTGGACAGCGTGTCAGACGTAGAGCTCTCATGTTTTACGTTTGACTCCACTGAACTCACCCCTACATGCAGGAGAATTCGCGGCCAAAGCCACGGGACATAGGGGATGGTCGCCCAGAAATCCGCTTTTCTTCAGGTAAGTCATTAGTTATTTCGGTGGAGTCAAGAAAGGGCTGACTCTTCCACGGTCAGCCCTTTCTTCTACCGTCGGTTTGTCGGCAGATCAACCCGCTACCTTTGCCGCTTCGTGGGCAAAGACCAACCGCCCATCCCGGGCATCGACGCGCACGACGTCGCCCTCGCCGAAGCGGCCTTCCAGCACCGCCATGGCCAGCGGATCCTGCAGTTGACGCTGGATGGTGCGTTTGAGCGGACGCGCGCCGTAGACCGGGTCGTAGCCTTCCTCGGCGAGATACCGTTTGGCGGCCTCGGTCAGCGCGATATCCATGTGTTTCTCTTCCAACAGAGACTTCAACCGCCGCACTTGAATATCGACGATCTTCACCAGGTCTTCCTTCGTCAGGCTGCGGAAGAGAATGATGTCGTCGATGCGGTTCAGGAACTCCGGCCGGAAGGTGCGATCCAGCTCCGCCATGACGCGGTCCCGTGCAGCGTCCACGCCCTGTTCTTTGATCCAGCGACTGCCGACGTTACTGGTCATGATAACCACGGTGTTGGTGAAATCCACGGTGCGACCGTGTCCGTCGGTCAGCCGCCCGTCGTCCAGCAGCTGCAGCAGGGTGTTGAAGACCTCGGTGTGCGCTTTCTCGATCTCGTCCAGCAGGATGACGCTGTACGGGCGGCGGCGCACGGCCTCGGTCAGCTGTCCGCCCTCTTCGTAGCCGACGTAGCCCGGCGGCGCGCCGATCAGCCGCGAGACGGTGTGTTTCTCTTGATACTCGCTCATGTCGATGCGCACCATGGCTTCTTCGGTGTCGAAGAGGAACTCGGCCAACGCGCGACCTAACTCCGTTTTGCCCACCCCCGTCGGCCCCAGGAAGAGGAAGGTGCCGATAGGCCGGTTCGGATCCTGCAGACCGGCGCGCGAGCGACGTACTGCGTTGGAGACGGCGCGCACCGCTTCATCCTGTCCCACGATGCGCTTGTGGAGCTCCTCTTCCATGCGCAGCAGCTTGGCGCGCTCGCCTTCCATCAGGCGCGAGACCGGGATGCCTGTCCAGCCGGAGACCACCTCGGCGATCTCCTCAGGACCCACCTCCAGCCGCAGCAGCGGACGGTCGCCCTGGACGCGTGTCAGGTGCTCTTGAGCCGTCTTAATCTGGGTCTCCAGCTCGTGCGTACGACCGTAGCGCAGTCGCGCCGCCCGCTCCAGGTCGGCTTCCCGTTCTGCTCGCTCGATCTCCAGGCGCAGGTCTTCCATCTCCTTCTGCAGTCCCTGGATCTCCTGGATAATTTCCTTTTCCTGCTCCCAGCGGGAGCGCAGGGCGCGGCTCTTCTCCTGCAGGTCGGCCAGCTCCTCTTCGATCTTTTCCAGGCGCCGACGGCTGGCCTCATCCTTCTCTTGCTTGAGTGCCTCACGCTCGATCTCCAGCTGCATGATGCGCCGGTCGATTTCGTCGAGCTCCGCCGGTTTGGAGTCAATCTCCAAGCGCAGCCGGGCCGCCGCCTCGTCCACCAGATCGATGGCCTTGTCGGGCAGCTGACGCCCGGTGACGTAGCGGTGGCTGAGCGTCGCGGCGGCGATCAGCGCCGGATCCTGGATGCGCACGCCGTGGTGCGCTTCGTAGCGTTCTTTGAGACCGCGTAGGATGCTGATGGTGTCGGCGACGGACGGTTCGTCGATGTAGACCGGCTGGAAGCGCCGCTCCAGGGCCGCGTCTTTCTCGATGTACTGGCGGTACTCGTCCAGCGTCGTCGCGCCGATGGCGTGGAGCTCGCCGCGCGCCAGCATGGGCTTGAGCAGGTTGCCGGCGTCTACGGCGCCCTCGGCCTTGCCCGCCCCCACGACGGTGTGCAGCTCGTCGATGAAGAGCAGGATCTGCCCCTCGGAGCGGGCAATTTCCTGGAGCACGGCCTTGAGCCGCTCCTCGAACTCGCCGCGATACTTGGCGCCCGCCACCAGCGCGCCCATATCCAGCTGGAAGATTTTCTTCTCCTTCAGGCCTTCGGGGACGTCGCCGCGCACGATGCGCTGCGCCAGCCCTTCGACGATGGCGGTCTTCCCTACGCCGGCTTCACCCACCAACACGGGGTTGTTCTTGGTGCGCCGCGAGAGAATCTGCATCACGCGGCGGATCTCCTCATCGCGCCCGATGACGGGATCGAGCTTCCCCTGGCGGGCCAACTGGGTCAACTCCCGTCCGTAGCGTTCTAGCGCGGCATAGGTACTCTCCGGCGTCTTCGTGGTCACGCGCTGCCCGCCGCGAAGGGACGAGAGCACGCGCAGGACGGCCTTTCGTCCCACGCCGTAGGTCGCCAGAAAGCGGGCGATCTCCCCGGCGCTGGAATCCGCCAATGCCAGCAGGATGTGCTCCGTGCTGATGTACTCGTCGTGCAGCGCTTCGGCCTCGCGCGCCGCGGCGCGCAGGATGCGCGTGGTCGTCGGCGCCAGCCCGACCTGGACTGCACCCCCCATCTGCTTCGGACGGCGCGCCAAAGCCTGCTCCAGATCGGCGATCATGCGCTGGGGATCCTCGCCCAGTCGCAAGATGACCTGGGGCACAACACCGTCTTGTTGTTGTAGCAGCGCCAATAGCAGATGCTGCGGCTCAATTTGGGGATGCCCGTATTCTGAGGCAAGCCCTTGAGCTCGCAATAATGCCTGTTGTGCTTTCTCTGTATATCGCTCTAGTTCCATAATGTGCCTTTACCCTCCATAACTTAAGAATTAAAAGCCGGCTTCACCGAAATAACCGGCAACATCAAATCTAATTTCCGTTCTCTCTTTATGGCAATCGATGACCTACCTCGTTCACTCCCATTGTAAGAGAAAGACATTAGAAAAGCGTTAATTGTGTATAAGAGCTTCATCAGAGGGATCTGGAAAGCGTAGAGGGTGGGGGGGAGACACAAAACAGATGTGGACACGGGAGCATGTCCTGAGCGCAAGCGAAGGGGCTGACCCGAGCTCGAGATGGGAGATCGAGCTCGGGTGTTTTGGTTCGCTATGCCCGCAACGTCGCCCCCAGGTTGTGTTCGAGATAGCCGAGGATGCGACGGCGCAGCTGTTGCACCTCCTCGTCGCTCAACGGGTGGTCGGGCGCCTGGTAGGTCAGGGCGAAGGCCAGGCTTTTCTTGCCTTCGGGGATCTGCTCGCCCCGGTAGACGTCGAAGAGCAGTGCACGAACGACCAGCTTCCGTCCGGCCTGTAGGATGGCGCGGCGGATCTCCTGGGCGGGCACGTCTTCGTCGACAACCAGCGCCAGATCCTGGTGGACGGGGGCGTAGGTGGAGATCGGTGCGATCTCCTTGGCGGCTTCCGCTTGACGGGTGGCTGCCAGCAGCGCGTCGAGATCCCATTCCATCAGCACGACGGACTGCTCGGGCAGATCGAAGGCCTCGCGCACCAGTGGGTGCAGCTCGCCCACGGTGCCCAATCTCTGCTCGCCCAGGCTCACCTCTGCACAGCGCCCCGGGTGGAATGTGGGATGGGTGCCGCGCCTCCATTTGGCCTCGTCGATCAGGTCCAGACGACGCAGCAGCGCCTCGACGATGCCCTTGAGATCGAAGTAGTCCAGGGGCTTGCGGTCGGTCTCCTCGAACCAGCGCGGTTCGCGCGGGCCGGCGAGCAGCACGCCCAGGCGGCGTGGTTCCGCCACGCCGGTCTCACCGGCCTCGGGATCAGGGTCGCCGGTCTCGTAGTAGATGTTGCCCACCTCGAAGATAGCGACGCGCTCCAGGAAGCGCAGGTTGTCCCAGGCAGTGTGCAGCAGGCCGGGGAGCAGGGTGCGACGCATCTGCGAGCGCTCCGGTGCCAGCGCGTTACGCAATGTGACAGGCGCGCCCGGCAGCTCGAGATGTTGTTCCGGTGCGGGGTGAAGCCGTGCCTCATCTTGGGGATCGACGAGGGAGTAGGAGATGACTTCGTCCAGGCCCAGGCCGACGAGGATGTCGCGCACGCGATCGGCGCCTTCCAACGCCACGTTGCGGCGCAGCGGTGGCAGCGCCTCGTCGATGAGCGTGTGCGGGAAGCGGTCGTAGCCCCACAGTCGCCCGATCTCCTCGATGAGGTCGACGGGGCGCTCCACGTCCATGCGGTAGGAGGGCACGGTGACCTTCCACTCCCTGGCCCCGCCGGTGACCGTCTTGGCCTCCTCGACGTGGAACTCCAGCGCGGTGAGGAGGCGCTGCTGCTCTTTAGCGGGTATCTCGATGCCCAAGATGCGCTTGGCCAGGTCCGGCGTATAGCCGAGGGTGGTCGGTTTGGGCTTACCCGGGTAGAGATCGCCGACGTGGGGCTCGACGGCGCCCCCGGCCACCTGCGCCATCAGCTCCGCAGCGCGGGCGGCGGCGGTGAAGGCCAGCTCGGGATCGACGCGCTTGCCGAAGCGGTTGGACGACTCGGTGTGCAGTTTGAGCTTCTGGGCCGTGCGTCGGTTGTTGATGAAGTTGAAGTTGGCGGACTCCAGCAGGACGTTCGCCGTCTCTTCGCCGACCTCGCTCTCCAATCCGCCCATGACACCGGCTACGGCCACGGGGCCGCCGCCGTCGGTGATGAGCAGCATTTCGTTGTCGAAGGTGCGCAGCACGTTGTCCAGGGTCGTCATCTGCTCGCCCGCTTTCGCGCGGCGCACGATAATCGTGGGCGTCTCCCCGTCCTCGTCAGGCCGCAGCCGGGCGTAGTCAAAGGCGTGGAGTGGCTGGCCCAGCTCCAGCATGACGTAGTTGGTCACATCGACGATGTTGTTGATGGGCCGCACGCCGGCGCGACGCAGGCGCATCTGCATCCAGAAGGGTGACGGGCCGACCTCCACGTCACGGATCAGGGTGGCGGTGTAGCGTGGGCAGAAGTCGGGGTCGGCGATCTCCAACTTGACGAATCCAGGGTGGCGCGTGGTCTTCAGGCCCAGGTGCCGGGCTGCCTCCAGCGGCTTGCGGTTCAGCGGGCGATCCAGCAGCGCGGCGACCTCCCGCGCGATGCCATAGACAGACTGCAGGTGTCCGAAGGGGCCTTTGATGTCGAAATCGAGCACGTAGTCGCCCAGCACCTCGACCAGCGGCATGCCCACCGGGGTGTCGTCAGGCAGGTAAATGATGTCGGTCTGTTCCTCGGCCAGGCCCAGCTCCTTCTCGGAGCAGACCATGGCGCGCGAGGGCACCCCCCGGATCTTCGCCGGGCGCAACGTCATAGTCTCCCAGCCCTCGACGTGACCGTTGTAGAGCGTGGCGCCCTCCCAGGCGAAGGCGACCTTGAGGTGCAGGTCTTCCTCGCCCAGATAGTCGAAGAGACTGGGCGCGCCGGTCACGACGACCTCGTGTTCGTCGCCGCCGTAGTTGACCTCGGCGAGCACCAGGCGGTCGGCGTTGGGGTGTGCGCGCACGGCGACGACCTCGGCGGTGAGAATCTTCTCCGTGTCCCAGGGTAGCTCGGCCTCGGGGTGACCGATGGCCTCGATGCCCTCCACCTCCAAACCGGCGAGCGTCAGACGCTCGGCAAGTTCCCCAACGGGGATGTCATCGATGTCAACGTAATCTTTCAGCCAGGATAAAGGGATCTTCATGATCGCTCCTCGTTTACGGGTACATTTAGGATATGATGTGAAACCGCTGTGACGTGATCTCAGAACTGTCGCAGGAAACGCAGGTCGTTGCCGTAGTACAGCCGAATATCGCTCACGTCGTACTTCATCATGCTGGGGCGTTCGACGCCGAAGCCAAAGGCGAAGCCGCTCCAGCGCTCGGGATCGTAGCCGCCGTTCTCCAGTACCACGGGGTGTACCATGCCCGCGCCGGCGATCTCCAGCCAGCCACTGTATTTGCAGACGCGGCAGCCCTCACCGCCGCAGAGGATGCAGTCCATGTCCAGCTCAATGCTGGGTTCGGTGAAAGGAAAGTAGGAGCCGCGGACGCGCATCTCGTGCCCAGGGCCGTAGAAAAGTTTAACGAACTGCGCCAGTGTGCCGATAAGGTCGGTCATGGTGATCTCGCGTCCCACCGCCAGCCCTTCGACCTGGTAGAACTGGTGCTCGCTGCGGGCTGTAATCTGCTCGTAGCGGTAGCACTTGCCGGGCAGGATCACACGGATGGGTTCCGGCGCGCCGGAGCCGGACGAGCGCTCGCGCATCACGCGGATCTGTCCCGGTGAGGTATGCGTGCGCAGCAGACGCCGCTCATCGACCCAGAAGGTGTCCCACATATCACGCGCCGGATGGTAGGGGGGGATGTTGAGATAGTCGAAGTTGTAGGTCTCCAGCTCCACATCGGGCGCTTCGTAGACCTCGAAGCCCATGCGCCCGAAGATGTCGTAGATCTGCCGCAGGGTCTGCGTGGTGAGGTGCAGGTGGCCCATGGGCGCGGGACGACCGGGCAGCGTCACGTCGATGGCGCTCTCGGCGAGCTCACGCTCCAGCTCGGCATGCTTGAGCGCCTGGGTGCGCGTCTTGTAGGCAGCCTCGAGCTCCTGTTTAATCTCGTTGACGCGCCGCCCGAAGGTCGGTCTGTCCTCGCGGGGCAGCCCACCGATCTTGCGCGTTTGCAGGGTGACTTTCCCCTTGCGTCCCAGATAAGCCTTCTCCCACGCTTCGAGCTCGGCCATGGATTGGGTCTCTTCCAGCGCAGTCAGCGCTTCTTCATGAACCTTTTCCAACTCCTCAAATGAATTCATCCGTTTACCTCCTTCTCTTCGTCGCTTAGTCACTTAGTCGGATAGTCTGGTAGTCAGATAGTCTGGTAGTCAGATAGTCTGGTAGTCAGATAGTCAGATAGTCAGATAGTCAGATAGTTGGGTAGTCATGGGGTGAGTGATCAGATCATCAGACTAAATGACTATGTGACTATTCGACTACGCGACTAAAACAAAAACGCCCCCGTCCCCGCTGGGACGAGAGCGTCACTCCCGTGGTACCACCCTGCTTGCCCCGGATAAGGTCCGCGGCCACTCTCCTCACGGCCTCTCTGGCGGTGAGTTCACCCCTTAACGCCGGGTCTGCGGAACCGCTTATTCAGTCGTCGTGTTGTCGGCCAGTCCGGTCCTCCCTCGTCGGGTAGTTCCCCGCTGAGCACTTGGACTATTAGACTATTTGACTACTTTTCGGCGGTCGGCTCAGAGGCGAACTTCAACGGGCTCCCCCGGATGGGGCTTGCAGTCGACGGCCCCGCCTCCCTGACGGCTTCTGCTCGCTTACTCTTCCTCGTCGCAGCCTTTGACGCTATGTTGTATGTGCTGACCTTGATTATCCTCAAGTTGAACGCTTTGTCAAGATCAGATCCCCAGCGCTTCGCGCGCTTCTTCCTCCATCATGCTGGGATGCCACCGTTCTTTGCCCATCACTACCTCGACGTTTTTATCCGTCAATTCGCGGGCGCGGTCTCGCACCTGGCCCATGAGCATAGAGGCCATGGGGCACATGGGAGAGGTCAGGATCATAGTGATGGTCACGTTTTCGTCGTCCATCTCAATGTTGCGGATCAGGCCCAGGGAGACGACGTCGAGGCCCAGCTCAAAGTCGATGACGTCCCGCAGGGCACCTTTGATCTTCTTGGTCTCGTTGTTCATCTTTTTCCTCCTTGTGTGGTTTGCTTCTAAATTATACCACACTGTGGGATATTCACAATAAGATAGACTCTTTTATGGGAAATATCAAGCCACTTCTCTTGGCTTCTCGGCGTGTGATGCTATACTGTTTTTGGCAGTTGTTTCACTTTACGTCCACCATCAGGTAGAAGGCAGGTTAGTCTATGAGTCCAAGACGGGGGTTAGGTCGGGGGTTGGAGTCCTTGATCCCGACTGCAGACGAAGCGTCCGCTTCAGGGTTGCAGATGGTGCCGCACGCGCAGCTGGTACCCAATCCGCACCAGCCGCGCCAGCCCTTCCGTGATCAGGACCTGGTCGAACTGGCGGCCTCCATCGAAGAACACGGCATCCTTCAGCCTCTGGTCGTGACCGAGGGGCCAGAGGGCACGTATCAGATCATCGCCGGGGAACGGCGCTGGCGGGCTGCCGGCCTGGCGGGCCTCACCGAGGTCCCGGTGGTCATCAAAGACGTGGTACCCCGAGAGATGCTGGAGCTGGCGTTGGTCGAAAACGTCCAGCGGGAGGATCTGAACCCCCTGGAAGAGGCCATGGCCTATCAGCAGCTGATGGATGAGTTCGGTTTGATCCAGGAGGAGGTGGCTCGCCGGGTGGGCAAAAGCCGTTCGGCGGTGGCGAACACGCTGCGCTTGCTGCGGGCTGCCCCGGAGGTACGAGAGGCATTGTTGCGAGAGAAGATCAGCGCAGGCCACGCCCGCGCGCTTCAGGGGCTGAAAGACGAGGCGCAACAGGTGGTCCTCTTGCGGATCGTGCTCCGCGAGCGCTTGACGGTGCGGGAGACCGAGACCTGGGTCCGCAGAAAGCCGACGGCGGACGAGCTGCGGCAGCAGGGCGCAGCTGAAGAGGTCCGGCTGGCGTTTCTGCGGGGCGAGATTACAGTGGAACACGCCCGCGCGTTGTTGGCCCTGGAACCTCAAGATCAACCTCGGGCGTTGTCGCGGGTTTTGCGAGAGGGCCTGAGTGTCGAGGAGACCGAAGCCATGGTGCGACGGCGTCTGGCTCGCCGGCGGCGGGAGGAGATCGAGGTGGATCTTTCGGAGCGCGATTTCGTGCAGCGACGCTTCGACGAGACCCTCACCCGTCCCGTGAAAGTGCATAAGGACAAGCGCGGCTGGCGGCTGGTGCTCTACTGCTCTTCTAACGAGGAAGTGGAAGAAGTTTTTCAGACACTGACAGGTGAAACGCTGGCCGACGAGCCGTTGTAGCGTCCCCCGGCGTGGGCCTTTGCCCACGCCCCAAATGGTTCTAGAGAACGACATACTCAGATCAGGAGCGAATTCTATATGACATCATCGACTTTTGAGACCGCCGATATTATCCACGAGAAGACCGGGCAGGCGATAGAGATCCTTCAGGATCAAGGCGTCGATCTGTGGCTCACCTTTGTGCGTGAGACGTCGCAGGTCAAGGATCCGACGTTGGATCTGCTGGTTGGCTTCGATCTCACCTGGCCCTCGGCGTTGTTGATCCATCGCAACGGTGAGCGTCTGGCCATCGTGGGACGTTACGATGTCCCTAACCTGGAGAAATTGGGCGCTTACACGGAGGTGATCGGCTATGACGAATCCATCGAGGAGGCGCTGGTGGGTGCCATCCGGCGCCTGAAGCCGCGTCAGATTGCCGTCAACTACTCGGAGAGCGATCCGGCTGCCGATGGGTTGACTTACGGCATGTTCCGCAAGCTCTCCCGCATGTTGGCCTCGACGCCTTATTGTTCGCGTCTCATTTCGGCGGAACAGATCATCGGCAAGCTGCGCGGGCGCAAGTCCCCGGCGGAGTTGGCGTTGATCCGTGAAGCGGTATTGGTGACCGAGGCGGCCTTCGAGGACTTAACGGCCTGGCTGCGACCCGGACTCACGGAAGTGGAGATCGCCGCTTTCCTGCACGACTACGCGACGAAACGGCATATGGATACCTCCTGGGAGTGGGAATATTGTCCCATCGTCAATGTCTCCCCCGACGCCGAGGTGGGCCATCGCCTGCCGGGGGAATACACCGCTGCGCCCGGGCATCTGGTGCACGTCGATTTTGGCGTCTCACGCTCCGGTTTCGTCTCCGATCTCCAGCGCACCTGGTATCTGCGCGAGAACAGCGAGACGACGGTGCCGGTGGAGGTGCAGAAGGCCTGGGAAGCGGTGACGGCAGCGCTGGAGGCCGGTCGGGCCGCGCTGAAACCGGGCGCCCGAGGTTGGGAGGTGGATGCTGCCGCGCGGAGCACGCTGGTCGAAGCCGGATACGCCGAGTACCTCCACGCCTTTGGGCATCACATCGGACGGACGGCGCATGACGGGGCCACGGTGTTAGGGCCGCGCTGGGAGCGCTACGGCTCTTCGGTGGAAGGGGTCATCGAGGCGGGCAACGTCTTCGCCATCGAATTGGGCGCAGTGGTCCCAGGCCGGGGCTACGTGGGCCGGGAAGAGAATGTCGTCATCACGGAGGATGGCGCCGCATACATCAGCACGCCGCAGGAAGGCATCTGGCTGGTCTAAGGCCGGGTGAGCCGTCGTCACCTCCTCCTTTTCAGCAGTATGAACTAAAGAGCGAGGGAGTCGGGGATCGAACGTTGCCTCAAAGGGATCCCCGCCTCTCTCATCGTCAGACGTGGAACTTTCTCCCTGCTCTGTGCGTCTCTAAGATGTCTCCCATGGATCCTTTTGGGTGACCCACGTCCGCTAAAGCCGTTGTATTCGGTTGAGCCGTTGATTGAGGAGGAGAGAAATGCACCGCAAAATCCTGCTGCTGGGCTTTATCCTGAGTTTGTTAAGTCTGGTTCTGGCGTGTAATCCCTTTATGCCCCTTACCACCCCCCCGACGTCTACACCGCGCGCGACGGACACTCCGCGTCCCACGGAGACGCCTCCACCGCCCAAACCTCTGGTTGATTACACCCCGGTGCCGCCGGAGACGCTCTCCCCCATTATCGTGCAGCGCAGTCCGCAGCGCGGTGAGGCGCTGCAGCCCGATGGCGCCATCGAGTTGATCTTCGATAAGGCCATGAACCGTGAGAGCGTGCGCAAAGCGCTCCGCGTGCAGAAGGCCGGGGAGACGCCGGAGCCGGTCCAGGGCGAGCTGACCTGGGTGGACGAGCGCACGGTGCGCTTCCGGCCCCAGAAGGCGCTGGCCCGCGCCGCCACCTACGATGTGATCCTCACGCAGAACGCCAGCGCTGAAAGCGGCGAGCCGCTGCGGGAGCCCTACGTCTTTCGATTCGCCACGGCCGGCTATCTGGAGGTGGCCCAGGTCGTCCCGGCGCCCAACACCGCCGACGTGGAGACCGACGCCTCCATCACCGTCATCTTCAACCGTCCTGTCGTCCCGCTCACCTCCTTGGAGCAGATGGAGGCGCTGCCTGATCCGCTGACCTTTGAGCCCGCCATCGCGGGCGAGGGCGAATGGCTCAACACCTCGATCTACGTCTTCACCCCGGAGGAACCGCTGCCAGGCGGCGTCGAGGTCACGGCGAAGGTCGCCGCGGGCCTGAAGGATGTCAGCGGCGCGGTGTTGGCCGAGGACTACGTCTGGCGCTTCACCACGCTGCCGCCCAAGGTCGTCTGGACGCATCCCCAAGACGGCGCCGACCTGGTGGACATCGAGACGCCCATCCGCGTCGAGTTCAACCAGCCGGTGGACCTGGACTCGGCCCGTGCTGCCTTTCATCTCAAAAAATCCACGCTGCTGGGCGGGCAGGATATTTCCGGCGACTACGGCATACGGAACAACACCCTGATTTTTACGCCCACGCAGGCCTTGGACTTCGACACGGTCTACGTCGCCACAGTAGACGCGGGCGTCACCTCCAGGGCCGGCGGCGTTGGCATGCGCGAGGCCTTCAGCTGGCGCTTCACCACCGTGCCTTTGCCCCGCATCGTCCGCACCATCCCCGCCGACGGGGATCGCGACGCGCCGTCGCGCACCGGCTTCCAGATTGAGTTCAACACGCGCATCGATCCGACGACCGTCATGCCCAACTTGACCATGACGCCGCCGCTTTCGCCGACGCAGGTCTACACATACTTCTCGGTGTACAATAATACCTTCGTCCTCAACTTCGGCGCGCAGCCCTCTACCGAGTACACCGTCGTCATCGACGACGGCATTGCCGATCCCTATGGCAACACCATCCCGCGCGGCGCCGCGGTGAACTTCCGCACCGGGCCGCTGCCGCCGACCTACCGGCTCCACACGCCGTCGGACATCGCTACCTACGACGCCGCGCTGCCCGCGCAGCTCGTCGTCGGGCATCTCAACGTCACCCGACTGGAGCTGGAGCTCTACCAGCTGCCGCTCTCGGTGCTCAAATCTGAAAATCAGCTCTGGCAGGAGGACCTGCCCTCCGGCGCCGATCTGCTGCGCGCCTGGCAGCGCAACCTGGAATCGCCGCTCAACAAGCAAGCCTACACTGTGCTCGACCTGGTGGAGGGCGGCGGGACGCTCGACCCGGGCGTCTACCTGCTCCGGGCCGAGTCGCCGGACATCGACGACGACTACGGCGCGCGCCAGCGTCACGTGCTTGTCGTCTCTGATCTCAATCTGACGCTGAAGACGGCGCCCGACGAGGCTCTTATCTGGGCCACGGACCTGGCGACGGGCGAACCGGTGGCTGACCTCGACCTGACGCTCTTCTCGCCCTACGACACGCTGGATGAGCAGGTAGTAACCGACGGCGATGGCGTGGCGCAGGTTGACCTGCCGCGCAATCGGGGCCAGGTCTGGGCCATAAGCGAGACGCCCTTCGCGGCCATCGCCGAGGGCTGGGGGCGTGGCATCAGCCCTTGGGACTTCGGTGTGAGCGAAGGCCTCTACATGCAGGATTACCGCATGTACATCACCACCGACCGCCCCATCTACCGCCCCGGCCAGACTGTCAACTTCAAGGGTGTGCTTCGCGCCGAGGACGACGCCATCTACCGCCTGCCCGGCGTGAGCGAGGTGCGCGTCATGATCCGCAGCGCGGAGGGCGCCGAGATCTATCAGGAGCGGCTGCCGCTGAGCGAGCAAGGCACCTTCCACGGCACCGTCGACCTTGAGGAAGGCGCGGCGCTGGGCGATTACGCCATCGTTGTGGAATTCAAGGATTTCTACGCACAGAAGGTCTTCCAGGTCGCGGCCTACCGCCCGCCGGAGTTCGAGGTGACGGTAGAGACCGGGGCGACCGAAGTTCAACGCGGCGACGATGTCGCGGTGACCATCAACGCATCGTACTACTTTGGCGGGCCGCTGGCGGACGCGCTCGTTGAGTGGAACGTGCTGGCGGAGCGCACTACCTTCGAGCCGCCGTGGGGTGGACGCTACAGTTTCGACGACGTGGATGATCCTTACATCTGTTATCGCTGCTGGTGGTGGGAGCCGCCCGCGCCGCGCGAGCCCATCATGAGCGGCCGCGGTCGCACCGACGCTCAGGGCCGGCTCCAGATCACCCTGGACGGCGACGCACTGGACGAGGCGCTGCAGAAGGGCGCGCATCGGCTTATCATCGAAGCCGTCGCCACGGGGCCGGATAACCAGCCCATCGCCGGACGCACCACCGCCGTCGTCCACCCCGGCCCGTACTACATCGGGCTGCAGGCGCAGGAGTACGTGGGCGACGCCGGGGAGGAGAGCAACATTGATCTGGTGGCGGTGGATTGGGAGGGCGAGCGGCTGTCCGACAAGCAAATCCGCGTCGAGGTCTACCGCCGCGAGTGGAAAAACACCTTCGTCCGCAACGAGTTCGGTGGCGGCTATTGGGATTGGGAGACGGAGGACGTCTTCGTCACCGAGCTTGAGGTCACCACCGACGAGCTGGGCGAAGCCGTGGCGACCTTCGTCCCGCCGCAGGGCGGCAGCTATCACGTCATCGCAACCCCTGCCGACCCCACGCCGGAGACGGAGCGCATCCGCTCCAGCATCTTCCTCTGGGTGGCGGGGGAGGAGAGCGTCTCCTGGCGGCGCGAGAACCACGACCGCATCACGTTGGTGAGCGACAAGACCACCTACGACGTCGGTGAGACCGCCGAGATTCTCATCCCCTCGCCTTTCACCGGCCCGCATCAGGCGCTGGTCACCGTGGAGCGCGGTAGCGTCCGCCGCCACGAGGTGATCCGGCTGGAGACCAACAGCGCCATCTACCGCCTGCCCATCGAAGCCGGCGACATCCCCAACATCTATGTCTCCGTGGTGCTGATCCAGGGCCGTGACGACGGCCCCGCCGATTTCAAGATGGGCCTGCTGCCCCTGGACGTCAATGCCGCGCCCAAGCGCCTCTCGCTGGAGGTTGAACCCGACACCGAGCAGGCGCAGCCCGGTGAGGAGGTCACCTACACTGTCACCGCCACGGAGCCGGACGGCGGCCCAGCGGTCGGCGCGGAGCTCTCCTTCGATCTCGTCGACAAGGCCGTGCTCAGCCTCCGTCCCCGGGGCGCCGACATCCACGAGACCCTCTACGCGCGCCGCGCGCTCAACGTACAGACCGCCAGCGCGCTCTCCATCTCCGCCAACCGCTACATGGAAGAGCTGGCCGAGGATCTGGATCTGGTGGAGCAGAGCCTGGCCCAGGACGAAGCCGAACGCGCCTTTGGCATCGGCGGTGGGGAGATGGAAGAAGAGGTCGCCATGGAAATGCCGGCCCCCATGGCAACCATGCCTGTAGAGGCCAGTAAGAGGTCCTCGGATGCTGCACCGCCAGAAGGCGTGGAGATCCGTGAGGAGTTCGCGGACACCGCTGCCTGGAAACCGGTGCTGGTCACCGATGGGGACGGGCAGGCGCAGGTCACCGTGACGTTGCCCGACAATCTCACGACGTGGACGGCGCGCGTCGTCGGCCTCACCGCCGAGACGGAGGTGGGGGAGGAGACCAGCGACCTCGTTGCCACCAAGCCGCTGCTGGTGCGCCCCGTCGCGCCGCGCTTCTTCGTGGTGGACGACCGCGCGCAGCTGGCCGCCAACGTCAGCAACAACACCGACGAGGCCCTGGAGGTCTCCGTCCGTCTGAGCGTCGAGGGCGCCTCCCTTTCCGAGGAGACGCCGGGCGAGCAGATGGTTACCATCCCGGCCCGCAGCGAGGCAAAGGTCACCTGGTGGGTGACGGTGGGCGATGTGGAACAGGCCCAGCTGATCTTCAGCGCGGTCTCGGGCGAGTACGCCGACGCCAGCAAACCGCGCCTCGCCACCGGCCCTGAGGGGTCGCTGCAGGTGCTGCGCTACACCGCGCCCGACATCGTCGGCACGGCGGGCCAGCTGGTCGAGGGCGGCGGCGTCGCCGAGGCTATCGCGCTGCCGCCCGACGTCGACACGCGGCGCGGGCAGCTCACCGTGCAGCTGGATCCCAGCCTGGCGGCGGGTATGCGCGACGGTCTGGATTATCTGGAGCACTTCGAGTACGAGTGCACCGAGCAGACGGTCAGCCGCTTCCTGCCCAACCTGCTCACCTACCGCGCGCTGCAGTCGCTGAACATCGACAACCCCGAGTTGGCCGCGAAGCTGCCCGGCCTGGTCGAAGAAGGCCTGCAGAAGCTCTACCAACAGCAGAACCCCGACGGCGGCTGGGGCTGGTGGTACCGTACCGACGACTGGCACAGCAATCCCTACCTCAGCGGCTACGTCGTCTTCGCCCTGGTCAAGGCGTGGCAGATGGACGTGGCGGTGGACGAGGACGTGCTCGCCAAGGGCATCGCCTATCTGCAGAGCCAGATCCAGGAAGTGGACACCTACGAGAACACGCGCAACGCCAACCACCAGGCGTGGCTGCTCTACGTCCTGGCGGAGGCGGGTGAGGAGCCGGCGCGCATCGTCGACAACCTCTACGAGCACCGCGACAAGCTGAGCCATTACGCGCGGGCCTACCTGGCGCAGGCCATCTGGCTGCAGGGCGGGCGCGACCGCAGCGATGACCGGCTGGAGACGCTGCTCTCCGACCTGAACAACGCCGCCATCCTCAGCGCCACCGGCGCCCACTGGGAAGAGAACTATCACGACTGGTGGGCCATGAACACCGACACGCGCTCCACCGCCATCGTCTTAGATACGCTGACCAAGCTCGACCCCGACAACGCGCTCAATCCCAACGTGGTGCGCTGGCTGATGGTCGCCCGCGACGCCGGCGTCTGGGAGACGACGCAGGAGACGGCCTGGGCCCTCATCGCCCTCACCGACTGGATGGTAGAGACGGGCGAGCTGGACGCCGACTACGACTTCGCGCTCTACCTCAACGACGATCTGCTGACCGAGGGGAGCGCCACGCGCGAGACGGTGCAGGAGGGCGTCACCGTCGAGGTGGCCGTCGCCGATCTGCTGGTGGACGCCACCAACGCCCTGGCCGTGGCCCGCACGGAGGGACCTGGTCGGCTCTACTACACGGCGCACCTGGAGGTCTACCGGCCCGTAGAGGCGCTGGAGCCTGCCGACCGTGGCTTCATCATCCGGCGGCGCTACACCGACGCGGCCTGCGCGGCGGAGGCGTTGGCCAACGGCGGGCGCGTCACCGACTGCCCGGAGCTCCGGGAGGTCAAGTTGGGCGACGTCGTCCGCGTCGACCTGACCATCATCACGCCGCACGACCGCTACTACGTGGTGGTGGAGGACCCGCTCCCGGCGGGCGGCGAGGCCATCGACACGGGGCTGGCGACGACGAGCCTCTTAGCCATGGACCCGACCTTGCGCCGTCAGGACTCGCGCTACTGGTGGTGGTGGCGGTGGTACAGCCGCAGCGAACTGCGCGACGAGAAAGTCGTCCTCTTCGCCGATGTGCTGGGATCGGGCACTTACGAGTACAGCTACACCTTCCGCGCCACGCTGCCGGGCGACTACCACGTCCTGCCGACGGTGGCGAAGGAATTTTACTTCCCGGAGGTCTTTGGGCGGAGCGGCGGGCGGCTGCTGACGATTGGGCAGTGATGTGCGGAGTAGATACCAGAACTCCGAGTTCTTTGAGAACTCGGAGTTCTCTTTATCGCGCTCCTAGCCCCCGCGGACGGGGGCTAGGAGCGCGCAGCCTACCCGCGGGGTACGAGGGCTGGGAGCGATTGGGGAGGTGCGCCACCCTGCCGGCATCACCACAGCCTACCGACGGTAAAGTCAGCTCGGCTGTTCTTCCAACGCAGCTAATATCTTCTCCAACTCAACTTTTAGCAACGGCAGATCCTCTGTTGCGGTCAGCCATACTTGACCGATGTCCACACCAAAGTAGTCGTGAATCAGCTTATCGCGCATTCCCGCAATATCCTGCCAGGGAATCTGCCCATACTTGGTTCGCAATTCCTGCGAAAGCCGCTTGGTGGCCTCACCTATAATTTCGATCTGTCGAATCACACCATCCTGAAGCAGGGTCTCCTGGCTGAAGGCCATTTCATCTTGGTCTCGCAGATACACTTCCACCTTGGCTATAGCATCAAGAATATGGCGGACATAAACCGAATCATCACGCCTCATAGAGCACCTGCAAATCACGCTTGATCTGCTCTCGAAGATAGGGACTAATCGCGGCTTCAGTAAGCAAATCCACTTTCCTTCCTAAAGCATCTGAAAACTTCCTCTCCAAAGCCACCATCCTCAGCAGGCTAATACGCTTGGAAAAGCTCACTACCAAATCAATATCACTCTGCTCGTTAGCTTCACGGCGTGCGACAGAGCCAAAGACGCCAATTCGTCTCACATCGTTCTGGCGACATAGCTCAATTAGTTGATTCACATCAAAGGGTAAGTTGCTCATTATAACCTCCACCTCTCGCAGTCCTACGGTTGATCATAAAGGTGAGCTCACTTTCGTCAAGCCCAACGCTTAGGACACATATCAAACAACCATCAGCTTAGCTCTATTGAAAAAAAGTCAAAGAAATCAGATTTTTAGGTGGTCATACCCTACATCTAGTGGTTTTGACCATGAAAAAACCAGTATCAGGTTAAAGAAAATTTCGATTTCTGTTAGTTATTTCAGTAGAGACATCAGCTTATTACTCAGAGAAATCAGGGTGACCACGAGAACGTTGGATGTCAGCAATAATCTCATCCATGCTCATCTCGCCAAACAGTGCTTCACGCTCTTCCGTACTGATTAACGAAGCGCAAAGTGTTCACAATCCCTATCTCGCGGCACAGAACACCGATGGCTTCCTTGGTTATTCTGCCAACGGCTTAGCTTGGCTGATCATGATTCCAACATCCCTATCAACTCTACGGGACCAACCCCATGAACGCTCAAATCCGAGAAGAACCGGGCCCGCTTTAGAAAACGATCGCCTTCTAACGCGATACGAATTTGCGTTTTGCTGTCCAGAGGACGTTGAATGCTGCACGTGTCCAGATAAATCCGTGTCATCCCGCTTTCCTTGCATTTCAGAAACCCGCTTTTTGCTTACCCGATTATCTCCTAGCAATCTTAGTATACTATTGACTTGAGAACTCATACAGCTTTCGCCCCGAACTGCCAGGGCAATCGCATCTGAAACGGAATGTTCATTTCATGACATAAATCGCATAATAGAATTGCACAATGGCGTTTACTCAGCCCAAAGTACGCGACTTAGGGCAAACGCATTTATGAAATCGTTCCCCATCAGAGGCCGAAAACCAAGGCTTTTCTGGGATTCTTTCCCCACTGAGACCGATTCTTGGAGCTGTTTTAGGGCTGACGCCCCACCAAGAGAATAAATGCAATTGCCCTAGTACGCGACTGCCCTGGCCCTCTGGCCCAGTGGCCAGGGAGCGCCTTGGAGAGTGACTTCCCATGGCCACTGGGCCAGAGGGCGCGCCGAGCGTCGACCTACGTCGACGCGTTTTCCCGTCCGCGTAGGCGGATTGCCGGCCTGTGGCCATCGGTAGAGGACTTCAGTCCTCGTACGCGAGTTCATCATATCACGCTTGACAGCACACTAGCATGACCTTTGACCGTGCTTTGGCAACTGCATAATTAGACCAGTAAGAAAGTCCTAGGTGGGGCAAGTGCTATCAAAAGTGGCTCCAAAATGGCCTCTTTTCCCTAAAAGGTGGCTCTTTCGCTCCGTCAGTGGGGCGATGGTTTTCACCCCGATTCTATTTGTGCGGTTGTAGGCTGCTGGTCAAACCTCATGCTAGGTAAGTTTATCGTAGTACAATTGGTAGAAAGATTTTTTCCAAACAGGTATCTTCACACACCCTCAAAGAATACAATCCTAGCCCTGTATCAAAAAGGTAAATAGAATCTGCCACCTTAATATAATAGGTACCGGATAGTGGAGCCTCAAAAACAATCTGTCCTATCTCTCCACCAGGCCCGCTAGATCCATTAGGATCTTCTTCAAGCAGGTTAATCCCATTTTTATCGTAAAGCCAAACCCCCTTGGAACTGCTCCTCATGTCAAAAACTTCAATTACGTAAGTCTGACCTGCCTGGGCTATAAAGTGATAATAGTCTCTGTCCATAGAATTTTTCATGAGATTGGGATTGACCGCGTAGATTTCATGTGTCTCTGCAAATTCCCTACCAATGTCTATAGATGTAGATAACAACCACTCATCATTGGGTTCATAATCATTACTTGAATCCCAACTCGCGCCTACTTCATCGTATTTCGCCAAAACTCGCAACGAATAAAGCCCAACACCGGTGTCAAATAAGTAGGTGGTGTCCGCGACCTTGAGATAATATGTTCCTGTCACTGGAAAAGTGAAAACAATGCGAGCCGATGAGTTGCCTGAACCACTTTCCCCGTTCTCATCATCACCCAGCGGAGTGGTGCCGTCCCGGTCGTAAAGCCACAAGCCCTTCTTGCTGCTGTATACATTGAAGGTCTCAATGACATAGGAACAACCACCACAAGCCTCGAACTTATAGAAATCCACATCCGAATCTACAGATATTTCCGCGTTGTTTACAGCATTTTGCCATCCGGCCTCAATTTGGATAGCTTGTGCTGGTGTATCATTTGGTTCCATCTCAGCGCAAACTGGTAGCGGTAAAATCAGGCTGGCGATGAATGCAGAAACAATTCCTGCTACCCTCGCGACTTGGGCAATTGAACAACAGTTTACTTTTAACATTTTAACCTCCATTTTTCAAAAGTTCAATTTCTTCAGAGCGAATATTCTTATTGGACAGAAAATATAACTTTTTCTCCACCTGGATCTGTGGTGTCATACATAAACCAGAAAGAGTAATCTGCTACGGGAATCTCAAAGGCAATTTGCCCACGAACCTCTTCACCTGGAACAAGACTTATATCAGGGAAATTTGACCAATATGCAGGTTGGTATCTTTGACCAATGAAATCCTGTATCCACATTTGCGCTTTGCTCGAAACCTCAAACTCGGTCTCTCCCTGATTCTTGACGGTTAGGTCGACGATAAAATGCTTATATCCATCAGGCGGCACATAGGGTGATTCTTCTTCAGTAGCAGTTCGAGCTTCATTAAGCAAAATGGTAACTGGAAAAGCCTCAGCAACTTCACCGACTTTGAAAACCATGTCGGGTTTTAGGATTAACTCCTGCGGCATTGCAACCGAAGTTGGCACATCACCTAAGGGCACAAAGACCTTTTTGGCCGGTGTATCGACAACTATTTCAAAATCTTCCGCATCAATTGGAACTTCAAATCCAAATTCATTTCGGTACGTCTTAGATTCATTTCTAGCTCTATTATCTCGGCGACAAGGCTCGGTATAGATTTGAGCGGTGCTATCTTTCAAAGTCATCTCGAAAAATTCCTGGCGAAGAGGGCCATGCCCAGTTGTGGGGTAGATCAACACTGCGTCAACCCAAATCATCTTATAGTCTTCATTTAATTCATAACCGAAGCAACTTTCTGTGCCCCTTTCCCAACCGATAACTGTAAAGGAACCATCCCAAAGCGATGTTACTCGACCAATGGACGCATTCTGAGGAGCGGCTGGTGTCGGAGTCGGAGGAAAATATCGAGACACTGCGCTAAAATCAGAAATCAACCAGGTATTTCCGGTCTTAATCAACAGGTACTTTTGATACCAATCTTGTTCCCCTTTCTCCAGCCAAGAACTATGAAGATGTACCAGTGCGCGCGTATCTTCTTCTCTTACAAGTTCAGTTCTCATATGCTGGAGGTCACTCAAGCCGTCTTCCTCATAGGGATAATGAAAGCAAGCCAATAGTGAGCCAAACCAATTCACGCAGTAAGTCGATACTTCCTCGGTGAGAAGCGCGTTTAGTGATTGCTCATCAAGCTCCCGGTAAGCGTTGAAGGCTTCCAGCACAACTTTTTCTGGTTTAGACAAATCCGCATTATCAGTGAGGGTGTTCTCAGAAGATGTAAGCGTTGAAGTAGCTGTAGGCTCAGTAGTAGATGTACTTGTATTAGCAGGTTTTGGTGAGGTCAATGACGAAATCGGCCCACACGATAAAGTAGATAGGACGACAAAGCATAGAGCCAAACAAACGAGTCCATAGTTGTTTTTCTGCAGGTGCATTTTGCTATTCTCCTAAAAGACTACAGGTTTCAGTACCGGAATCTCTAATCAACACAATTGTATCAAGTAAGATTTTTGGGTTACAACCCGATAAAAGTGGATTTGATCTCTCCCTGATGGACAAAGATACACTCCCCACTCCACAACGGCAGCGCCTCAAGCTTCTGCGGCTGGTCCTGGAGCGCAATGTTGGCGACGGCGTGGTTATTCCAGCGTGTTACGATGTCTGGAAAGCGACGCGAAAGGATTACCCTAGAGGATGAAACTCTGATACGTCTTGGCGTGCCAGTTTTGCGCGGATGTCTTCGAAACGGGCAATGGTCTCTTTGGTGTACAGACGCTCACCACAGTGCAGACAAACTTCGGCCTGCACCGTCACCACAGCGGTATTAACGCCGCCGCGCAACAGTTTTTCGACTTCTTTGTGTACAATTTCACCACCGCAAATCGGACATTGTTCAAAAGGTAGCATCTTTTGGTCTCCTTTCCTTCCAGGCAATCCGCCGCTCTGGATCAGGACGATATACTGCGATCAGAACCGCCCACCGATTTTCTTGATTGTAAGCCCAGACACTATGCACAGGTTTGTTGCTGAAGGTGTCTCCATAGATCAAACAGCTGGGATATGGCTTGTCGTCTGGGTAAGATTCAATAATCTCACCTTGAAAAACGCTGAAGAAGATTTCGTCAAACGATAATCTGTCTGCCTGTGCTTCCTCGTCAGCATGATCAGTGATCCGTATCCGGTTATTTCGGAT
This sequence comes from Anaerolineae bacterium, assembly GCA_049975525.1. Taxonomy (GTDB): domain Bacteria; phylum Chloroflexota; class Anaerolineae; order B4-G1; family SLSP01; genus G713. The sequence goes on from JBNGCW010000016.1 coordinate 25,078, forward strand.
GGCGTCGATAATGTTTTCAAGTCTCACTGGATTGTACCCCTGGTCATGGTTGATTGGCGACACCTTGCGGTTTCTATTATTCATGCATGGATGGCTACTATACCTATTATACCATTAGCTTCCGCTGTTTGGTGATCTTGATTTCTTCTCATCTCACCGCCCCAAACTGCAGCGCCTCGAGCTCCTACGGCTGACCCTAGAGCGCGCTGTCGGCGATGGCGCTGCCATGGCGGTCCCCTCGTTCCTTGGTGGTCTGCTACAAGACAATGGTGAAATCCTTTAGCCACTCATCCCGCAAAGGTCGTAGGGGCAATGAATGCGTTTATCCCTTCAGCATGGCCGCGACGCCCTTCAGCAGACAGTGGCCGAGCGATGTGATTTTGAAGGCGTCAAGTTTCTTAAGCGTGCCCTTACCCAACGGCGCCTCGCGCATTCTCTTGTCCAGGGCACCAAAAGATGCCAGGATATAAATAATCATCCGCGAGATGGCGCCGTGCAAGGCCGATCTCGTGACGTCAGGATCCGGCACCGTCCAGGTGAGACCGGTCGCCTCGATGAGCTCGTCGGCGAAGGGCTCGAAAGGCACAAATTCCCCTACCGGCAGCTCCCGGAGATGGGCCAGGGTGATGACGTTGAAGTCGCGGGGCAGCGCCTCTCCCATGCCTTCAAAGGGATAGGCGACCAGCCAATTGGTCTGGTACCACCAGATCGAGAGCAGGAGGTAGAGCTGTAGCAGGGGATCTCTTTGCAGAAAGGTCTCACCTAATTCGGTGAGCCGCCAACGCTGCCCCGGTGCGATGTTCAGCATGCCACCGACCTCCGCCAGGATGTGGAGGAAGTACAAAGGCCAGACGTCAAACTCCGTTCGAAGCCGGTACGTGCGATTGCCAATGGTGGTATCCAACACGGGCGGCTCGACGAAGTGCGCCGTCACCTCCCGAATGTGCTTCAGCGGCATGTTGCCGGTGCTCTGTGTGCCGACGACCTTGTGATCGCGCGCGTATTCCAGCACAGTCACCATGTTGCGCCGCAACGGCACGGCTTCCGCCCGTCGGATCATGTCGGCGTTGTGACATCCTCGCAGCCAGGCGGCGAATTGTTGCTGCGCATTGCTACGTGTACTATGCATAGTTCTCCTTCTGTCGGTTCTGTCGGGATGCTTCCAACGATTTGATCATCTGCAGGCAGGGATTCGCCTCGCCCCAGAGCGTGGGGAACTCCTGCAGTGGACGGAAGCCCATAGCGCGGTAGAAGCGGCGCGTGCGCGCGTAGCCCTCGTCGGGATGCGCGGCGCTCAGCGTCTTGACTTGGAGATACTCGGCATCCTTGTCGCGCAGATAGGCCTCGGCTCGCTCGACCAGCGCCCGTCCCACGCCGCGGTGGTGCGTCTCCGGGCGCACGCCCATGACGTGGATCTCCCAGGCGTAGGGCGTGTGCTGTTTCAACGTCAGGAAGCCGACCACCTCATCGTCTACAAACGCGAGCAGCGTGGGCAGCATCTCGATGTCGCGCACGTACTGCTGCACAGCCTCTTCGATCCCGAACCAATCGGGCAGCGCCCGCAAGATGGGTTCACAGACGGCGCCCTGACCGAGCAGGGGGCCTTTGACAATCAGCGTCGCGTTTTTCGCCATAGTCGGGTTGCGGTTGTCCCCTTACGCTCAGGTTGAAGAGGCGTCCAGGTGTGAGGTGCAATGGGGGCAGCGCGTCGCCTGGATGGGGATCTCGGTGAAACAGTAAGGGCACGTCTTTGTGGTCGGTTTCGCGGGAGCCTCTTTCTTCTCTTTCTGCAGGCGATTGATCTGTTGGATCAACAGGAAGATAATGAAGGCGACAATGAGAAAGTTGATCACGGTGTTGATAAAAAGGCCGTAGTTGATGGTCGCCGCGCCGGCCTCCTGGGCCTCCGCCAGGGTCGCGTAGCCTTCACCGGAGAGATCGATAAAGAGGTTGGTAAAATCCGCGCCGCTCAGCAGCAGGCCGATGGGCGGCATGATAATGTCGTTAACCAGCGAGCTGACGATTTTACCGAAAGCCCCGCCGATGATCACGCCCACGGCCAGGTCGATGACGTTGCCGCGCGCGATGAATGCCTTGAATTCCTTCCACATGTAAACCTCCTGTCATTAAAGTTCGAGCGGGAGACGCTTTTTCCTGAAACGGCGCTCAGGCGCGGACCGAGGGGGTGCACGCCGAGCGTCTGGTCGGAAATTGAGGGCCTCCTGCCCTGGTCGAGAAATGTTGGCTGCCCTGAAAAAAGGGCCAGCCAAATGATGGAAACAGCTGCGCATGGTCAGGAGACCGGTCTCTTGACCGTGCCCCGGCGCGTTTGAAACTCACCCATGTGATTTGCATGCCGTCCCGACGCTTCAGGTATTGTCTGAGGGGGCCGGGTTCAGACCATCATCACCTGGGAACCGGCCTCGGTTTTGGTCACCTGAATGCGGGTGGGGAAGGCGTCCTGCAGCTCCTCGATGTGGGTGATGACCAACACCACGTCAAAATCGGCTTGAACGGCCTTGACCGCTTCGACCAGCCGACGCCGTCCGTCGGGGTCCAGCGAGCCGAAGCCCTCGTCGATGAAGAGGGAGCGCAGCCGTACCCCGGCCCGCTGCGCCAGCAGCTGAGAAAGCGCCACGCGGATGGCGAAGTTGATGCGGAACTTCTCGCCGCCGGAGAAACTCTCGTAGGGGCGCGTGCCTTTCTCGTCGCTGATAATGATATCCAGCGTTTCTTGCACGGTGCCGGATTTGGTCTCCCGCTGTGTCTCGAAGCGCACGTGCATCCGCCCTCCGGTCAGCTGTTCCAGGATGCGGTTGGCCTCGGTCTCCAGCTCCGGCAGCGTGTGTTCGATGATCATCGCCGGGATGCCGTTGACGCCGCAGGCCTCACGCAGCTCCGTCAACAGCGCTACCTGCTCCGCCAGCTCCTCTCGCTCTTTGACGTAGCGCTCGCGACGTTCCTCCTGAGTATCCAGCGCGGCGAGCGCCTGACGGGCTTCGATGACGCGTTGCCGTACCTCGACCTCGCGTTGACGCGCAGCTTTGAGCGCCTCCAGCAGCCGGGGAGCTGCATCCAGACGTGGCTTGAGGGCCTCCAGCTCGGCCTGACGCGCTGCGCGGCGAGCTTCCAGCTCGGCCTTGCGCTTCTCTTGCTTGGCGATTTCCCGTGTCAACCGGGCCAGTGTCTCCTCCTCGCTGGCCACGCCGACCCGCGCTTTCTCCAGCTCACGGTACGCCGCTTCCGCCTCGGCGAGATCGCGCGCGCGGGCCTTGACATCTTCGTGGGCCTCGGCGTCGTATCCCACCGCCTTCAGCTTCTGCAGTACAGCCTTGAGCGCGGCCCGGGCCTCCTCCGCGTAGGCGCCTGCCTCCAACCGACGCTGACGCTCCGCCAGGCGCTCCCGTACCTCGATCAGCTTTGCCTGCGCCTCCTCCGCGTAGGTTTTCGCCTTCAGCCGCGTCTCCAGGGCGGCGATCTCCTCGCGCAGAGCGCGGCTTCGCTCCGACGCTTCCACGGCCTGCTCCTGTTGCTGGCGCAGACGGGCCACCCGCTGCTCCAGGTGTGTGCGCTCGCGGAGGGCCTGCTCGCACCGCCGGATCTCGGCCTTCAATGTCGTCTCTTGCTCGTCCAGAGCCTGGAGCCGGTCGCGGTTGGCGCGATACTCGTCTCCCATGGCCTGGCCCTCGGCGTGGATCTGCTCCAACATCTGCGTCTGGTGCTCGGGGGAGAGGGGCTGACGGCAGAGCGGACAGACGGCTTCGGCCTCGGCCAGCACGTCGAGTCGCTCCTTCGTCTCGTCCATCAGCGCCCGCAGCTGGCGATTGCGCTCACGCAGACGGCTGCGCTCCACGTCGATCTCCTGCAACGCCGTCCGCGCTTCTTCCAGCGCCTCCGCATCCTCTTGGAGTGCGCTCAAGCGTGCTGTCGCCGTCTCCAGCTCTTCGGCGAGCTCGGGCTGGAGCCGTCGCTCCTTCAACGTGCGGAGCTGCCCGCGCAAATCACCGAGCTGCTGCTCGATCCGGCTGCGGGCTTCCGCCACCGTGCGCTCCAGCTGCGCGACCTTCTGCTCATCGGCGCGCAGTTGGTCACGGAGCTCGTCCCCGGCGCGGGCGATGCGTTGCTCCTGACGCGCCTTTTCCTCCTGCAGGCGTGCCGCCTGGCTCAACTTCTCGCTCCACGCCTGTTCCTCCTCCAGCATCTGGTGGTAACGGCGGTAACGCGCCTCGATCTCGTCGGCGGACGCGATCCGTGCCTGGTAGGTCTCCAGACGCGCCACGTGCGTCTCTCGCTCCTCCTGGAGCTCGTGCAGCCGGGCTTGCTCCTGTGTGATTCGTTGTTCCAACTCCTCGATCTGGCGGCGGATGCCCAGCGCCTGTTCGCGGATGCGTGTCAATTCGTTGACCTGTTCCTGGATCTCCTGTAGGGCGCGACCGGCGGTTTGCGCTTCCGCCTGGGCCTGGGCCAGCTCCTCCTCGTACGTGGGACGCCGGGCCAGCTCCGCGTCGATCTCGTCCAGGCGCCGTTCCAGGGCCTCTTTCTCCCCCTCGACCCGTGAAAGCCGCGTTTTGACGCGCTCGCGGTAGACATCCCAGCGGTCGAGGCTGAGGATTGCGCCCAGCACACGCTTGCGTTGAGCGGGCGACTGCACGGTGAACTCATCGGCGTTGCCCTGGCGCAGGTAGGCGGAGTTGATGAAGGTCTCGTAATCGAGGCCCAGGTGTTCTTCGATGCGGGCCTGGGTCTCGCGCATAGTGTTGCCGTTGATGGAGTGCCATCCGTCCTCGCCGAAGACCTGAAAATCCAGCACAGAGGTGGTGGAGCGCCGTCCCTTGAGCTCCCGACGCCGCAGGATGCGAAAACGCTGTTCCTCGCCGCTCCGGTAGGGGATGCGGAAGACAAACTCGACTTCCAGCCAGCGCTCTCCGTGGTAGATCAGATCCTCGTCGTGCCCATAGGAGGCTCGCGAACGCCCCCAGGCGGCCCAGGTGATGGCGTCGAGCAGGGACGATTTGCCGGCGCCGTTCTCTCCTACCAGGCTCGCCAGGTGCACGCCTCGCAGGTCGAGGTGCGTGTCACAGTGCGAAAGAAAGTTTTTGAGGTGCAGTTTTTCTGGTATCATGATCCACTTTTGGACGACGGCATTCAGCGGGTGCCGGTTTTGTGGTGACGGGCGACGACGAAGCGTTCCCAGCTCTCCTTGCGGGAGGCCTCCGGCTTGGCGACTTTGACGTGGCGGAAGGCCTGCTTGATCTCGTGCAACACCCCGGCGAAGTCCTCACCGGGAAAGGCTTTGGCGACGAAGTGTCCGCCAGGCCGCAGCACCTCATGGGCCACAGCTAACGCCGCGCGCACCAGCTCCATGGAAAGCACGTGATCGCGCAATTTGATGCCCGTTGTTGCGGGTGCTGCGTCGCTGAGTACCACGTCCGCCGCACCGCCCAGCGTTTCGATCAGCAGGTCTTGAACCTCCAGGTCGGTCATGTCGCCCTGCAGGGCGACTACGCCGGGGATGGGGACCATCTCCTCCAGGTCCAGGGCCACGACGCGCCCCTGCGGCCCCACCAGCTCGGCGGCAACCTGGGACCAGGAGCCGGGCGCGGCGCCCAGGTCCACTACCACATCCCCGCGTCGGATCAGGTGAAAACGCTCCTGGAGCTGTAGCAGCTTGTAGGCCGAACGCGCCCGGTAACCGTCGGTTTTCGCTTTACGAAAGAACTTATCTTGTTGCTGTTGTTGACGCCAATGGGACATCATGGACTCCATTTAAACAAAAAGGCGATTCTGCTGAGATAAAGCATGACTCTACCGAAATAACTATCAGAAATCGGATTTTCTACGACTTGATACTATATGTGGGTTTCTCATGACCAAAATCACTAGATGTAGGGTATGGTCACCTAAAAATCCGATTTCTTGAACCTTTTTTCAGGTGAGTCAACGCATAAAAATCGGACTCTCCAAGGGGCGCGGTGGGGACGCCGATCACAGCTTGCCAGGCCGTCCCCTTTGTGACTCACTCGGGCGTGACAACGTGGAGGTTAACTTTGGGCACCTCCTTGACCAGGTAAGGCGCGAAGTGGGCCGTGAACTCGGAGGGCAGCCGCCCGACGATGTGGGTCCCTTCCGCAAGGTGTTCCTCTTCCTCGATAAGCCCGCGCTCGTGGAAGAGGCTGACCAGGTCACCACGCTCGAAAGGCAATAGCGCGTCCACCCGCACCATCTCGGATTCCAACACCTCCTCGATCCGCGCTTTGAGTTCCTCCAGCCCGTACCCGGTCAGCGCCGAGATGGCGACCCGGTCGGCAGGCTCCGGGAATCTGTCGCCGACCGCTGTGGGGTCGGCGAAACGATCTACTTTGTTGAGCGCCTCGATGACCGGCAGGTCGGCGGCCTCGATCTGTTGCAGCGTCTTGTAGACGGCCTGTGCCTGCTCCCAGGCGTAGGGATGGCTGGCGTCGATGACGTGCAGCAGCAGATCTGCCTCTTTGACTTCCTCCAGGGTGGCACGGAAGGCCGCCACCAGGCTCGTAGGCAGCTTCTGGATGAATCCCACCGTGTCGGTGACCAGCACGACGGTGCCGCCGGGCAACGCGACGCGCCGCGTCGTCGGATCCAGGGTGACAAAGAGCTGGTCGGCGACGTAGACATCGGCGTCGCTGAGCGCGTTGAGCAGAGTGGATTTGCCGGCGTTGGTGTAGCCGACCAGCGCCACGGTGGGCAAACCACTGTGACGGCGACGTTTGCGGTGTCGCGCCCGGTGCGCCCGCACTTCCTCCAGTTCCGCTTTGATACGATCGATGCGGCGTCGGATAACCCGCTGATCGATCTCCAGCCGCGTCTCACCGGGGCCGCGCAGGCCGACGCCGCCCGTTGCGCCACCGGCGCGACCGCCGGCCTGGCGGGTCAACATCTGGTTGGTCCACGTCTGTGTTAGCCGGGGGAGCCGGTATTCGTACTGTGCCAGCTCGACCTGCAGGGTGCCCTCACGGGTGCGGGCGTGTTGAGCAAAGATATCCAGGATCAAGCCCGTGCGATCCAGGACTTTGACGCGCGAGCCGAAGATAGCCTCCAGATCGCGCTGGTTGTTGGGGTTGAGTTCGTCGTCGAAGATTACCACGTCGGCCTCGAGCATGCGCAGCTGCTCGGCGATTTCCTCGGCTTTTCCACGCCCGATGAAGGTGCCCGCGTGGGGACGGTCCAGGCTCTGTGTGGCCTGTCCCACCACCTCCAGCCCGGCTGTCCACGCCAGACGTTCTAACTCGGCGAGTGACTCCTCCACCGGCCAGGCGTGGGGTCGATATTTGCCGTGGGGCGTGTTGCTCCACTCGACGCCTACCAGAAACGCTTTCTCTTGCGGCGGTTGAACTCTCTTTAAATCCCGATCGGTTCCCATACTCCTCCTGTCTTCTCCATGGCAAAGGCAAAACCAGACGGCGGTTCTTCCCCCTCTCATGATAACGCGAAAACCGTAAGGATCAAGAACCCGGAAAGGATGCCAATTCGGTGAGGTGTGCTACAATTAAACTATGAAAAAAATACGCGATGCCGACAACTGGAACGCCGCTCTTCTAACGTTGCCCCAGCCGCATGTGTTACAGTCCTGGAGTTGGGGGGCTTTCAAAGGCCGTCATGGATGGGAGCCTCGACGTCGGCTGTGGCAAGAGAACGGGCATGATCCCTGGGCTGCCGCGCAGGTGTTGATTCAACAGCGCAGCCGTTTCAAACTGGGCTACATCCCCAAAGGCCCGCTGACGAGGTGGGAAGACGCTGAGCGTGCCGCGCAGCTGCTGGAGGATTTGGAAGCCCTGGCGACGCAGGAGTCGATGATCTTGTTGAAGATCGATCCCGACGTGCGCGCCGATACCGAGACGGGCGATGTCATCCGCCGGTTGCTGAAGCAGCGAGGCTGGCGTCCCTCCTTCGAGCAGATTCAGTTTCGCAACACCATGTTGCTGGATCTGCACCCCGACCTGGACACCCTGCTGATGAACATGAAATCTAAGTGGCGCTACAACGTCCGGCTGGCTGCCCGCAAGGGCGTGGAAGTGCGCGTCGCCACGCGCGCTGAACTGCCACTGCTCTACGAGATGTATGCCGAGACCTCAGAGCGGCACGAGTTCATCATCCGCGAGGGCAATTATTATCTGGACGTCTGGGAGACGTTTATGGACGCCGGGCTCGCCACGCCGCTGTTGGCCGAAGTGCAGGGCGAGCCCGTCGCCATGTTGATCTTGTTTCACTTTGGAACGTGGGCCTGGTACATGTACGGTGCTTCCCGCGACGCTCATCGCAGCTATATGCCCAATCATCGCTTGCAGTGGGAGGCCATCCGTTACGCCAAGGAGCTGGGATGTGAGACTTACGATCTGTGGGGCGCACCGGATGAGATGCAGGAGAGCGACCCCATGTGGGGCGTCTACCGTTTCAAGGTCGGCTTTGGTGCGGAGTTCACCCCGCACATCGGCGCGTACGACTACGCGCCCCGACCGCTGCTGTATCGCGTCTATGCTTTTTTGCGTCCCCGCTGGGTCAAGTTGGCCCAGCGTCGTTATTGGGCACAGCAGAGTTGAAGTTTTGGGCGACCTTATCCTGAAATGGAGGTTTGTGCGTGCGTATACTTGTCACCGGCGGTGCCGGATTCCTCGGTCACGCCCTTTGCAACACCCTGGTCGAAGCCGGGCACGAAGTCATCGCCATCGACGACCTGAGCGCCGGCGATCCCGAACGGCTGCAGCAGGGGGTGCTCTTCCACCGCGCCTCGGTATTGGATCGTCCCAAGCTGTGGACCCTGCTCCACGGGGTGGAGTGCGTCTACCATCTGGCGGCCCGTGTGCTCGTGGCGGAGTCGGTCCTCTACCCCCGCGAGTACAATGAAATCAACGTCGGGGGCACCGTCGCCCTGTTGGAGGCTATGCGCGATTTGAAGATCCCCCGCCTGGTGCTGGCCTCCTCCGGCGCCATCTACGGGGAGCAACCTCAGCAGCCCATCCGCGAGGACGCGCCTCCGCATCCCCGTTCGCCATACGCTGTCAGCAAGCTGGCGGCCGAATACTACACGCATACGATCGGAGAGCTCTGGGGGATCACCACCACCGTTTTGCGTATCTTCAACGCTTACGGCCCGGGTCAGATGCTTCCGACATCTCACGCCCCGGTGGTCCCCCGCTTCCTCCAACAGGCCACGGGGGGAGGCTCCTTGGTCATCTTCGGTGATGGGGACCAGACCCGCGACTTCGTCTACGTGGATGATGTGGTGAGTGCGTTGATAGCCGCGGGTGAGGCTGAAGGCGTTAACCGGAAGACCATCAACGTGGGCAGTGGTGTGGGGACCTCCGTCAATGACCTGGCCCGGCTGATCCTGGAGATTACCGCTTCCAAGAGCAACGTCATCCACAGCCCGGCGACCGACGCGGGCGTCTCCTGGCTGTGCGCTGATCTGACGCTGGCAAGGCGGTATTTGCATTACCGACCGAAGACTGATTTGAAAACCGGGCTGCGCAAAACGCTGGCGCAGGATCCGCGTCTGTGTTCATCCTGAAACATGCAAACGTTGCCGTGATATCGATAAGCACGAAGCTGCAAGAGCAAGAGGCTGTGAGATTTCTGTGGGAATTGGGCCGCCGCCTGGGACGTCACCAGGTCGGTAGCCGCGCCGCGGCGTTAGCTTACTACACGCTGTTCTCGATGGTTCCTTTGCTCTTTTCCATCCTTACGCTCGGCAGTTTTTTTGTGGACGCAGCCAGAATCGAACGCCTTGCTCTCAACGCGCTCGACGCGCTCTTGCCTACCTCGGGCTGGACGGTGACCATCCGTCTCGAAGACATCCTGCGATACCGTCGAACCCTGGGCGGCATCGCCATCCTCGGCGCGATCTGGTCTGGCTCCGGCATCTTCGCCGTGCTGGAAGCCGCCGTCAACGCGGCGTGGGAGCGTCCGCAGAGCCGCACTTTCTGGAAACGCCGCCTTATCGGCATCCTGGCGTTGTTGAGCGCCACCGCCTGGATTCTACTGGCGCTCTTCAGCCGCACGCTCTGGCAGCTTTTGCCTCACTGGTTTCCTTTTCTGAAGGAACTCCCGCTCACGTTACCCACATGGACGGAACAGGGGCTGGCCGTGTTCTCCATCTTGATTTTGGATCTCACCGTCTTGAGTTACTTTCCCACCAGAGAGGTGGATCGGTGGATCGCTTTGGGTATTGCTCTGGGGGTGAGCGTCGTCTGGATGCTTTCGCGTGAAGCCTTCGCCTGGGCGCTGACCGCAGGGTTATTGCGCTATCCGATTTTGTACGGGTCCCTCTGGGTCCTCATCGTGCCCCTCGTCTGGGCTTACTGGAGTTATCTGATTCTGTTAATCGGCGCGGAGTTGCAAGCTTATCTGGAAGAACGAAAATACGGCAAAAGCGCGTTCGAGGTATAAACTTTGTCAAATACAAGGGGGAACCACTATGTTGATTACGCATGCTCAAGTGGCGACGTTAGGACCCTCTCCTCAGCTTATCCCCGATGGGGCGATTCTGATCCGTGGAGACAAGATTGCGGCAGTAGAGACGACGGCAGCGCTGACCACCCGCTATCCTGACGAGGAGCGGCTGGACGCCGACGGCCAGCTGGCGTTGCCGGCGGCGCTCTGCGGGCACACGCACTTCTACGGCGCCTTCGCCCGGGGGTGGGCGTACCCCGGCCCACCGGCGACGGGGTTTAAAGAGATCCTGGAGCGGCTCTGGTGGCGATTGGACAAGTTGCTTACGTTAGAAGACGTGCGCGCTTCGGCGCAGGTCTGTCTCGTGGACGCTGTCCGTCACGGCACTACCACGCTCATTGATCATCACGCCAGCCCCAACGCCATCGCCGGCTCGCTGGACGTGATCGCCGAGGAGGTACGCAAGGCTGGCGTGCGCGCTTCCCTCTGCTATGAGGTCACCGACCGGGACGGCCCGACGCGGGCCCGCGCCGGCCTGGAAGAGAACGTGCGCTTTCTGGAACGCCTGCGAGCTGAACCCGATCCACAACTGGGAGCCTCCTTCGGTCTCCACGCCTCGTTGACGCTGAGCGACGAGACACTGGCGGAGGCCGTTGCGCTCTCCGACGGACTGAACACCGGCTTCCATATCCACGGCGCCGAGGGCCGGGCGGACGTGGAAGACAGCCTGGCGAAATCGGGCCGGCGTGTCGTCCACCGGCTGCACGAAGCCGGGATCCTGGGGCCGCAGACGATCGTGGCCCACGCCGTTCACGTCGACGAGAGCGAGATGGACGTGCTGGCAGAGACGGGCACCTGGGTCACCCACCAGCCGCGCTCGAACATGAACAACGCTGTGGGTATCGCTCAGGTGGAGACCATGCTGCAGCGCGGCGTCAACATCGCCTTGGGCAACGACGGCTTCTCCAACAACATGTTCGCGGAGATGAAGACAGCCTACCTGGTGCACAAGCTGGCTCAGGGCGATCCCCGCGCCATGCCCGCCGACCTGGTGTTCCGCCTGGCTTACACTGCCAACGGCGACCTGGCCCGCATCTTCTGGCCCGATCAGCGATTGGGCGAGCTGGCGCCCGACGCCACGGCGGACATCGTGCTCGTGGATTACAAGCCGACGACGCCGCTGACCGCCGCCAATCTGCCGTGGCACCTGATCTTCGGTTACGAGGCTTCCATGATCACCACCACCATCAGCCGCGGTCAGGTGTTAATGCGGGATCGCCAACTGCTCACGCTGGATGAAGCGGCGATCACCGCCCGCGCCCGGGAGCTCGCCGGGGCTCTCTGGGAGCGCGCGGTCGCCTCTTGAGGGCAACGGTTCTCAATCGCAGGAGGGACTATGGAACACAACGACGAACGATTTCAGGCACTGCTCCAGGAGCAGATCGAGCGTCGCCGCAAGCGCGGCAAAAAGGAGCTGGCGAAGATTGTCAACCGGGGGCAGCACCCCGTCTACAGCACCTTCGAGGTGACCTCCGCCTCCGGGCGCACCTACACCGTCCGCATCCGCTCGCTCACCGAGCAGCTCAACAGCTGCTCTTGCCCCGACTACCGCACCAACACCATCGGCACCTGCAAGCACATTGAGGGCGTGCTCATCAACCTGCGAGAGGAGTTCGCCGAGCGCTGGGACGAGTTCATCGAACAGGCGCCGCCGGTCACCCAGATCTACCTGCGCCACGCGCAGCGCACCAGCGTGCGCGTCACGCTGCCCCTGCCGGAGCAAGAAGCGCTGCAGACGTTGCTGAGCCGCTATTTCGATGTTGAGGGCGTGCTCCAGGGCAAGGCGGAGCCTGCCCGCGCTGCTCAGCGAGCTGAGGCAGCTGCCTCCTGCCACGCGGGAAGAGATTCTCGTCACCCAGCCGGTGCACGACTATCTCAAGCAGCAACAGGACATCGAATCCGTCGAACAGCAGAAGCGCTGGTTTTTGGACCAGGTGGAGAAGGGCCACCGCTCGCTCGATATCCTCTCGGTGCCGCTCTACGAGTACCAGAAGGAGGGCGTGCTTCACTTGGCCTTCGGGCGACGCGCGATGTTGGCCGACGATATGGGCCTGGGCAAGACGGTTCAGGCCATCGCCGCCGCTGCGCTGCTCAAGCAGCTGCGCGACATCCGTCACGTGCTCATCGTCTGCCCCGCTTCGCTCAAACATCAGTGGGCGCGGGAGATCCGGCGCTTCACCTCCCTCTCCGTTCAGGTTATTGAGGGTTCCCCCCTCCAGCGCCGCGATCTTTACCGCGACCTGCAATTTTTCAACATCATGAACTACGAGCTGGTTCACTACGACGAGGACGAGCTGCTGCGCCATGAGTTCGACCTGATCATCCTCGACGAGGCGCAGCGCATCAAGAACTGGCGCACCAAGACCGCCGACCGCATCAAGCGGCTGCGCAGCACTTACGCCTTCGTGCTGACCGGCACGCCGCTGGAGAACCGCCTGGACGAGCTCTACTCCATCTTCCAATTCATCGACCCTACCATCCTGGGGCCGCTCTGGCGCTTCAACGAGCGGTACTACGAAACTGAGCGGCGGCCTTCCGGCTCCTACAAGGTGCTGGGCCACAAGAACCTGGACGAGCTGCGGCGGCGTATCGCGCCCTACGTGTTGCGCCGCGAGCGCGAGGAGGTGCTGCTCGATCTGCCGGAACGCATCGACAGCAACTTCTTCGTCGAGATCACCGAGCCGCAGCGCCGGGTTTACGGCGAATACGAGCACAAGCTGGCCAGGCTGATGGCGATAGCCCGGCGCCGCCCGCTCACGCCCGACGAGCACAAGATCCTCATGGGCTACCTGGTCAAGATGCGCCTGGTCTGCAACGCCCTGGCGCTCCACGACCCGGAGATCAAGCTCGAGGAGCGGGAGAAGACGGCTCCCAAACTGCGCGAGCTGCGCGAGATCCTGGAGGACGAGATCGCCGGCAACGGCCACAAGGCCATCGTCTTCAGCCAGTGGACGCGCATGCTGGATCTGACTGAACCGATCCTGGAGAAACTGGGCCTGGGCTGGGTCAAGCTGACGGGTGACGTTCCCACCGCCAAGCGCGGCGCGCTGATCGAGCGCTTTTTCCAGGACCCCGATTGCAAAATCTTCCTCTCCTCCGACGCCGGCGGCGTGGGGCTGAACCTCCAGGCCGCCAGCATGGTGGTCAACCTGGAGTTACCCTGGAACCCGGCGGTGCTCGACCGGCGCATTGCCCGCGCCCACCGCCACGGACAGCCGCACACGGTCAACGTCGTCAATCTCATCGCCAAGGGCACCATCGAGGAGCGCATGCTGGACACCCTTGCCGCCAAGCGGGCCGTCTTCGACGCCGCCCTCGACCAGGAGAGCGACGTCAGCGAGCTCTCCTTTGACAAGGCCGGCCAGAGCGTGTTGCAGCGCCTGCAGGTGATGCTGGGCGAAGAGCCGGCGCTCCGGCCGGAGCTGGAGCTGGCGCCCACCGCAGCGCCCGAAAAGGAGCCCCCGACGCTGCAGAGTTTCGCCGATCTGCTGGTGGGTCGCTATCCGGGCCGCGTGCTCCTGGTGCGCCAGGCCCCGAGGCTGCCCGGCGCGCCCGCCGACGGCAACGTACTTGTGGTGGTAGATCGGGAGCCCTCCTCCCTGCGCCCCCAGATCGAAGCCTTACTGAACGAGCACTACGGCGAGTTTCCCGCGCCGGAGCTGCTGCTGATGGAACAGGAGGGCTATCGCGCGTTGGCGGCCCTCACCGGCGAGGCGCTGGAGCCGACCGAGGCGCCGCCCGCCTACCAGGCGCCTTCTATCCCCGCGCCGGGTCGCACGGACGCCCGTAAGGCCCTGGAAAAGAGGCTGCGCCGCGCCAATAAAGCCCTCGACACCGCCGACAAACGCCTCCGCCTGGCCTCCGTCGTGTTGGAGGGCGGCTTCCCCGAAGAGGTGATGCGGCCCGTGCGCCAGGCGCTGGGTTGGGCGCTGAGCGCCTGCCTCTCGCTCTATAAGGAGCGGGAGCCGGGCGAGGCCCTTCCCGCGCCGCGCCTGGTGGAAGCGAAACTGGTCGCGCCGGGCCATCTGCCCACCGACCTGGCCGCCCGCGTGGACCGCGTCCGCGCCCTCACCGCGCCGCCGCCCGAGGACGAGGAGGAGGCGCCGCCGCCCAGCGTCGAGGCGGCCCAGGACTTGATCGCCACCGTGCAGGCGCTCATCGATCTGGGACGGGAGCTCGTAACGAAAGAAGGACTGTGAGAATGAAGAATGACAAACTATCGCTGGACCAATAGACAAGACCAGCGCCTGGTCACCGATCCGCAGAAGGTGAAGCAACTTGCTACAGTGCGAGAGGACGAAAACTGGGCCTTCCGCAACTGGATCAAGCTGGAGTTCGGCTTCGACGACGAGCGGCTGATGTCGGTGGTGAATGCGTTGACCGAGGAGAGCACGGCCCAGATCGATTGCACCCAATGCGCCAACTGCTGCCGGGTGACGACGACGCGCGTCGAGGAAGAGGACGTCGAAGGGCTGGCTGACGCCCTGGACCTGTCCGTTCCTGACTTCCGGGAGACGTACCTCGAGTATGTGGAGGACGAAGGCGGCTACTGGCAGTTACCGGCTCCTTGCCCCCTGCTGAAAGGGAATCTGTGCAGCGTCTACGAAGCGCGTCCCACGTCCTGCCGCGAGTATCCCTTCCTGCACAACGACTTCCGCGCCCACTCCATCAGCCGCTTCCGCAATACTTTCATCTGTCCCATCGTCTTCAACGTTGTCGAGGAGATGAAATATGTGCTGCGCTGGCCGCAACGGGATCGCTGGCGCCGGTAGTGGGGAGATATGACAGCGGCTCTGCTCCTCGCGCCCGCCGGGACCGGTAAGACGGCGCACGCCGTCGCCCGCGTCCGCGCCCTGCCGCCGCTGGCGCCTGTCCGCGTGTTGGTGCCCGGTCAACTGCAGGCCGAGGCCTTTCGGCGACGATTGGCCGCAGCGGGCGGCGCGCTCGGCGTCGAGATCCAGACCTTCTACGATCTCTACGCCGACGTGCTGGCGCAAGCGCCCGACGATGCCGCCAACCCGCCACGCCTCCCACCGCCCGTCCGCTACCGCCTGCTGCGACACCTGGTGGAGAGGGCGTGCGACGCCGGAGAGCTGCACTACTACGCACCCCTGCGCCGCTCCGCCGGCTTCGCGCGCCTGCTGGGCGAGCTCTTCGCGGAGCTCAAGCGCGTCCGCGTCTTCCCCGAGACGCTTGAGGGCGTCCTGGGCCACGAAGAGCCACGTCTGAGCGAACTGGCGCGGCTCTACACTGCTTATCAGTCTTGGCTTGTCGAAAACGGCTGGGTCGACGCCGAGGGACAGGGCTGGCTGGCGGCCCTCGCCCTGGAGAACGAGAGCACCCTGCTCGGCGACCTGGCCCTTCTGGTCGTGGACGGCTTCGACGAGTTCAACCCCACCCAACTCCACGTGCTGCGCCTGCTCGGCGAGCGCGCCGCCGAGACGCTGATCACCCTCACCGGCGACCCCGACCGCCCGGAGCGCCTGGCCCACCGCCGCCTCGCCCGCGCCCGCGCCGCGCTGACGGACGCGCTCGACGTTGTATTCCACGCTCCTACCTCCGCCGCTCACTCTGTCCCCCCTTTGGCGCACCTGGAAGCCCACCTCTTTGAGTCCGACGCTGCCCCTGCGCCTGCAGAGGGCGCCGTGACCTTCCTGGAGGCTCAGAACCGCGCCGCCGAGGCCCGCGAGGCGCTGCGCTGGCTCAAGGCGCGCCTGGTGCGCGATGCGCTCGCGCCCTCCGATGTCGCCGTCGTCGCCCGCGACGTGACGCCCTACCGCCCCTTCCTGGAGGAGGTCGCCGCCGAGTTCGGGCTACCGCTGCACTTCAACGCCGGTGCGCCGTTACACGCCAATCCCGTCGTCGCTGCGTTGCTCAACCTGCTGACGCTGCCCCTGGAGCCGGATCCCTGGATGCCCCGCGCGCTGCTCGACGCCCTGACCAGCCCCTACTTCGATTGGAGCAGCTCTGGCCTGCAGCCGGGCGACGCCCGCCGCCTCCACGACGTCGCCCTCGCGGGCCAGGTTGTCGGCGGGCGCGATCAGTGGCGCGCCGCGTTTCGGCACCTGGCGACGCGCGCCGCCGAGGAAGAACGCCTCGCCGTCGTCGATGAGGAGGAGCTGGCGCCGCGTCCCGCGTTTACCGCCGGAGAGGTGGCGCGCTTGCGCGCCGTCTTTGAGGCGCTGACGGCGCGCGTCACGCCGCCGGAGGGGATTGACCTGCACGGGCGCGTGCGCTGGCTGGAGCAGCTCGTCGGCGAGGAGGAGACGGCGGAGGAGGCGGAGGACGTCTCGTTGCGGATCGTCGCGGGCGCCCGTGAGCACCCTCTCACCGCCGCACGGGACACCGCTGCCCTGCGCGCGCTCAAGGACGTGCTGCGCGGCCTGGTGCTCGCCGAGGCGCAGTTCGCCCGTGAGGGGCTGGACACGCACGCGGCCTTCGTCACCGAGTTTATTCGGGCCGTGGAGAGCGCCACCTACAGCGTGCCCGTGGAGGGCGACGCCATCCTCGCGCTCTCGGCGCCGGAGGCGCGCGGGCTGACCTTCGACGCCGTCGCGCTGCTGGGCCTGGCGGAGGGTGACTTTCCCCGCGCCGAAAACGACGACGTGCTGCTGCGCGACGGCGACCGCGCCCGGCTCGCCGCGCGGGGATTGACGCTGGAACCGCAGCAGCGCGGCGACGAGGCGACCTTCTTCTACCAGGCCGTCACCCGCGTCCGTCGCCACCTCCTGCTCACACGCCCCTATCTCGCTGACGATGGGCAGGCCTGGGAACCCTCGCCCTACTGGTCCGCCACGCGAGATCTGTTCGAGGACGCGCCGCTGCAGCACATTCGCCCCACCGATCCGGTGCGCGATCCCGCCTCGGCGCAGGAACGCGCCGCTTCGCTCCCCTCCCCCGCCGCGCCCACCCCTGAGACGTCGCCAGGCGATCTCTCGGCGCTGTCGGAGCCGCTGGCGCAGCGCTTCGGCCCGGAGCGCGCCTGGTCCAGCAGCAAGCTGGAGACCTACGCCAAATGCCCGCACTACTTCTGGGCCGCCTACGTCATGGAGCTGGAGCCCGAGGCGCTGCCGGAGCCGGGCTTCGACGTGCTGATCCTCGGTTCCATCTACCACCTGGTGTTGGAGCGCCTCTACGCCCGCGTGCCCGACGGCGACCCCGACCGTCTGCGGGCCGAACTGGACGCCGTCGCCCGCGAGGTCTACGCCACGGCGCCCGACGACTACGGCTTCCGTCCCACGCCGCTCTGGGAGCGCCAGCAGGAGGAGCTGACCGAGACCCTGCGCCGCACGCTGGAGGCGCTCATCGAAGCTGGCGGCGACTACGTCCCGCTGGAACCGGAGCTGGCCTTCGGGTTGCAGGGGCGCCCCCCACTGGTCATTCGGCGCGACGGGATCACGCTGCAGCTGCGCGGCTACATTGACCGCGTCGACCGCGCGGCCGACGGAAAGCTGCGCATCATCGACTACAAGGCCGGTTCGACGCCCATCTCACCGCGCGACCTGGTCGAAGGCACGCGGCTGCAGCTCCCACTCTACGCTTTGGCGGCGCAAGAAGCGCTGGGAGAGAGCGTGGACAGCGGCTTCTACTGGCACATCAGCTCGGCCGAAGCCAGCAGCCTCAAACTGGAACGCTTCAGCGGCGGCGTCGCGGGCGCCATCGAGACCGCCGTCGCTCACGCGCTGAGCATCGTCGAGGCCGTGCGCGCCGGTGAATTCGCGCCGGCGCCCCCGTCCGGCGGCTGCCCACGCTTCTGCCCGGCGGCAGTTTACTGCGAGGAATTCAAGCCCAAGTCCGGTAAACTTAAGCCTAAGGAGAGACAATGATGAAAGACTTATTCTCTGATCCGCACTTTCGACGTTTGTTACAGAAGAGGCTCGCTGAAGGCTGGACCTTCGAGAAAATCGAAAAGATGTCCACCGGAGAGATTTTCGGGCGCCTCAAGCGGTTGGGGATCAAAACGTCCCCGAAAAAATTCCTGCGCGCAGCCAAACGTTATGAGTCCGCTCAGAACCTGTCGGAAAAGGAGTGGTATGCGAAATACACCCTTCGGACCGAGAGGCCCTACGACGAGGACTTCCCGTGGATGGCCGCCTGCGTGCTCTGGAAGCGGCTGTTGCCCGATCGCGTCAGCTTTGAGCAAATCGACGAGCGGATGCAGGAAGGATATGAGCTGCTGGAAACCAGGCGCATCGCCGAGGCCTGCGACGTCTGGTGGCAGACCTGGTAATGGATCCGGGAGAAGGTAACACCGCAGCGCAACACCCTGGAGACGTTCGATGACGCATTCTCTTGGACCCAGTGTGTGTCCAACTGGTGCCAGGATTTTGAATTGGAGTTGGCAAACGCCGGCATTCGTGATCCCAAATACCACCGCCTGCGCATCCGCTACGTGGAGGAATTTTTGGACACGTTCACCGATTTAGGGTGGCTCCTACATGAGAATTTCTTGCGAGCCAAAGCCGAGGCCCACTGGCGCCTGGGCGAAATCGAAACCGCCGAGGCCATATTCAAGGCCTTGATCGAGGAAAACCCCGACTCGGCGTGGGGATATATCGGATGGTCAGACGAGTACTGGCTGCTTCGCGACAGCCCCAAGGATTACGACCGGGCCGAGGAGATCCTGCAGCGGGCCTTGGAACGCCCAAACTTGCAGGATCGCGACGTGGTTCTGGAGCGCTTGGAAAGTCTCAGGGAGGAACGTAACCAGTAATCACAAGGCTTCTATGTCCATCCTTGATCTTCTGAAACTCAACGACGCTCAGAAAGCCGCCGCCACCGCGCCCGGCGACGTGGTGGTCACCGCCGGGGCTGGCTCCGGCAAGACGCGCACGCTGGTGGCGCGCTACCTGGCGCTGCTGGACGCGGGCGTGCCGCTGGATGCCGTCGTCGCCATCACCTTCACCGTCAAGGCGGCCCGCGAGATGCGCACCCGCATTCGCCAGACCATCACGCAGTGGCTGGCGACCGGAGATGCGACCGGCGCAGAGGCCGCGCGCTGGCGTGACGCCTTCGCCGCGCTGGACGCGGCGCCCATCGGCACCATTCACAGCCTCTGCGCCCAGATTCTGCGCACGCATCCCGTCGAAGCAGCCCGCCTGGGCCACCAGCCCGGCTTCGGCGTGCTGGAGGAGGGCCGCGCGGCGGTGCTTAAGGCTCGCGCCGTCGAGGCGGCGTTGGTCTGGTCCGCCGGAGATGAAGCCGCTGCGCAGCTCTTCGGCCTGCTGAGCGAGAACGGACTGCGCCGCGTCGTCACCGTGCTGCTGGAGCAGCGTCTCGACGCCGACGCTGCCTTTGCACGCCTCACCGACGATCCGCTGCAGGGCTGGTCAGAGGCGGTGGGCGGCTGGCTGCGGACGACCCTACGGCAACCTGGATGGCAGGCGCCGCTGGCAACCTTCGCCGAGCTACAGGCCGACGATCCGGTGGACAAGATGGAACTGGCCCGTCAGGAGGTACTGGCCCACGCCGGAGCCGTCGACGAAGCCCTAGCCCACGGTCGGCTGACGGCAGCGCTGGCGGAACTGGCGGCCTTGCGCAGCGCCACCACGCTCTACGGGCGCAAGGGCAACTGGCCCGGCGAGACGTTGGAGACGATGAAGGAGGCCACGCGCGCGCTGCGGGAGTTTTTCGACGCTCAGTTGAAGCCGCTGGCCGATCCCAAACGTGGCGCGGCCTGGGACCTGGACGAGGCGGCGGCCGGCGCGGTCTGGGCGCTGCACGCCGTCTGCCGGCGCGCCGTCGAAGTCTACGCGCAGGCCAGGCAGGTGGAGAACGCGCTCGACTTCGACGATCTGGAGGCCGGGGCGCTGACGCTGCTGCAGGACGCCGACGTGCGCGCCTTCTGGCAGGCGAAGGTGCAGGCCGTGCTGGTGGATGAGTTCCAGGATACCAACGAGCGTCAGCGCGAGATCGTCTACGCCCTCAGCGGCTTCACCCCCCGGGCATCGCGCCCCGGTGAGGGCTCGCTCTTCGTCGTCGGCGACGCCAAGCAGTCCATCTACCGCTTCCGGGGCGCCGATGTAACCGTCTTTCGCCGTGTGCAGGATGACGTGGTGCGGGCCGGCGGGCGCGCTCACGCCCTCGACGTGACCTTCCGCCCGCACCGCGCGCTGGTGACGACGCTCCATCGCCTGCTGGCGCCGCTCCTCGACAAGCTGGCTCGTCCTGGACGACCCTACGCCGTGCCCTTCGCCCCGCTGACGCCCGCCACCATCAGCAGGGCGAGGTTCAGCACCGCCGAGACCAGCTGCCACGTGTCCTCCTCATCGCCCGCACTGATGTGCGCCGAGAGGATGGGAATAAACGAGGTCGCCAGGGCGCTGCCCGCCACGACGGTAAAGAGGCCGTCAGGCAGCTCGAAGGCGGCGTAGTAGGCGTCCAACTCCGGGGATGCGCCAAAGGTGCGGCTCACCACCACGTCGCGCACCAGGCCCAATCCTTTGTCCAGCGCGAAAAAGAAAGCTACCAGCACGGCGGAGCGGGCGACATGTGCCGTGGAGCGTTGGACGGTCATCGAGAGTCAAAAAAGGCGCCGACAGCGGCCGGCTAAGCGGCATCCTCTTCTTCCAGGATCTCCAGGAGGCGCTCCCGGTAGGTCGTATTCCGGTTGGGCAACTCCGGCACGATTTTAGCTCCTTCTTCCCAGAAGTGTCGCTTGCCCCGCCCCAGCTCCTGTCCGCGCGCCGTGTGCATGTCCAGCGCGTAGTCGGGGATCGTCGGGCGCAGTTCCCCTCTGGCATCCTGGTAGATGAGCCAGTTGACCATCTCGTCACTGGAGCGGTCCTTCGGGCGACTGCAGAGGTAGCGCACTGCGTGAACGGCGAGGAGCAGATGCTCGCCGCCGCGATGTCCGAATGTGCGGTTGATGTCGTAAAGCGTGTGGATCAGAACCGGAGCCTGTAGATCGCCCCAACCGATGTCTTCCACGGAGATAACCAGCAGCCGATACCAGAGATAGTCTTCCAGCTCTGGGCTGGTGGTCGCCATCTCGTAGGCCAGCAGGGCCGCGTTTTCCGTGTTGCCCCGCCGGATCTCCTTTTGCAGCGCGGAGATCACCTGATCGGCGGCTAGATCGTGGCGCGTGCGCACATCGACCCAGGGGTCTCGCTTCTTGTCTGTCATTGAAAGTCTCCTTTTTTGCTTGTGCCGGGTTGTCCTGGACAGTGCTTTGCTCAGGCGTAGGCAGTATAGTGGCATTGGCGTAGAGGTCAACGTCAGTTTGCCGAGAGGCGGCATACCTCGATGGTGATGTCGTCGACGACGAGGGCCGCCGAGCTGCCGTCACCGTCGTTCTTCGTCCCGAAGAAGAACAGGACGCGCGTCCCCGCGTAGGATGAGAGATCCAGCGTGCGGCGCGCCCAGACGCGGGCGTCGTCCCGGTCGATGATCAGGGCGTCTTGGGGGCCCACGTAGTGGAAGTCGTCGGGGTCGTTGTCCTCGGCGATGGGGTAGGCCCAATAGGTTAGCGTGATGGATGCTGCGTCGGTGGGTAGCTCCAACGCCCGGGAGATGGAGGCGTAGCGCGTCTCCCCGTCGCCCGGCGTCCCCGGCGGCAGGCCCACACGCACCGCTTTTTCGCCGCCGTGCACCGGCGTGTCGACCCGCTCCGCCAGCGCGTTGAAGGTCCAGTCTGTCTCGCCCTCGAACTCCTCGCTGAGCCACACCTCGCAGTCGGCAGGCGCCGGGTTCGTCGGTGTGTGATTGCGCAGGATCAGCGGCAGGAAGAGATGCACCCGTTTCACGTTGAAGCGCGCCTCCTCCGACCACGGGCCGACGTTGGCCGCCGCATCCACGGCGCGAACGCGCCAGACGTGCGTGCCGCTCCCGACGGCGATCGTCGTCATCGTACTGTGCACGGTGCGCGTAACGTTGTCCAGGGCGACCTCGTAGCTCAAGGGCGCGCCGTCATCCGGCGGCGGGGACCACTGCAGCGTCGCTGCCGGCGTGGTCAGGGTGATCCCCCCCGTGGGGGTGAGGGGCGTCGGCGCCGTCGGGACGACGCGATCCAGCGTAAAGCCGATCCGGGCGGGCGTCATGTCAGTCTGCGAGGCGACGGCCCGCGCGCGCAGCGTGTAGCTGCCGTCGTCCAGCACGGGCAGCGTGTAATGCCAGGTGAGCGTGCCCGTCGCCGTCAGCCACGTCGCCGCAGTCCCCCAGTCTCCACCGTCCCAGGTCTGACTCAGCGCGTCCGTCACCTGCACCTCGACGCGCTGCAGGCCCTCGCCCGTGGCCCACCCCTCGAAGGGCGGCACGGCATTGACGGAGCTGCCGTCGCCCGGCGCGGTGATCCCGGTCTCGACGGCCTCCACCGGCGGCGTGACGCACTCATCCAGGAAGTCGAGGGCGCGCGTCATGACGTCGGGGCGAGCCTCGGCGCGGATCACCTCGAAGGGGAAGCCGAGCACCAATGTCCGCTGGCAACCGGCAGCGTACTGGACCGCCGCGACGCCGCCGGCGCCGCCTGCGTAGGTGAGCGCGGGCGACGCGTCGCCCGACGTGGCGAGGACGTCGGGAAAGTCTGCGTCGTATTCCTCCGGCGCGTCGAAGGTGAAGGACGTCAGCCCGGCGAAGGCGCCGTCCGCGGTGGGTGCCACGGTGTAGGTGCCTGCGTCGTCGTTGACGTAGTCCGTGTGCAGCTGTGTGCGGGCGAAAGCGGCGTCTCGGTCCTGAGCGACCAGTTCCCAGAGCAGCTCCGTGCCGCCGATGAGCAGCGCGCCGTCGTTTTCCAGGAAGAGAGTCAGCGCCTGTCGTTCGGCGGCGTTGAGGGTACCCTCTTCTTCCAGGGACTCTTCGCCCAGGATCCAGTCGACGACGGTGTAGGCGCTGAGCAGCACGTCCCCAGCGGCGACAGCCTCGTTGCCGGCGCTGTCCCAGGCGTATTCTGCGGGTACCGCGTCCCCGTGATGCACCACGTAGCGTCGGCTGTTGATGCGGGGCTCCCAGAGGCGCAGATTGTAGCCCTCGGTGGGATCGACCTCCTCGACGAGCCCGAAGCGGTTGAGCTTGTCGAAGCCGTTGACCAGCAGCAGGGGGACATGATCGCCCACCCGCGCGCCCAGCGTCTCCGTGGGGAAGGACTCGCCACCGTCGTTGGTCGCCGTGACGCGCACGTAGACCGTCTCGCCCGCTTTGAAGCCGGTGAGCGTCGTCTCCGTCTTGGTCACCGTGAGGGGTGCGCTCCAGGCGAAGCCGTCGGGGCTGGTGTAGACGCGGTAGCCTGTAGCGGCGTCGCCGTAAAGCCCGTCGCTTTCGGCGCCGGTCGGCGGCGGCTGCCACGCCACGTGCAGGGCCCCACTGCCGCCGCCGACATTCTGCACGCGCAGGTGCGTCGGCGGCTCCGGCGCCTGAACGAGGTCGCTGCCGTCCTCTGCGGCGAAGTAACGCAGGATGCCTTGGTAGACGGCGCGGGCTGCCAGGCGGTTGAAACGCGGATCCTTGAGTGCATTGGCGTCGTGCTCGTTGTCGTGATAACCGATTTCCAGCAGCACGCCGGGCATGCGGTGGGCGGGATTCTCGTCCCAGAGCATGCGCACCTCGCCCAGGTTGCGTCGCCGCTGTCCGAGATCGACCCAATGTTCGGACCAACCCGTCTGAATGTCGTGAACCAACTCGGTGTGGACGGCTTGCTGGAGTTCTTCACTGCTTTCGGTCATGGGATAGGTCGAGCCGTCGTGCACGTAGGAGACCGTGCCGCTGATCACGTCGTTGTCGCCGTTATAGCCGTTGGTGTGCCAGGAGATGTAGACGGCGTCCTCTTCCACGCCGGCGTGCTGCCAGCGGGCGTACATGGGCCGTGCCACGACGTCGTTGAAGTAGGGCCAATCCTCACGGTCGAGCCCCATCCACTGGCTGTAGTAAAAGGTCGCCGTCTCCCACCAGGGCTTATCGGGTGCGTAGGGTGCTGTGGTGCTGATGGGCTTGCCGGTGCCGGCGGTCAGATCGTCGAAGTCTCCTCCGCCCAGGCGCAGCGCGTCGGCGATGACGGCGTTGCCGGCTTCCGCCGAGGCGTTGTCCAGCGTGACGATAGCGTTGTCCGCAAAGGGGAAGGTCCCCAGGTAGCGCCACGTCATGGGACGGATGCGCTGGTCGAGCCAGACGTCCGACGACCCGCCGGCGTGATGGACTGTGTACCGGGCGTCGGCGGTGCGATTGGCGCCGGGACGCACCCAGGCGTAGAGGGCGTAGAGGCCGCGCTGCGGCACCTCCAGCGTCCAGGTCGCCGTGGCGGTGGCGCTGCCGCTGACCGTCGTGGCGAAGTGGTAGTCGCCATCCTGATAGCCTGGCTGTATGCTGACGTTCCACGCGCCGCCGGTGTTGAAGCCCGCGTCCTGATCGTCGACTACGACGCGCGCCGCGTTCCAGTCGCGCTCGCGCACGGGGATCACCGTCGCGCCGGCGTTCTCCAGGTAGGGGATGAGGTACTGGTTGACGACCTCGGCGTTGTTGTGGTCCTCGATGAACTCCTGATAGGGCGGACGCTGGGTGCGCCAGGCCGAGCCGTTCCACTGCCAGCCGTGTCCCGCGCTGACGAAGATGGTCTTGCCCGCCAGCGAGCGGGGGAAAACCTCCACCAGTGGCGAGGGCGCAGCAGTGAGACGCGCGGTCGGCGGCGCCGTGAGCGCCGTGATCTCCGGCGCCGGCAGAAAGTCGGAGAGGGGCTTGCAGACGCCGTCCTCGGGGTCGCGGGCGTGGACGTGGAGTGCGCGCCAGTCCAGGGGCGTCAGCGCGCGGGCCACGTCTGCCTCAAGTCGCTCGGCGCCCAGTCCCGCGTCGGCCTGCAGCGTCGCCGGGTCTGCGTCCAGGCAGACGGTAAGCGCGTTGTCTGCAACCCGGACGTCGTGAACCGCTGGCAGTGGCGCAGCGCGTAACAATGCCTGCGCCGCCTCGATCTGGGATTTCGGCGGTGCAGCGTCCGTCGTCCAAGAGAGCAGGCCGATGATGAGCGCCACGACCGGCCGAGCGGCCCATCTGTTTGCGTTCATCTTTTTTTTCTCACCGGCGGGGGCGACAGGCGACGGATGCGTTCTGCTTCCGAAAGCGGCTTGCCGTCCTCGTCCACGGCCTCGATCGCGCCGTCGATGACGCGGGTGCGGATCTCGCCCCGTGCGAAGCGGTTGTTTTTGAGCTGCGGGGTGTCCAAGAGACCCACTTCCACGGCCTGGGCCAATGTCTTGGGATCGCTCAGCGGGTCCTCAACCGACCCGGCACCCAGCCGACGGATGGCCTCGACCAGCACGCGGGCCTCGCGTACCAACGTCTTAACCCGCGCCCGGACGGTGGGATCGCAGGTCATATCCGGCTGACCGTTCAGTGCCGTCTGGATGACCTGTTGGGCCATCGTGGCGGACTCGATGACTTCGGCAGCGGTGGCGGCGTGGTCCGCCTCGGTGTAGCCCACCACGTGGACGATGGAGGGGCGCAGGGCCATCTGCAGGTAGATGGATTCGGCGAGGTGCGCGCGGGCCCGCACGGGATCGACGGGATAGCTGAGCAGGCCGGTGCGCGTCTGCCGCCAGATGCGGAAGCCGTCGTCGGCGAAGGCCTCCGCCACCTCGATCTGGGCCAGGGCTTTGGCCAGGTCCATGCGGTTGGAGAGCGTGGAGGGACTTTCGAACATGTAGGTGGTGATGTAATCTCGCACTCCGGCCTTTTTGGCGTTGTAGGCGTAGAGGTAGGAGACGGCGACGGAGATGACGTCGGGGGCGTCGCGCATGCCCCAGTGATAGGGCTCATTGCCCTCGACGGGGATGTCGCGTTCCCCGTGCCAGCGCATCAGCGCGATGTGCTCGTGGATGGATCTTTCCAGGCTGAGGGGGCCGCGTCCGTCCATGGCGTTGAACCAGAAGAGCGAGGTGGCGCACCAGGCGTTGTGGATGGTGTGTCTGAGCATCTCCGCGTAGCGCAGCAAGTCACTGGTGCCGGAGTAGGAGCGCATCAAGGGATAATTTCCGCAGCGACTGGCGGCGTAAAGTCGCCGCAGGTCGTCCTCCGAGCGGTAGGGTACGCCGCCCGCGCCTTTGCTCTGCGGTTTTTGGAGGTCAGGATGGAAGAAATTCTCCTGCGCGTCCTGGTCGGCGCCCAGGGAGATGACATCCAGCACCTGGGAAGCGGCGATCTCGGCGATGCCCTCCACCGTCGGCTCGATGGTCGGTGCAGGGATGCCGAAGTGGTGTCTCAGCAGAGGGTAGGGTGCTTTCCAGCGGATGCGCTCGATGGTGTTCTGAGGAGGCGGCTGGGGAGGGCCTTCTGCACGGTGTTCGCCTTTGAGGTAGCCGAGCACGGCCAGGGGAGGTTTGGTGCCGTCGAAGACGGCCTCGAAGATGCCCATCTCGCGGGCGACCTGGGCGACGGGCGGGGTGCCCCCAAAGACGAAGCGGCGGTCGCTCAACCCGGCGGCCTTCATCACCGCCCAGAACTCCTGCAGCGCGGCCCGCGCATTCTCCGGCGTCAGCCGATAGCTCACGCCGATGATGTCGGGTTGAAACCGGTGAGCGAGATCGGCCCAGGTCTCCGCGTCGGTGGCGGGGCCGGTGAACAGCGTCTCATGTCCCAGCTGTTCCGCCAGGGTCAAGAAATGATGGACACCTGCCACGTGTACACAGTCGCCTAACGCTCCGGCCATAATTCGCATGTTGACCTCCTGGAAGGGGCGCTGCCGTCAGGCAGGGCGTTCTCCTGTTTTGACGTAGTGGTGCAGGGCCTCGACGGAGAGGTTTTCGATCCCCAGCCTCTTCAGCGTGCGCCCTTTTTCCCAGTAGTTGGTGTTGTGAATCACGTTGGTCAAGTGGATGAGCGCCTCCATGGTGGGCGTGCGGGTGCCGTATTGGCGCCCTAGCTCCACGATGGGGACCAGGCTGCAGGGGATTTCCTCGAAGAGGTAGCGGTGCTGCAGTCCGGCGGGGGCGGTGATCCCTTTGTAGCCGGGGTTGTCGCGCATGGCATCGAAGAGCGTCTCCCCCTTGGCGGCGTAGGCGCGGTACAGCCATTCGCGGGCCGTCTGTGCTTTGACGCCGATGGAGGCTGCCACCGTCACCCGTTCGCGGTCCAGCGCCTGCAAGACCCGCGCGGTGGAGGGGGTCACGCCTTCCATGTAGAACTGGAAGTCCCCCAGCGTGCTCTCGATCCATCCGGCGTTGAGGAGCGTAAGGGCGGGATGGAAGATGGCGCCCATGTTGTTCAGACTCGTGTGCAACACATTGGGGGCGGGGATGAACTGCGGATACACTCGGTTGATGACGTCCAGGGCTTCGGCGGTCCGTTGACCGGGCATCGCGGCCACGGGGACGGAGAACTTGGTGCGGAAGATGCGAGCCTCGGCGGGGCCTACGCTGCGTGAGGCGAAGATAAAGGTCTCCGCTTCACAGATAAGCGGTCGGGAGGTGCATCCACCTTCGTGCAGCCCCTGCCTGAATTCCAACGCGCCCCCGGTGCGTCCGGGGTTGAGAACCAGAATCTGGTCGTCACGCAAGTAGGGCGCTGCTTTCAGGGCGATAGAGCGGTGTCCGGAGGCGGGGATGACCACCATGATCAGATCGGCATCTCGCATGGCG
The DNA here is from genome assembly GCA_049975525.1 of Anaerolineae bacterium. Classification (GTDB taxonomy): domain Bacteria; phylum Chloroflexota; class Anaerolineae; order B4-G1; family SLSP01; genus G713. The sequence continues at coordinate 53,112 of JBNGCW010000016.1, forward strand.
AGCTCGATATCCGAGGTGACCAGCTGCAGGGGACCGAAGACCTCGCGTCCGTCGTCGGTGAAGAGTTCGATGCCCTTGCGCAGGGCAATGACCTCGATGTGTTCCGGGGTGCGGTTATACAGGCTGACGTTGAAGCCGCGTGAGGCGATCTCTGCCGCCATTGCCTTCCCGCCGTGACCGGCGCCGATGACCGTGACGTTCAGTTTTTGCTTGTTCATCTTTCCCTCCTTGTGTGCTACGGTTTTTGCCCAGCTCTGCGTTGGTTTTCCTTGTCAGATCGGTTGTGACATGCGCTCCTGCCAGGTTTCAAGAGCGTACTGTACCAGGAGTGTGCCGAATGTCGTTGGCCGAGACCTATATCTCGGGGAACCCGTTGATGGATGACGCCCGGTTCGAGTTGCTCTGGTGGCGGACCTGCCTGTGTGCCCAGAAGACACCAGGAGTATAGCACAGAGTTGAGGTTAGAAAAGCCTTTGGTGCGGCGGCTGGGGCCTGTGGTTTTCTCACTCTGCGCGGCGACGGTCAGATTTCAGGTTTGGGGTCATGGAGAGTTAGGGATGACCGTCACGCGCGGACGGTGGGGAAACCGCGAGCTCTTCAGGAGGTGGAGGCGACAGCCGGGGAAAACAGCGTTGACAACGCTGTCCCTCAGGGAGAAAAAGCGTGGAGCGGCTGCGGCGCGCCTACCGGGACGCGCTGGATGTGGGGGGCTCGCTGTGCTCGTGTCCAGCGGACTGCCTGGATCGCCCCGTCTACGATCTCCAGTCCGGTGAGCTCACCGGGCTTCAGGCAGCTGCCGGTGTTGAAATAGGGGCTTTCACCGGTAGCGGCGCTGGCCGGGTGGTGGGTGTGACCACAGATAAGAATCTGTTGGTGAGCTTTGGCCCACGTTCGCAGGCGCCCCTCAATGCGTTTCCAGGAACCTGCGTATTGGTCCCGAAAGAGGCCTAGCATCTGCAGACGGCGCCAGATGCGTCGAACCATCAGTCGCCCCACAAAGTAGAGTCGATAGCTGGTGAAGTCGGCCTGATGCCCATGGACGGTGAAGATGCGCCGCCTGCTGGGGGCGTGTTTCAACACCAGCCCCTCTCCGACCAGAAGTCCGTCTTTCCTGGTCCAGTGCTGTCGAAAACCGGTGATGTCGTGGTTGCCGAGCAGTAGATGCAGCCGCCCTCCTTCGTTGAAGCGGTGGAACAGGTTGAAGATGGCTTCGTAGGCGGCGCGGACGGTCTGAAAGCTGCGGTTCTCCCATAGCTCGTCGCCGTCTCCCACCTCGATGTATGTGAACCCCTGGCAGTAGTAGTGTTGCAGGACGTCGAGAAACAGCGTGGCGTTTTTCGCAAAGCCGTCGACTGCGGAACGATCTCCCCGGTGGCAGTCGCTGAAGAAAATCAGATGCGAGCGGTCGTCGAAGGGAATTTCGGGGGCCGTGGCGAAGACCCGTGTCAGCTGCTTGTGGGCGAAGTTCTTTAAAACTTTTTCTCGTTTTTGATCCAAATCCAACGGTAGGCGTTCGATTAGTTTTTTCACGAATGGTTTCCTGTCTTCTATGGTGCGTGATCTCACAGGCCGTTCTCCTTCGGCCTGAAGGCGTTGGCTTTGATCGGCGAGGGGACGCCATGACTCTCGACGTGGGCGACCCTCTGATATCTAAAGGTGTGTTAAGTTATGTAAACAATCGACTATCAGAGTGATCATAAGGGCTTTTGCTTGATTTGTCAACCTGGGCGGAAAAGACAGGTACATCAAGTTTGACTTGTTATTGAAATCTTGATCTTCCTTTAAAAATGTGTTAACGCTGGCTGCTTATACTATGAACTGGACTAAAGGTACCGTATAAGGTGCGACGCACCTGCGCTTATCCGGTTATGCCGGATCAGCGTATTTGTAGCCGCAGAACTCAAGGGAGGTTATCATCGTTCAGAATGAGAGTTTGCTGAGTGTGTTGAATGCGCGACCGCGCTCTGTGCGCTGGGATGAGCGACTTGCCTTGCTGGTATCGTACGCCGGCAGTCCGCCCGTTCTCATATCCTTGATGACGTTCCTCTCCGCTGCTATAGCGCGGGAGGAGAGCGGTGTGTGGTTGTGGAGTGTAGGGTATCTGGCAGTGGCGATCGTGCTGCCGGTGGCGCGGTTGATCTGGCTGGTTAAGCGGAGGGTCGTGGCCGATTTGGACGTACAGCTGCGTAAGCAACGGATTGAGCCGCTGTTCAACGCCCTCGTCCTGGGGAGCCTGGCCTGGGGACTGGTGACGTTTGGTGGCGCGCCGGCCCCTATTCGGACGTTAGCAACGGCCCTGGGGGTGTTGGAGGTGCTCATTCTGACGATTACCGTGCGGTGGAAGATCAGCGTGCACAGTGCGGTCTCGGCGGCGGCTGCCTGGATGGTCTGGCATTATCTGGGGCTGTTGTGGGTCCCGCTCACGGCGGTGGTGCTGATCGTCTGGTCGCGTCTTCATTTGCAACGCCATACTGTGCTCCAGACGCTTGCAGGTATAGCCTTGGGGGCGACGGTGTTTTATCTTGCTGTAGGGAGCGGTGCTGGATAGCCGACCGGGTGTCGTACACGACGAGAGACGTCGGGACCAACGTGCCTCGGTGTGAAGGCTAGACTGTGTGTCGTCCTGATCAGGAGAGCATAAGGGCGTCGGGCCTGGGTCGTGAAGAGTACCTGTGCGTGTAAGATAGTGTTTAGCGAGAGAGATGTTCAATCAGGTGAAGGATAGGATATGGAACGACGCTTGATTTTGGTGGTGAATGACGACGGTATCATGTCGGAGGGATTGTGGGCCACGGTCGAGGCGGTGATGCCTTTGGGGGAGATCCTGGTGGTGGCGCCGGATCGTCAGTGGTCGGGCGCCGGTCGCTCTATGCCGAAGGGGGTCACGGGCAGGCTGACCGATGCCTCGCGCGTGATCGATGGCGAAGAGGTCCGCGCCTACGCCGTGGATGCCAGCCCGGCTCAGGCGGTCGGTCACGCGGTGCTGGAGTTGGCCCCACGTCGCCCTGATATCGTGATCTCCGGTGTGAACTTTGGGGCCAACCTGGGCATCGAGGTGACCATCTCCGGCACGGTGGGCGCGGCTTTGGAAGCGGCTGCTTTTGGCATTCCGGCTATGGCTGTCTCCCAGGAGATGGCGCCGAAGTATGCCTATACCGGCGACGACGGCGCGGACTACAGCGCCGCCCAGATGTACGCTCGCAAATTCGCCGATTTGTTGCTCACGGAGGGGCTGCCGCGAGGCATTGACGTGTTGAACATCAACGTGCCCGAGGGCGCGACTCTCGACACGTTTTGGCGTGTGACACGCCTCTCGCGCCATCGCTATTTCGAGCCCCTGCCGCCGGATCGCGAGAACGGTGGTGGGAGAGCCGGCTATCGGATCATCGAGGATCCCGCGCAGACGGAGATTGATTCCGACATCAAGACCGTGCTGGTGGCGCGCCTGGTCTCCGTCACGCCGCTGTCGCTGGATATGACGGCGCGTGTGAATCTGCAGGCGATCAACGCCCGGCTCCACGCCGAGTTGGCGCGCGGGGCGCGGTTGCCTGCCATGTCATCGTGGCTCATGATCTCGTCGTTGTCTGCAGCGCGGGGGACGTGAGTTCCCCTGCGACGAGATCCCCTTTACCTCTAAGTGAGGAGAGGTGACCGGGCCGGGCGTCAGACCTTGGGCGTCGATCCCCGGTCACCCCTCCATCTTCCCCACAGGGGTTTTTCAGCTCCGCGCACCTGCCCGCATCGCGTCGCGCAACGCGCGGTACTGAATGATGTGCAGGTCGCTCTCCTCGAGATAGCGCCGCAGCGCATCGCTGGTGAAGGCCTCGTAATCGCCTACGCGGGCCTGCCAGTGCGGTGTGATAGCCCGCAGCTCCGGCGTATCCACGGCAGGGTGGAGGATGAAGTAGGTGATACCCGGCTCCACGCTCTCCAGCAGCGCCAATGTTGACTCCAGCCGGCCCTCGTGCTGATCTAGGGGGACGGTTTTGAGGTCGTCCAGGATGGGCAGCCCTTGCGCCGCCAGTTGATCCAGGAGGGCCGTTAACCTCTGCGCCTCTTTGCCCTCGATGCCGTGCGCACGCATGCCTGCTTCGTCCAGCCGGGGAAACATGGCCGGGATGCCATGTCGCAGGCCCGCGCTGAGGTAGCCTTCGATGAAGTTAGGGTGGAAGACGGTGCCCATGTGTGAGTCGATGTGGGTGACGTCGATGCCCGCTGCCAGCGCGCGGTCCACCTGGTCGGCGAGTTCCTTTGCGACGGCGGCGGGATCGGCGCGGTGGACGGGCGCGTTGGCAGCGGGGAAGTAACCGTCGGCGTTGAGGAGGCCCGTAGCAGGGTCGTGGGTCGATAGCGGGCCCCAGCGGTAGCCGGCCCACTCGCTGGTCAGCGTGAGGTGGACGCCCATGTCGATACCCTCTGGGCGTGAGGCGCACAGATCCGCCAGAGCCGGAAACCACGGACAGGGGACCATGGTGGCGGCCGTGAAGGGCAGCCCGGTGTCGAGCAGCCCGGCGTAGGCGTCCAGCGTCGCCTGGCACATGCCGATGTCGTCGGCGTGCAGGATGACGAGGCGGTCGGTTTCTTGGTAACCCAGGGCTTTGAGATAGGGATTGGGGGACATGTTTTTTTCCTTTCTTTAGTTCTGTGTACTTGCAAGGCGAGCGTGTTTTTCAGCGTGCAGGGCCAGCATTTCCTTTTTGACTTGTTTGAGATACGCGCCGCGCAGCGGATACCAGCGCAGGATCAAAGCGCCCAAGAGCATGGCGAGTCCGGGGATCAGGCCCAGGACGATGCGGATGCCAAAGAGGGCGCTGGCCGGTTGATCTAAGGTGATCTGGCCCTGGTTGGCCTCGCGTGTGATGAAGCCCGTCGCTTCCAGCACGAAAGGCATGATGGAGAGGGCCAGCGACTGCGCCGGTTTGGTCAGCAGTGCGTTGACGCCGAAGAAGGCGCCCTCGCGCCGCACGCCGGTGCGCAGCTCGTCCTCGTCGGCGACCTGGCCAAAGAGCACGTTGGTCAGCGTCTGCGGGCCGGCGAGCCCGAAGCCCGCCAGCGCCAGGCAGACAGGGATGAGGGCGGGCGGCACGACGGTGATGAGCACCAGCGCCACGCCGGCTACCGTCAGCAGGAGCTGTTGCGCCCCGGCGACGCCCAGCCGCTTGCGGATCAGCGAGGTCATGGGCACGCCGATGATCAGGGGGATGAAGAGGCTGGCGACCAGGAGCATGGCGTTGGTCTGCAGCAGGTAGTCGGCGGCGTAGAAGATGGCGCCCAGCAGCAGCGATTGCATCAGGATCGACATGAAGTTCTGCGCCACGAGGATCAGGAAGGATTTGCTGGCGAAGGTGTGCCGGATGGCGGCGCCTAGCGGCAGCGGCTTATCAAGCAGATGGAACTCCTTGCGTTCCTTGACCACCAGCGTGGTGACGATGATGAGCAGGCCGCTGAGGATGCCCACGACGACCATGGAGCCCTGCAGTGGCGCGAAGGAGGGGACGGCGCCTGCCTTGGGCCGGAAGAAGTCGGGGATGACAAAGCCCAGGATCATGCCCAGCAGGCTGAAGAGCGAGGCGGAGATCTGCAGACCGTTGCGCTCGGCGTCGGACTCGCTCACTTCCGGCAGCAGTGCGGAGTAGACCAGGCCGATGATGGTGTAGGCGGTGTCGTAGAGCAGCATGGTGCCCAGCATCCAGAGAAAGATGGTGGTTTCTCCGGCCCCGGCCGGCGCGAACCAGACGAGGATGAACGTGAGGGCCAGAAAGGGCGCGGTGAAGCGCATGTAGGGGATGCGCCGCCCGCGCTCGGAGCGGGTGCGGTCGGTGATGTAGCCGAAGAGCGGATCGTTGAAGGCATTCCAGACGGCGTAGATGGCGGACGCCAGGGCGATCCAGCGGGCGCTGAGCCCCAGGTAGTCCTGGTAGAAGATGGGGAGCAGCGCGCCGTAGGTGCCGGAGACCAGTGAAGTCCCCAGCGCGGCGACGCCCCAGAGCACTTTGTACTTGAGGCTGAGGTGAGCGGGTGTGTTTGGATCAGCAGCGGCAGTTTGTTGGGTCATGGTATTCTCCTTAAAGATTAGTTGCGAGTTGTGAGTTACGAGTTGGCTCTGATGACAGGCCTTTCTTGGTGTTACAAGACACTTAAAGGGCGTTTGTCGGTGCTGAGGTTGTGATTTCTAAAGCGTGGTCTACAATGCAGACGCTGTGCCACGGCCTTATCGTATACCCGTTTATGCCAGGCGCAATTGTGAGTCAGAAGCGGTCACCCTGTAATATGTCGGTGATCTATACCCGAGAAGATCGGTTCAGAAAGGTCAAAAAATCTGCTCAATCTGCTGAGTTGAAGGTAAGGAGATGACAATGAAGGCGGTTAGCATTCGAGAGCCCAATGTGGTCGAGGTGGTGGAGCGCCCGAGGCCGTCGCCTGGGCCGGAGGAGGTGTTGATCGCGGTGCGGGCCTGTGGCATCTGCGGCACCGACGTGCACATCTTCCGGGGCGAGTATATGGGGCACTACCCGGTGACGCCTGGTCACGAGTTCGCCGGCGTCGTCACGGCGGTGGGTGCGGAGGTGACCCGTTTCACACCTGGGGATCGCGTCGCCGTGGAACCCAACCTCGCCTGCGATAACTGCGCCAATTGCCTCAACAACCGGCAGAACTTCTGTCTCAACTGGGAGGCCATCGGGGTGACGCGGCCCGGCGGCATGGCGGAGTTCGTCGTCGCGCCGGAAAACGCGGTCTTCGACATCGGCTTGCTGCCTTTCGAGGTGGGTGCTTTCATGGAGCCGCTTTCCTGTGTGCTTCACGGTGTACAGAAAGCGCAGGTGCGGTTGGCGGATAAGGTAGCGATTCTGGGCGCCGGCCCCATCGGCCAGCTGCTGGCGCAGACGGTACGGCTCCAGGGCGCGGTTGAGGTGACCGTCGTCGAGCGCAACGCAGCGCGTGGAGAGCTGGCCCTGGCTCTAGGCGCGGATCGCTGGGTCGAGGATGTGGACGCGCTGGAAGAGGAGCGCTTCGATGTGGTCATCGACGCCTCGGGTGCCATTCCGCTGATGGCGCGGGCCATCGATCTGGCGCGCCGGGGCGGGACGGTGCTCTTCTTCGGCGTGGCGCCTGCCGGGCGCCGCATGGAGATTGAGCCGTTCCAGGTCTTCGAGAAAGGGCTGACGCTGCTTTCCTCGTTCACGTCGGTGCGCAACTCTCTGCAGGCGGTGGCGCTATTGCAAGCGGGCAAGATCGACGTGGCGCCTCTTATCTCGCACCGGCTGCCGCTGGATGCCTTCGAGCGCGGCGTGACCCTGATTGAAAAAGGCCTGGAGGACGTGAAGAAGGTGCTGTTGGTCAGATAGTCAGATAGTTAGATGGTCGGCTGGTCGGATAGTCGACGGAAGCTGACCCTGACCGCAGCTGGCAGACGGGAGGCCGACGTATGCAAACCCTCCGCTCTCCCGTCCTGCTTCGTGGTCAGTCGGGGGTGCCCCCGGTTCTGGCGGGGGGGAGGTGCGTGCTCTCCTCGTCCGCTTGCTGTTCCGCCAGCATCTCGTTGACCAGATGTTCCAGCCCTTTACGGATGCGTTGAAGGGGCTCGGAGTTTTTCTTCAGGGACGGGAAGAAGGCCTGCTGTAACTCGTTGGTCGCCTGCGTCAGCCCTTCGCCGGGTTCCGCCTTGCGCGTCAGATTGCGGGCGGTACGTCGAATCACGCGCATGAACTCCCGTTGACTCTCCAGCTCACCTCGCAGAATCTCCCGCGCGCCTCGGCCGGGCACGATGCGATGGATGCTCTTGCGGTGCGCCAGGGTCCCCAGGGCGTTCAGCCAGGCCTTAGAGTCGGGAGTTTGGGAGAGCACCGGCGGCGTTTGGAAGGCCACAGTGTCGCCGGCGAAGAGCACTTTCTGGTTGGGGACGTAAAGCCAGAGCGCACCTGGTGCAGCCCCGGCCGCCGCTTCGATCTCCAGAGGCGGGTCCTGGTTGTGGAGGAGCAGGTGGTGGGTGCAGGCCAGCCGCGCCCGACGCGGCTTGAGCGTGGTCAGCTCATCCGCGATACCAGGCGTGCTGATGTCGGCGGCTTCCAGAACCTCCTCCCATTCCGCCTCTTCGCGCACCATGGCGGTAAGCAGCCGTGCCGTCGCCTCTCCCGCGATGATGGGCACGTCCCACTGTGCCGCGCCGATGAGTCGCTCAGGTTGGCTGTCCGTCAGGACAATGTAACGGATCACGCCGGCGGTTTCCTGCGCCTCCCGCAGCCACTGTCGCGCATCGGCGGGGCGCGGCGGCACATCTACAACCAGCGTGCCCTCGTCCAACGTCACTAACCCTACGTTGTAGGGGCCGTAACGATCTTCAACGAAGATACCGGAAACGATCTCTTCCATGTCACATACCTCTTTCGTATCTGTTTAGTTTTCTGAGGTGCGACGCACTTTCGCCGCAGTTCACAAGCCGGAGACTCCTAAACCATGCTCGGAGAACTTTGTAGCGCGGTTTGTTTCGACCCGTAAGTGCGTTGCACCTGGACGCTCATAAACCTAAACGGTTGCCCTCTTTCTATCCGATGTTACGAATATGGCTCATGAGTCCAGGGCCGCGTTCAGAGCTGATAGCGCGCGATCTGCTTCCACCGGGGGGCCACCTCCCTGGGCCATGACGGGTGATCCGCCGCCACGCGCGCCCAGCGGTTCGGCTGCCGCACGCAATATCTCAGTCGCGTTGGCGTCCACGTCGTCGCTGCGGGCGCAAAGGAGGCGCAGGCTGCCGTCACCGCCCGTCGCCAGCAAGATGAGCGTGTTGGGGTGCTCGCGGAGCTGTCGGGCGACGGCTTGGGCGCTCTCGAAGGGGCGGTGGGACCAGTAGGCGACGATGTGCTTGACGCCTTCGACGGTAGGCGCCTGCTCCCAGAGGCGTTCGGCCTCGAGGGCACTGAGCGCCTCACGGGCTTCGTGCAGCGCCCGGCGATGCTCCTTGAGCTCGTCTTGCAAACGGGCTACGGCGTCGGGCAGCTCGTCCTGGCCCACGGTGAGGGTGCGTTTGAGCGTCTCCAGCAGCTGGAAGGCGCGGCGGTAGTCGTGCAGGGCGCGTTTACCGCAGAGGAAGGCGACCCGCACGCCGCCCTTGTAGCTGCTGACGCCGGTCAGCTTGACCAGGCCGATCTCGCCGGTGCGCTCGACGTGGGTGCCGCCGCAGGGCGTGGCGTCGAAGCCCGCGACGCGCACGATGCGGATGTGATCCTCGACCTGGGGCTCGCGGCGCACGTCCATCTGCGCCAGCTCGGCACCAGTGACGAAGCGGGCCTCGACGGGGCGGTCGTCCCAGATGATGCGGTTGACCTCATCCTCGACCTTGAAAGCGGCCTCCCAGGTCAGTTGCGGGAGATCCAGGTCCACGGTGTTTTCCTCGGCGCCGAAGTGGACGCTGAGGGTGTTGGCGTTGAAGCGGCGCAGGAACGCCGCCGAGAGCAGGTGCTGGCCTGTGTGTTGCTGCATGTGATCGAAGCGGCGCGCCCAATCCAGCTCACCCTGGACCGCGTCCCCGGTGGGCAGGCGATCCAGCAGATGCCAGACCTCACCCTCGTCGTCGGCCCACACGTCGCGGACGGGGATGCCATTCAGCGTGCCGGTGTCGTGCGCCTGCCCCCCGCCGGTGGGATAGAAGGCAGTGCGATCCAACTGCACGGCAGGTCCGCGTTCCGTCTCCGCCCGCGCCACGATGGTGGCGTTGAAGGAGCGAAGCTTGCTATCAGCGTAGTAAAGTTTTTCGGTCATAGATCAAATCCCCCTCAAGCTATCTATTTCGTCATTTCGACTGAGCGAAGGGAGCGCAGCGACCGAAGTGAATGGAGAAATATCCCCATCGCGCCGTATATTGGGCGAGATTTTGTCATTCAAACGTCACAACCTCCTTACCGCGCAGACGCTCCAGAATCTTTTCGGTGATCAGGTCCAGGTGCCCACCGTTGGTGACGAAGTTCAGGCGGTCGGCGGGGACGGCGAGCACGGGGCAGAGCGTGAAGTGCTCGAACCAGGTCTCGTAAAGGTGGTTGAGACGTTCCAGATAGGCCGGCTCGATGTCCTGCTCGTAGGGACGACCGCGCTGGCGGATGCGGTCGGTCAGCGTTTCGACGGAGGCGCGCAGGTAGATCACCAGATCGGGCGGGGGCAGAATCGACGTGACCGCGCCGTAGAGCTCGCTGTAGGTCTGGTAATCGCGCTCTTGCATATCGCCGCGCTGATAGAGGTTGCGGGCGAAGATCTCCGCGTCCTCGTAGACTGTGCGATCCTGGATCACGGAGTGGGGGCGCTCCAGCAGCTGCCGGTGGTGGCGCAGCCGCCGCGCCAGAAAGTAGACCTGCGAGTGAAAGCTCCACGCGCGCATATCGTCGTAGAAGTCCGCCAGGTAGGGGTTGTCGGTCACGCCTTCCAGGAAGGGTTCCCAGTCCAGCTTCTTGCTCAACATGGATGTCAACGTCGTCTTGCCCGCGCCGATGTTGCCGGCGATGGCGACAAAGTACTTGTTCACGGTCGCTTCTCCTTTCGTATCATCGCTCATGCGTCGAAGGTGACGCGGTCGCCCGGTGCGACGGTCTGCGTCTGGTCGCCCACGGTGATAGCGACAGGCGCGGTGTTCTTCGCCGCCGAGGTCACGGTCAATGTCTGGTGGGTCAGGCGGACGTGGAGCGGGTTACTTCGGTAGATGATCTTGAAGGCCAGGGCATCCCACTGCGCCGGCAGGGCCGGTCTGAAGCTGATCCCGTCGTTCTGCACCTCGAAGCCTGCGAAGCCCTGGACAATGACCTGCCAGACGCCGCCGGCGGCTGCCGTGTGGATGCCGCCCAGGAAGGTGCCGCCGCTCATGACCTTCTTGCTCTTGTTGTAGAGGTCGATGGTCGAGGCAATCATGAAGTAACGGTAGGCCTCCTCGGCGTAGCCCACGCGCGCGGCGATGAGCGCGTGTACCGAGGGGCTGAGCGAGGAGCCGTGCTCGGTGCGCGGTTCGTAGTAGTCGTAGTTGGCGCGCTGCACGTCCAGCGGGAAGATGTCGTGGAGCGCGAAGAGCTGCAGCACATCAGCCTGCTTAAGCACCTGCGCGTGCACGGCGACGCCGTTGGGCCAGCCCCAGTACTCCTCCGGGTCGATGAGGCGCTCGCGCAGCTCCTCCGGCGTGGTGTCCTCCAGCTCAAAGAAGCCGTCGCACTGTTCGATAAGTTTCGTCTCCGGATCGGGCTGCGGCAGGTAGATCAGATCGACCATCTCACGCCAGTTGGCGACGTCGTCCTCGTCCAGCTCCAGCTGCTCAAAGAGGGCTGCCAGACGGTCCGGGGCCTCGGTCTGCAGGCGTTCGTAGAGGGTTACCGCCGTGTCCAGCGCGAAGCGCGCCTGATAGTTGGTGAAGGCGTTGTTATCCACGTTCTCGTGGTACTCGTCGGGTCCCAGCAGACGGATGAACTCGTAGCGGTGCTTATCTTTCTTGAAGTAGGCATGGGAGACCAGGAACTGCGCGACCTCGAAGGTGATCTCCGCCCCGTAGTCTACGATGAAGGTCCAATCCTGGGTTGCCAGGTAGTACTGCCAGAGCGCGTAGACGATGTCCGGTGAGATGTGGATCTGCCAGTCGTTGAAGTGGTTGCGGACCTTGCGTCCCGTGAGCACATCGGTGAAGAAGAAGTCGGGGAAGAGCTCCTCGCCGGTCTTGCCGCTGGTCCAGGCGTAGTAGGCGCCGTAGTAACCCAGGCGCTTCGCTTTCTTGCGCGCGCCGTCCAACGTCACGTAGCGGTATTCCAGAATGTTGCGCGCGACGTCGGGCTGCGTGTAGAGGAAGACGGGCAGGTTGAAGATCTCTTGATCCCAGAAGGCCGCGCCCTGGTAGACCTGGCAGGAGAGCCCGCGCGCGCCGATGGGCAGTCGCGCGTGGGTGGGCGTGGCGATGATGTTCTGGTAGAGGTTGAAGCGCGTGAGCAGCTGGGCTTCCGGGTTACCCTCGATCTCGACGTCGCTGGCGTCCCAGATGGCGTCCCAGTGCGCGGCGTGGGCGGCCTTCAGCGCGTCGTGGCCCGCTTTCAGACCTGCTCGCACAGCTGCCATTGCTTTTTCGCGCGGATGGTCGACGTCGTTGCTGTGGTAGATGCCTATGATCTTCTCCAGCGTGAGCTCGTCGCCGGCGTGCAGCGCGAAGGTCATCCGGCGGAAGATGCGTCGCTCGTACTCGACGATCTCGGTTGACTTGGGTGCCGCGCCGAGGAGATTGACGCCTTCGACGACGTCGATCTGGGTATCGAACTCCACCGTGCGCGTCTCCATGGCGATGAGCGCCCCGTCCTGCAGCGTTTCGTAGGATTTGAAGTGCTCGCCGCTCAGGGACCAGACGCGCCCGTCGATACCGGTGATGAGGGTGAGCTCCATGTCGGTCTCGGCGCGAACGGTGTACCGCAGGGGAACGAGGTGCAGGTTATCGTAGCTGGCGAACTTCTCCACCTCGACGGTGACCGCCTGGCCGGTGCTGTTCTCCCAGGTCTGCCGCCGCGTGTTGACGCCGTGTCGTAAGTCCAGCGTGCGGCGGTAGTCGCGCGTCGTGCCCGCGAAGATGGAGAGCGGTTCGCCGTTGACCTCCAGCCGGACGTAGAGCCCATTGGGTACGTTGCAGAGCTCGCGCATGGCCTCGGGTTCCGCTTTGTCCCAGGTGTCGGTGACGATACAAGCGACGTACCGCTCGGCGTCCCACTCGGCGAAAGTGCCCCGGTAGCCCAGGTAGCCGTTGCCGATCATGTAGTTGCTGCCGGTGGTGACCAGCTGCTCCGGCTCAAAGTGCGTCTCGTAAATCTCCCACAGTGTGTCGGTGTGTACGTTGTTCTGAAGTTCCATTTCCTTCGCCTCCGGGGTACGTCGGGGGTTAAGCCAGGATCTCGTCCAGATCGATGGATGCGGTATCGTCGTAGCGGAAGTGCGCTTTGCCCACGCGCTCCTCCGGGCCGATGCCCACGGTGACGAAGCCGCCTGTCAGTGCTGCCTGGACCCCCGATTCCGCGTCCTCGATGACCACGCAGTGCCGGGGGGGCAGGTGCAGCTGGCCGGCGGTGTGGACAAAGAGATCGGGCGCGGGCTTGGCGCGTTCGACGCTGTAACCGTCGCCGATGGCGTCGAAGAGATCGGTGATCTTGAGGCTGTTCAGTACCCGCCTGGTGTTCTTGCTGGCGGAACCGACAGCCATTTTGAGGCCTCTCGCTTTGATTTCGGCAAGCAATGCTTTGGCGCCGGGTAGAAAATCCTCGGCGGTGAGGTTGTCCAGCATCTCCTGATAGTAGCCGTTCTTGCGGTCCATCATCTCCTGGATTTCCTCTTCGGTGTAGCGTGCCCGATGCGCTCCCAGCAACAGCATCAAGGATTCGCGGCGGGAGACGCCGCGCAGCTGCTCGTTGTCCTCGCGGGTAAAGGGGATTCCTTCCTCGTCGGCCAGGCGCTTCCAGGCGCGGAAGTGGTATTCAGCGGTGTCGGTAATCACGCCGTCGAGGTCAAGGATAATGGCTTTGATTTGGCTCATGGATCTTTCCTTAATGTAAGAGATTCAGTGGGCCTCGGGGCCTTCCGAAAGCGAGAGGCCGACGCGCCGGGCCAGGCTTTCCAGCGCGCGATGGGTCGCCTGCAGCGTGTCGCGCAACGCTTCGGAAGTGCCCTCCGGGCCGAGGGGTGGATACTGAGAGAGTGCACCGCCGACTTCGCCGACGGCGCGGATCAACGCCAGAAATTGGCCCAACACGTTCCAGTTGGCCTCTGCAGCGGGCGCTTTTTCGGAGATGTCGGTGGGACGCCAGGTGATGGGTGCGGACAGCGTCGGCTCCAGGGAGGGGAGTGAAGGTTGGCGGATGCCGCGCAGAGCCGCGCGTATCTGGCTTTCCACCTCGTCGAGATCCTCGGGGTTGCGCACGAAGTCCAGGTTGTCGGTCTCAATGACCAGCAGAGGAGTGGTGGCGTAGGTGGCGAAGAGCCGCTCGTAGGCCCGGCGCAGGGCTGCGATGTAGCCACGGTCCATGCTCCGCTCGTAGGGACGGTCGCGCATGGCGATGCGCGCCATCAGCGTCTCCACGTTAGCCCGCAGGTAGATAACCAGATCGGGCGCGCGGATGTTTTGAGCCAGCGCTTCGTACAGCCGTTCGTACATGTTTAGCTCATCGCCTTCCAGGTTGAGGCGCGCGAAGAGCAGGTCTTTGCGAAAGAAGTAATCCGCCAGCAGCGACGCCCGCCGGAGCAGCGAGGGCACGCGTTGTTGTTGTTGGTAGCGGCTGAGCAGGAAGAAGATTTGAGTCTGGAAAGCGTAACGGGCGCGGTCGCTGTAGAAATCGGAGAGGAAGGGGTTTTTCTCGAAGGCTTCCAGCATGAGGCGGGCCTGGAAACGGGGTTGGAGCCGTCGGGCCAGGGTGGTTTTACCCACCCCGATGACGCCTTCAATCGCGATGTAAGTGTGCGTCGTCGCAGGGTTCAAAGATGTGCCCTCCCTTTTTGGCGCGTGTCAGGTGTTTTTATCGGTCTGTGGTGACAGTGCAGCCGGAGGGGGACGTGTTCGGCTCGAAACGCGCACCCCGCCTGAGCAGCGACGGCCATATCGTTCAGAGCATACTTTAGATAGACAAAAAGTCAAGGTTTGACTCCACTGAAAAAATCGGATTTTAGCAAGACATACCCTATATCTAGGGATTTTAACCGTGAATTTTCCTGCATGTAGTGGTAAGTTCCGGAAAACTCCGATTTTTAGGAACTTTTTTCAGGTGAGTCGAGGTTTGGGTAGCACCGTGTTTAACGTAGTTAGTCGGAATCGCTCCGCAAGAGAGTTATTTCCGGCGTCTATGCGCTGCAGACTCCCCACTTTGGCGATTATTGGCACGCAAAAAGAGACGAACTGAGCACTTTGGGGACGACCACGGTTTCCTGTGGCTTACCCATCTGTGTTCATCTGCGTTAATCAGTGGATATTTTCATAGCTCAGATCCAGGCTCTGTAGGGTTGGGTGACAAAGAGTGGAAGTTGGTTTATACTTAGAGGCACGGTGTCGTGGAGTTGAGCCCTGAATGCATGGCCGACTGCCCTAAAAAAAGGGTCAGCCAAAACATTGTGGTTGAATCAAGCGGGGGGATGATGACGGAATCTGTCGAGACGTTAGGTTTTGAAGAAGCGCTGGAAGAGCTCGCCACCGTGGTGCAGCAAATGGAGGAGGGCGAACTGCGGTTGGAGGAGATGGTGGGGCTTTATCAGCGCGGGCAGGCACTGGCAGCTCGTTGTCAGACGTTGTTGGATGAGGTGGAGCTGCAGGTGCAACAGCTGCAGCCGGAGAATCCAGTCGAGCTTTAGAGGAGGTCTCATGCGTCGTCGCTCCAGGTCCTTTCGGCGTCCTGCTCCGTTACAGCGTCCGCGTCGCCCCGTCCCTCCCGTCGTCCGGCGGATGTTGATGCGGGCGCATAGGGCGGCGGAAAAAGGGCAGTACGCGGAGGCTGCAGAGGTTTATGATCGCCTGGCCCGGGAAGCGTATACCCGGGCTCGTGTACGTCCCGGGGTTCACATGGATTTAGAAGCGGCCCGTTGCTACCTGCGCAGCGGGGAGGTGGATGCGGCCCGGGCGCGGCTTTCGCGCGCTGCTCATCGGGCCGTGGTGGTAGGGTACCCGTTGCGCTGCCGACCCCTCGTGGAGCAGATCGTGCAGCGCCTGGAGGCCGCCGGTCGGCCCGGGGAGGCGGCACAGTTCCACAGCGAGATGGCGGAGTTGTTGCAGACACTCGCTCCCGAGCCGTCGGAGGTTCCGACTTCCGCGTCGCGGAGCGTACCCCCTCGTCTGCCCGGCAGCTGTCCGGCCTGTTCAGCACCGCTTCATCCGGAGGATCTGACGTGGGTGGCTGCCGACCGCGTCACATGCCCTTACTGCGGGACGGTCGTGGTGGCGGAATGAAATGAGAGGAAGCGCGGACCTGATTCTGCGGCACGCCGACGGCCGCCCTTTGCCGCTGCAGGTGCGTCGGTGTGATACTCTGGGATGTCGTCTGCTGGGGCTGATGTTCCGCCGCCGCCTGCTCCCGGGCGAGGCGTTGCTCTTTGTGGAGCCTGCTGAAAGCCGCATCGCCACGGCCATCCATATGTGGTTTGTCTTTTTTCCTCTGGGGGTCGTCTGGCTGGCCGCCGACGGCACGGTGGTGGATAAGGCGCTGGCTCGTCCCTTCCGCCCCTATTACGTTCCCGCCCATCCGGCGCGCTATTACCTGGAAGCCGCCCCGTCAATCCTGGAGGAAGTGTCGGTTGGCGAAAGGTTGTTGATCGAAGAGGTGGGCGAAGCGGAACAGGAAGGTCGTCCGGTAAACGTTTGACATTTTTGCTCTTTGCATTATCCTCTTTTTTCAGTTGGGATGCTATGATTCGTCTTTTTGGGTCTTGTTCTTGTTGAGGTTATAGTAATGCGTCATCGACTGCTCCTATGGTTTTTGATCGGGTCGTTGTTGCTCCCGGCGCAGGCCGTTGCAGCCCTGGAAGGTGAGCCGCCGGAAGATCCTCAAACCGCCACCCATGTCGTCCAGGCCGGAGAGACGCTGTTCTCCGTCGCGCGACGTTACAGTCTCGATCCTGAGACCCTCATTCGCCTCAACGCGCTCTCCGATCCCCGAAATGTCTACGCGGGCCAGCGGCTGGAGCTGGGAGCCGTGCCGGCCGACATCCGGTCGTGGAGACATCATACGATGCAATGGGGCGAAGACCTCTCTTTGTTGACGTGTTACAGTCGTAAGTACGATGTGGACGCGGTGGCACAGCTCAACGGTCTACTCAATCCGAGCCACGCCCTGCCCGGCACGGAAGTGTTGCTTCCCATTCCTTCGCAAGCTGCTCCGGGGATTGCGAAGGCCGGTCTCACGCCCCTGGAGCTGGCCTTTCGCTACGAGCGGTCGCTGTGGGAGGTGATGCGTCTCAACCCGCGTCCGCTTTACGCAGGCGGATGTGTCTGGCTGCCGGGGATCGCTGCCGACGGTCTGTTGCCCTATCCGCTGGAGCAGGTGCACCTCTCTCAGCAACCCATCGAACGGGGGGAGACGGTGGTGCTCACGGTCAGGACTTGGGCTTCGGCTACCTGCAAAGTCGCCTATCTGGGGCGTACTACCACCTGTTTTGCCCAGGACGACGGCAAAGAGCTCTACGCCTTGTTGGGCCTCTCTCCGCTGCTGGAGCCGGATGCGTATGAGATAGAGGTTAACGTCCGCTTTGCCGAAGGGGAGCTCACGTTCACGCTGCCGCTGGTCGTGACGCCGGGGCGCTTTGGTTTTGAGCGCATTGACATGCCGCCTGATCGTCAGGCTCTCTTCGATGCCGAGCTGCTGGCGGCGGAAAGCGCCTTTGTCGATGGCATAGCGACCGTTCATACGGCTCAACGCTACTGGGAAGTGCCTTTCGCGTATCCCGTGCACTCCTCTGTCTCTTCGTACTTCGGGGCTCGCCGCTCGTATGGTGGTTCCTACAACAGCTATCACGCCGGTGTGGATTTTCGAGCATCGACCGGGGTGCCGGTGGAAGCGCCAGCTGCCGGGACCGTGGTGATGGCGGAGCCTTTGACGGTGCGGGGGAATGCCCTCATCATCGATCATGGATGGGGGGTGTTGACCGGCTACTGGCACCTTTCGAAGATTGAGGTGGAGGTGGGGCAGCGTGTGGCCCAGGGGCAGGTGATCGGGCGGGTGGGTAACACCGGCCTTTCTACCGGCTCGCATCTCCATTGGCAGCTCTGGGTGGATGGGCAATCCGTTGATCCTCTTCAATGGACGGCCTCTTTCCACGATTTTCCCGAACCCTCAGTTGCGTCTCTGGGGCACACGAAGAGTGAATACCGCTGAGGGAGTCGCGGACGGATTGGCCTCCTATCGACGGGGGCAGGGTTGGTTGGGACGGGATCTGCGCTATATTCCCACGTTGCCTTCGACTAACGATCACCTCCTGCAGCTCGCCGAGGCCGGCGCCGAGGCGGGGCTCGTTGTGCTGGCCGAAGCGCAGACGGCCGGGCGCGGCCGTGGAGATCGCCGTTGGTTTGCCCCTCCCGGCACGGCGTTGCTGATGTCGATGCTCTTTCGTCCCCAGGAGCCCTTTGGCTATCACGCTTTACGCACGACCATGGTCGTGGGGCTGGCCTTGTTGGAGAGCGTGCAGAGCGTGACGGGGTTGCCTGTGACGCTCAAGTGGCCCAACGATTTGATCCTGGAGGAGGATGGGTGGTGGAAGTTGGCCGGCATGCTCAGCGAAGTGGGTGGAGCGGGGTCGGACTTCCTCGTGGTTGGTGTCGGCCTTAACGTCAACGTGACCCAGGCCCAACTCACGACCCTGGCTCCCCGGGCGATGAGCCTGATGGCGCGCCTGGGGCGTCCGGTGGATCGTGTGGCGCTCCTGGACGCTTTTCTGGAGCGGACGGAGGAGCTCTGTGGGTGCCTGGAGGGGGGATGGGATCCGCTGCCGGCGTGGCGTGAGCGCCTGGCCTGGTTGGGGCAAGCCGTTGAAGTTCGGACGCCCACGGAGGTTGTGCGGGGTGTAGCGGAGACCGTGGATGACAAGGGCGCGCTCGTCCTCCGAACCTTGCAGGGCGGGCAGCGGTGCTTTTCCGCGGGGGATGTAAGTCTGCGGATGGCGCGCTCCGGGTGACTCAGGCTTTCCGGCGTTTACCCGGTGATGCCGGATTAACATGCATCGCGGGGTGTGCAAATGGGCTGCTTTCAAAATATCCAAATGAGGAGAGAATTCCGTGCGCTACTTAGTGATCTCAGACATCCACTCGAATCTGCCGGCGCTCCAATCTGTGTTGATCAACGCCCCCACCTTTGACGCGATCTGGTGTCTGGGTGACGTTGTAGGGTACGGGCCTAACCCCAACGGCTGTATCGAGCGCCTGGAGGAGTTTCCCCACATCTGTGTGGTCGGCAACCACGATTGGGGCGTGCTGGGGAGGTCAGACCCCTTTGTTTTCAACCGGGACGCTCGAGAAGCGTTGCTCTGGACCCAGGGGGAGTTGTTCCCGGAGAACCGCCAGTTCCTGGCGCAGCTGCCCAAAACGATGACCATCGAGGACTATCTCCTGGTTCACGGCAGCCCCCGCGAGCCCATCTGGGAGTACCTCCTCGACGCCCAGCGGGCCAAGCAGAACTTCCTGGCCGGTGATTTTCAGATTGTCCTCGTCGGGCACACGCACATTCCCATGATCTTCGAGTGGGTGACGGCGAGTCACGAAGCGCGTCTGCTCGTCCCCAGCCTCGAGGAGCCTTTGAAGTTGAACGGGCGTCGGTTGATCATCAATCCGGGCAGCGTGGGACAACCTCGGAACGGAGATCCACGGGCTGCCTACGGCATTCTGGATACCGAGGCCCAGACATTCACCTTTTACCGCGTGGCTTATCCCGTGGAGATCACGCAGGAGCGGATGCGCGCTCGCGGGTTGCCGCAGCGTCTCATCGACCGGTTAGAGGTCGGACATTGAGGTGGAACTTTCTGCCTTCCGTTGACGTCCTCTAGCAGAAGGTTTGGCTTGAGCAGCGTGGCGCTTCCCAGGGTTTGCGTAGCCTGCGACGCACGCGCGAATACAACTCGGACTTAACTCGCGATGTTGTAAGGGTTTCCCGAACGTTGTCTGGAACCTGGGGCTTCTTTTCACCGCACGCGCGTTATGCCTCTTGCTGAGGGCGGAGGCGAATCATTTCAAGAAGGAGGAAAGGGAGATGAAGATGAGGACGAAGTGGTGGTATCTGGGAGTGGCGTTGGTCTTTCTGATGGTCGGGGTCTCCTGTGGCGCTGCCACCCCTCAACTTGCGGAGGATAGGGCGCCCGTTCCTCAGGAGGAGGCTGAAATGGTGGAGAAGCCCGCGGCATCTGAGCCGGGCGGCGCCGGCATGGCGGCCATTCCCGAGCAGCGGATGGTGATCTACAATGGGCGCCTGGACCTGGTGGTCAAGGACACCATTAAAGCCCAGGAACAGATTGGGACGCTGGTGGATGATCTGGAGGGCTATGTGCTCTCTACGGAGAGCTATCAGCGGGAGGGGGGCGTGCTGACGGTCAATATGAAAGTGCGCGTTCCCGCCGCGTCTTTCAACACTGCCATGGCGCGGCTGCGAGATCTGGCCCTGGAGGTGACGTACGAGCGGGTGTCCAGCGAGGATGTCACCCAGGAGTACGTGGACCTGGAGTCGCGGTTGCGGGCGCTGGAGGCCAAAGCGGCGAAACTCGAAGAACTTATGGAAGAGGCGGAGGACACCGAAGCGGTGCTGCAAATCTATGGGGAGCTGAGCGCCACGCAGGAGGAGATCGAACACGTCAAGGGGCGGATGCGCTATTTGGAGCGCTCGGCGGCCATGGCGACTGTTGAGATATCGCTCACCCCCAGCGTTCTGGCTCAGCCTCTGGAGGTCGCAGGCTGGCGTCCCCAGGGCACGGCTAAACGGGCGCTCCAAGCGCTCATCGACACCTACCGCTTCCTCGTTGACTTGTTGATCTGGGTGGTGATTCTGGTCATCCCCGTCCTTCTGGGAGTCGGCCTGGTGATTTACTTCTTCGTCAAGCTGCTCAAACGGTTTTTCTTCCGGGGAGGTAAGAAAGTCCGGCAGAAGCAGGAAAAGCCGACGCCGAAATAAGGGTGGGGTCCCATCCCTTTTGGTCAGAGCCGGACGGCACGACGTGGGTGGTGAGGTGTGATCATCACCCACGTTTTGGTACAAGGCTTTCGTTGCCGGGAGCGATGATTTCGTCCGCTCCATCCATTGACGGGGGGCAAAATGTGGTACCTCTACGTGTTGCGTTGTGGTGACGGGTCATTCTACACCGGCATCACCACAGATGTGGCGCGGCGTCTGCGGGAGCATCAGGCCGGACGCGGCGCGCACTACACGCGTACCCATCTGCCGGTGGAGCTCGTCGCCGCCTGGCGCTATCCCGACCAGAGCACGGCAACGCGGGTCGAGTACCAGTTCAAACAGCTCCCTCACGGGGCGAAGGCCGCCTGGGTCGAGGGGCGTTGGACGTTTATGGGCGGTCCCTTCGCCTTCGAGGCGCTGGGGGATACGGCTCCGGCGGCCCGCTTCTGCCCTCGTTGTGGATCTCCGTTGCCCCTGCTTCCTGAGGGCGTTGATAGCGAGGTTCGGCCGGCTTGTGAGTGCTGTGATCGCCCTTACAGAACCTGCATGAGGCCCGTTGTCGGTGTTCTGATCCTGCGGGGTGAAGAGGTGTTGCTGGTGCGCCGCAATCGCGCGCCTTTTGAAGGATGTTGGGACGTGCCGGGAGGCTTTCTGCGCTCCGTGGAGGACCTGGAGGAGGCAGCGCTACGAAGGAGCCGCGCGGAGACGGGATTGACCGTAAGCCTGCACGCCTTTTCGGGGGGCTACGTAGATCAGTGCGTTTTCGAGGGGGAGCGTCATGCGATTCTGGCCCTCTACTTCGTCGCAGAGGGGGAGGGGGCGCCACGGCCTGGGGAGGACGTCGAGGAGATGGGTTGGTTCCCCTTAACAGCGTTGCCGACCCCTCTGGCGTTTGCCCATCTCCCCCGTGTGCTCGCCGACCTGCGCCGGGACCAAGGCCTTGGGGTGCATGATTAGCATAGCAGGGCCGGGCGAAGGAGGACGCTTACGAGAGGGAGACGGCGTTGGCGCTCTTCTGGATGTAGGTCACCAGCTCCGTGGTGTCGAGAGACTTGAGCAGGTAAGCGTGAGCGCCCATCCTCAGTACCTCAGCCTCCTCGCGGCTGTCGGGGTAAGAGGTCAGTACGATGATGGCGCTCTGAGGCAGGGCCTTGCGTAGAGCTTGTAGCGCTTTCATGCCCGCTGAGGTTTTGATTTCCATGAGCACGACGTCGGGTTGTTTGTCTTGAGCGCATCGCACAGCGTCCGTGTAACACCCGGTGCTGTGGACGACGTCCAGTCCCTCCATGGCGCGCAGGCGCTTTTCCAACGCCTCCCGCACCAATGCGTGCTCCTCCAGAATCAAAACGCGTATCATGGTTCCAGTATAAGTGGCCCGATGAGGCCCCCGTAGTGGCATCTTTCCCCCTATATGGTGATGAAAGCAACAGGGACGTCGGGAGCCGGGCGCCCTCGGCGTGCGAAGATAGGCCGGATTCAGACATCTCCTTTGGGTGACGCTCCTTTTGACAATCCTCCAATCTCGTTTAGAATTACGTTTTGGGTTAATCCTGCGTTACCACGGCCTATGTGGGGCATCTGTTACAGGAGGGAGAGCCGGTCTTATCCACCCCAACCGATCTCTTGGAGGCGCCTGAGAAGGGACGTCGGTTTATCTTCTAGACTCCCTCCGGCCCTCTCGTTTCAGGGCCGTTTTTACGTGTCGTTGAGGACAGTTCATCTCTGGAGGAAAAAACTTTATGAAGGAATACACAACTGAGCAGATTCGCAATGTGGCCTTGATTGGGCACGGCAGCGCCGGGAAGACGATGTTCACAGAATACGCGCTGGTGATCGGCAAAGCTCTTGAGCGTCCCGGTCGGATTGAGGACGGCTCTACGGTCACCGACTTCGATGATGAAGAGATCCGACGTCAGATTTCCCTGAGCACCGCTCTGGCGCCTGTGGAATGGCGGAATCATAAGATTAACTTGCTTGACACGCCGGGCTACACTGATTTCGTGGGTGAGGTGAAGAGCGCATTGCGCGTTGCCGATCTGGCCCTGACGTTGGTCGACGCCGCTGCGGGCGTTGAGGTAGGCACCGACCTGACCTGGAACTATGCCGAAGAGGAGCAGCTCCCTCATATGGTGATCGTCAACAAGATGGACCGGGAGAACGCCGATTTTGAGCAGGCGCTGCGTTCTCTGGAGGCATCTTTTGATGCCCAGTTCATCCCGTTGTTGTTGCCCATCGGGGCGGAAAGCGGCTTTGAGGGCGTGATTAACGTTTTGGAGCAGCAGGCCTACATAGGGGCGGAGGGGAAGCGGGCCGAGGTGTCGGAGGAGATGGCGGAGCAGGTCGAGGCGCTCAACTTTGAGCTGATGGAATCCGCCGCCGAAGGCAACGACGAGCTCTTGATGAAGTATCTGGAGGGTGAGGAGCTGACGGAGGAAGAGATCGTCTTCGGGCTACGCCAGGCTATTGTCAGCGGCTCTCTGGTGCCGGTGTTGGCGGCGTCTGGGGAGACCGGCGTGGGCGTGAGGGCGGTGCTCGATCTACTCGTTAAGCTGGCTCCCAATCCAGCGGATCGCGGTCCCTTTGAGGCTGGAGACGAGACGTATCCGGTGAGCGACGAGGCCCCTCTGGCCATGCTGGTTTTCAAGACGATGGCGGATCCTTACGTGGGGAAGCTGACCTACTTCCGCGTCTACGGCGGTGTCGCCGCTTCCGGCGACACGTATTACATTCCGAGGGCCGACCAGGAGGTGCGGATCAGTCAGCTGTTGGTGGTGCGCGGTAACCGGCAGGAGGAAGTGGACCGTTTGCACGCCGGTGACATCGGAGCGGCGACGAAGATCGGCGATGCGTTGACCGGGGACACACTGTGTGCGAAGGGGCACGCTTTCGAGCTGCGCGGGCCGACGTTCCCCAAACCGCTTTACAGTGTCGCCGTCTACCCTCAATCCAAGAGCGACACCGCGAAAATGGGCTCGACGTTGACCCGTATGTGCGAGGAGGATCCCACCTTGCACTGGCACCACGATCCTTCCACCAATGAGACGATCCTCTCCGGCATGGGAGACGCGCACGTGGATACGGCGGTGCGCCGGATTCAGGGGCGTTTCGGCGTTAACCTGGGGACGAAGGTACCCAAGGTGCCTTACAAGGAGACGATCACCCGAACCGCCTCCGCCCAGTACCGACACAAGAAACAGAGCGGCGGCGCCGGGCAGTTTGCAGAGGTGCACATGCGCGTGGAGCCGTTACCTCGGGACTCGGGGTTTGAGTACGTCTGGGAGGTTTACGGCGGTCACATCTCTTCCTCTTTTGAGCCCTCCATCGAGAAGGGTGTCAAGGCGGTGCTCAAGCAGGGCGTTATCGCTGGCTATCCTATTGTGGACGTGCGGGTCGCCGTCTACGATGGCAAAGAGCATCCTGTGGATTCAAAGGACATCGCGTTCCAGATCGCCGGACGGGAGGCGTTCAAAGAGGCCTTCATGCAGGCCGCTCCGGTGCTTCTAGAACCCATTTACGCTTTTGAGATCACGACGCCGGACGAGTTCACCGGGGACGTGATTTCTGACCTCAACAGCCGTCGTGCTCGAGTGCAGGGCATGAACCAGCGGGATGGCAAGGCAATTATCACGGCTGAGGGGCCCTTGGCGGAGATGCAACAATATGCCACCAACCTGCGGGCGTTGACCCAGGGGCGTGGTGTCTACTCGATGGAGTTCTCCCACTACGCTATCGTGCCGACCCACCTGGCGCAGGAGATCATCCAGGAGGCCAGGGCCGCTAAAGAAGCGTAAGCGTCACCTCCGATGGGGCTTTCTGCGGGCCGAGTCATCTCGGCCCGCTTTTGCTTGGGCGCGTAGACTTCCTGACTCCAGGGGGATACAAAGCAGAACAGGCGTTCTCGTCGAGAACGCCTGTTCGTTGGTGTCGTTTTGAGCGGTCGTGTCAGGCCTGTTCTTCCCCTTCTTCCGCTTCTTCGGCCTCCGCTTCTTCGGGGATTTCACCCTCTTCTTCCTCTTCTTCACCGACAACGGCGACTTCGGCTGCCTCGCCGAAGAGGATGCCGACCGGCGCTTCTTCTTCGATCTCCTCTTCCGCAATGAAGGTGATCTGTACCACGACCTCGTCGGGATCCGCGAAGACCGTGATGTTCTCCGGGATGTCCAAATCTCCTACTGTGATGGCGTCGCCGATCTCCGTGAGACTCGAGACATCCACTTCGATAAAGGGGATGAGGTCGGCGGGCAGACATTCGACCTCGACTTCGTAGATTTGCTGCAAGAGGACGCCGCCCATCTCTTCCACGCCGGGCGCTTCCCCAACCAGGTTGATGGAGATGGGAAGACGGACGGTCTCCTGCATGTTCAACGCCTGAAGATCGACGTGCATCAGCGTCTGCTTGAAGATATCGCGTTGCACATCGCGCACGATGGCCATGTAGACCTCGTCGTCGTCGCTGACGTTGACCTGGATCAGACGGCTGCTGCCGGCCCGCATGACGACGGATTCGACCTCGTGTTGATCAAATTTCAAGGCTTTGGCCTCGACGTCACTGCCGTATAAGACCCCCGGCACCATACCCGCCCTGCGCAGGCGTTTCACCTTTTTGCCGGTGAGGGTGCGTGGCGCTGCGTTAAGTTCCAACTGCTCCATAAGATACCTTCCTTTAGTTTCGTTAAGAAATGCTTCCCCAGGGGGAGAGACCTTATCTTATCTGTCTCGGCTGCGTCTTTGTGTAGAGCAGCCATAAGGAAACAGGGAAATTGTACACGCTCACAACGTATAGGACCCTTTCCTCATATTGAGAAGCCCTTTTCAGCAGTGGTGACCACTTCTGTGGGCTGAGAATCCAGAAATAAAGGACCGCATCAAAAAAGGCGCGGCCCTCCATGGACGAGGATATTGTAATCCAAGTGGGGCTTTTGTCAAATCAGGTCTCCGGAATCCCTTCCAACTTCGATTTGACACTCCGCTTGACACTCCGCCGTATTTTTGATAGAATGCTCGGAGTGACATCTTTCACCCGCGGAGGGTGTCACTTAGCCAAGGGGAGTGTAAGTGGTACAGTTAAGGAGGTGGGAATCGGGAGATGATAAGACATACGTTTCAGGTGGTAAGTTGAAGTTGTGATACTAGTCCCAGAGTTGTAGTTATTTTGTGTGAAGGAGGAGCGAAATGCGTTCGCGTATGCTGTGGATTTTTGCAGCGCTGGTTGTTGTGTTAAGTTTGACCGCCTGTGGCGCTTCCGAATACGAATGTACCGATGCGTGGGGATGTGTGGAGATCAAGGCCGGGGAGACGATCAAAATCGGTTACGTAGGTCCTACGACCGGCGATTATTCCGCTTTTGGTATTGACATCACGCGGGGGGCCGAGCTGGCTGTGGCGGATCATCCGCAGGTCAAAGGCTTTGACGTTGAGCTGGTGGTGGAGGATACGCAGGGTACCCCGGAGCAGGGGGCGGCTGTGGCTAACAAGCTGGCCTCCGATCCTCGGGTGGTGGGTATCGTCGGTCACACTTTCTCCGGTTCGACCGAGGTCGCCATCCCCATTTACGAAGATGCCGGCATCGTCATGGTTTCACCCTCTGCTACGAATCCCACGCTCACGGATATGGGGTCTGCTATCTTCAACCGTGTGGCCTTCACCGATCGTATGCAGGGTGAGTACGCCGCCAAATACATCTACGAGGTGCTAGGTATCACCAAGATCGCCTTGATGCACGACGGTGGTGCTTATGGTCAGGGCCTGGCCGAGGAGATGGGGGGCTTCTTCGAGGATCTGGGCGGTGAGGTGGTCGCTAAAGAGGGCATTACCCCCGGTGAGACGGATTACAGCGCCCCGCTGGCTGCGGTCGCGGCTGCGGAACCGGAGCTCATTTACTACGGTGGCTATGACGCCGACGCTGCGGTTCTGGTGACCCAGATGGAAGGCGCCGGGCTGGGCGACGCCCTTTTCTTTGGCTGCGACGGCACCTACGGTACCAAGTACATTGACCTAGCCGGCAGTGCGGCGGAAGGCACCTTCTCCACCTACGTGCCCATCCCCGAATCTGAGGCTTTTGAAGAGTTCCGCGCAAATTATAAAGCTGCCTACGGCGATGAGCAGGGTGAGCTGAGCCCCTTCAGCCCTCACGGTTACGATTCCGCGACGCTCATTCTCAATGCCCTCGAGGAGGTAGCGGTGGAATCCGGCGGCTCTCTTTACATCCCGCGCCAGGCGTTGGCCGAAGCTGTGCGCAGCACCGAGAACCATCAGGGGCTCACCGGGACGATTACGTGCACCGAGAACGGCGAGTGCGCTGCCGCGTCCATCGTCTTTATGGTGGTCGAAGACGGCAAATGGGTCCCGGGCCCCGGCCAGTAAACACAACGTCACGACACGTTAGCTGCAAGGGGATGAGGGGACAAGGCCTTCATCCCCCTTCTTTATTATTCAAAAGATCGTTTGTATCGGCGCAGATGTGCGATTGAGGTTGGTGGAAGTATGGCTCACCTGAAAAAGGATGGGCAAAATCGGAGTTCTAGTCGGTCATTCCCTTGTCATACCGAACCCTGAACACGGCGAAGGGTGAGGGATCTCGTGGTTTTGAGCGCCAATTTGCCCACATGTAGTGGCAAGTCTTGGAGAAATCCGATTTTTAGGCGTTATCTCAGTGGAGTCGAGTATGTTCAAGAAAAAAGAGAGACGTACAGATGGGCCTGCGTCAGAACGCTACGTTGACGTGGGGTATTGGATTCGCTTAGGGATCGGCGTTGTCATCGGCGCTTTTCTCCTGTGGCGATTTTGGATTATTTTAGGGCCGAGACAGGCATATGGCCTGGATACGTGGGCTCGTTTCGCCGTCGCCGGCGTCATCCTGGGCAGCGTTTACGCGCTGATTGCGCTGGGCTATACGCTGGTTTACGGCATTCTTTTCATGATCAACTTTGCCCACGGCGATGTGATGATGTTGGGGGCCTTTGCCGGTTATTTCGCGTTAGAGGCTCTCAACGGCATGGGCTTCGTCAACCGTAATCTGGGCACGGCGCTGCTCTCGCTGCTGATCACGTTTGCCGTGGGGATGTTCGTCAGCATGGGTGTCTCAACGCTTCTCGAACGGCTCGCTTATCGTCCCCTGCGCACCGCGCCCCGTCTGGTGCCGTTGATCAGCGCTATTGGCGCCTCGCTGTTTCTGCAAAACACGGCGCAGCTGGCATTTGGCGCGCGCCGTCACACGTATGAGAATCCCCTCTTCATCGAGCGGAACAGTGGATGGAATGTGATGATCGCCGGGAAAGAGGTGTTGATCACGTATACAGGGGCGCTCACTCTGGTGCTTTCCCTCCTCCTGATGATGGGGCTTTACTGGCTCGTCAAAAAGACGAAGGTGGGGAAGGCGATGCGGGCCGTGGCGCAGGACAAGGAGACGGCGGCGCTGATGGGCATCGATGTGGACCATATTATTGCCACCACTTTCGCCATCAGCGGGCTCCTCGCCGGCGCGGCGGGTGTCATCTGGGGTTTGCATATGGGCATCGTCTATCACTACGTTGGATTTATTCCGGGACTCAAAGCGTTTACCGCCGCCGTGCTGGGTGGCATCGGCAACGTGCCGGGCGCCATGCTGGGGGGGATGACGTTGGGGATATTGGAGGCTCTCGGCCCCGCCGTGTTGGGGATACCTTTCCAGCTTAAGGATGTGTTGGCCTTCTCCATTTTGGTGTTGGTGCTCATCTTCCGTCCTACCGGCTTGCTCGGCGAGGTCTTATCACGCGAGAAAGCCTGACGGTGGTGGCGACGGGAGAAAGGAAGGGATGTATGGAACGGAAGAACGTGAAAAGTGGACTGATCGGAGCGGTGGTGAACCTCTACCTGATTGTGGTGGGGTTGACGGGACTGAGCGGCGCGCTGATCAAGAAGTGGTTTGGGTTGCCACCTGTGTTTGGTGCTTGGGTATTGTTGCTGGGCGTGGCTATGTGGGGCGGCAGTCAGGCTCTCAAGCGTCGGGATGGGAGTCTCCCCCGCAGCGGAGCCCTGGCTCTCATACGCGCTGTGCCCGCGGCCCTGGCGCATGGGCTGTTGCTGGCGATGGTGGTCTGGGTGTTGAGTTCCCTGAGCGCCGCCGGCGCGGATCTTCGGGAGTGGCTGGCCCAGCTCACGCCCGATAACCTGGCGTTGCTCACCCTGGGCCAATCCCCTTTAATGGGGGCATTGCTTGCGTTGAGCCTGCTCTTCGTAGGGACGCTGGCGGGCGCTCTGTTGCATTATATGTCGAAACGACATCACTGGTCGTCCGGTTTCGAAGCCCGGGTGGAGGAGCTCAGGGACGCTTTTGTGCATCACCCTGCCGTGGAAAGGGTCCGCGGTCACGAACAGATAAAGCGCCTCCTTCCCTGGCTGGGTATAGGCATCCTGCTGACGGTGCCACTCTACCTGGGCCGCTACTGGAACTACATCCTGGGGACTGTAGGGATTTACATCATTTTGGGACTGGGGCTCAATATCATCGTCGGGATGGCCGGGCAGCTGGTGTTGGGATATGCGGCTTATTTCGCCATTGGCGCTTACACCGTGGCGTTGCTGACGGCGCCGACGCCTCACGGGATTATGATGAACTTTTGGCTGGTGCTGCCTATTGGCATTCTTCTCTCTGCATTGGTGGGTGTGCTTCTGGGCATTCCGGTGATGCGCATGCGTGGGGATTATCTGGCTATCGTGACGCTGGGTTTCGGAGAGATCATCCGCATCCTCGCCAAGAGCGACGTGTTGATCGATTTCACCGGTGGGCCTCGAGGCGTCCGCGACATCGGCGGCCCGACGCTCTTCGGTCTCGACTTGAACAACGAAGTCTTCTTCATGTACTTCATCATGCTGGGGATTCTGCTGGCCGCTTACGTCACCTATCGTCTGCAGCAATCGCGGGTGGGGCGAGCGTGGATGGCAATTCGAGGAGATGAGGACGTGGCGGAGGCGATGGGGATTAATGTCCTCAAGTACAAACTCATGGCTTTTGCCATAAGTGCCGCCTTTGCGGGCTTTGGGGGAGTGCTCTTCGCCTCGCGCAACCAGTTTACCGGACCGGAGGATTTCACCTTGTTGGTCTCTATCAACGTGTTGGCGCTGGTGATTATCGGGGGGATGGGCAGTATTCCCGGCATCGTACTGGGGGCGTTGGTGCTCAAAGGACTGCCGGAGATTCTCCGCGAGCTCTCAGATTTTCGCATGCTGGCGTTTGGCGCCCTGCTGGTCGTGATGATGATTCTGCGCCCGGAGGGCATCTGGCCGTCCGCGCGGCGTCGCATGGAGATGCGCGAGGATGAGGAAGCGACGGTCCGCGAGACCCCAGAGGCGGGTGCAGACGTTGAGCTTTCGCTGTCGGAGGGTGGCATATGAACGGGCGTACAATTTTAGAAGCGCGTGACGTGACCAAACAGTTTGGTGGCCTCCTGGCGGTCAATACCGTTTCCCTGGCCGTGCCGGAGCGGAGCATCTTCAGCATCATCGGACCTAATGGCGCCGGCAAGACCACGTTTTTCAACTGCATCACCGGTTTCTATAAGCCGGAGGGCGGTGCCCTGTTTTTCAACGGTCAACCTCTTGTGGGCCGTCGTCCGGACCAGATCACGAGTTTAGGTATTGCCCGCACGTATCAAAACATTCGCCTCTTTGGTGAGATGACGGCCGTTGAGAACGTGCTGGTCGGCCAGCATCACCGTCTCTCCTCCGGCTTTTGGGGGACAGTGTTCCAGATGCCGCGCACGCGTGAAGAGGAACGAAAAGCGTTGAAGCGGGCTCACGAGTTGCTGGACTTCGTCGGCTTGAACGGGAAAGGGGACCTCTACGCCAAGAACCTTCCCTACGGAGATCAGCGCCGCTTGGAGATCGCCCGGGCGCTGGCCGCGCAGCCGCAGTTGTTGCTGCTGGACGAGCCTACAGCCGGCATGAATCCCGCCGAGACGCAGGAGATGATAGCCTTTATCCACCGTCTTCGGGACGAACTGGGGATCACCATCCTGCTTATCGAGCACGACATGCGGTTGGTCATGGGCGTTTCAGAATGGATCGTCGTTTTGGACTATGGGATAAAGATCGCCGAGGGAGCACCCCAGGAGATCCGGGGTAATGCCAAAGTGATCGAGGCGTACCTGGGCCGCGATTCGGATTTCGCACTGAACTGAGGGGGGCGCTATGACGTGCTTAGAGCTGCAAGACGTGCATTCTTATTACGGGAACATTCACGCCCTCAAAGGCATCTCTCTCACCGTGGAGGAAGGCGAGGTCGTGACGCTCATCGGTGGGAACGGCGCCGGCAAGACCACGACGCTGCGCACCATCTCCGGGTTGATGCACCCACGTCAGGGCAAGATCCTCTATCGCGGCGAGGACATTACGCACACACCCCCGGCCGAGATCGTGCGCAAGGGGATCACCCAGGTACCCGAGGGACGGCGTATCTTCGGCACGCTGACGGTCCAGGAGAACCTGGAGATGGGCGCCTATACGCGGGAGGATAAGGAGGAGATCGCGCAGAGTCTGGAGTATGTCTTCCACCTCTTCCCGCGTCTCAAGGAGCGGAGGAAGCAGGCAGGAGGCACGCTTTCGGGCGGCGAGCAGCAGATGCTGGCGGTAGGCCGCGCGTTGATGGCGAAGCCGACGTTAATGCTCATGGACGAGCCCTCCATGGGCCTGGCGCCGCTGCTTGTGGAAGATCTTTTCGAGGTGATTCAGACCATCAATGAGCAGGGGGTGACGGTGTTGTTGGTCGAGCAGAACGCCCACCTGGCGCTTTCGGTCGCCGACCGGGGCTACGTGTTGGAGACCGGGACGATTCAGCTGCAGGGCAGCGCCGAGGAGCTGGCGCAAAACCCGCAGGTGCGGGAGGCCTATCTCGGCGGCGCTTGAGACTGCGTGGACGGACAAGCGGGCGGAGGTTTAGGCCTCCGCCTTTTTGTTCGCAGGCGCGAGCTGCCAGGTAGGTAGGGCCGGCGCCTCTTATTCGCCCACGATCTGTACGACGAGCCGACGCGAACGCGGGCGGGTGTCAAAATCGATAAAGACGATCTGTTGCCAGGTGCCGAGCGTGGGGACGCCCTCGACGAAAGGGACAGAGAAAGACGGCCCGACCAGCGCGGAGCGCAGATGGGCGCTGCCGTTGTCATCGCCCCACCGTCGATGGTGACGGTAGTCCCGCTCCACCGGCATGAGCTCTTCGAGCACCTGCTGCAAATCCTGGATGACGCCGCTCTCGTATTCGATAGTGGTCACCCCACCGGTTGAGCCCGGGCAGAAGACGGTGACCGTTCCCGCCTGCAGGCCGCTCTGGCGTACCAGCTCCCGAACTTGGGGCGTGATGTCGAGCACGTCGGTGTAGCCTTTGGTCTTCAGGTGAATCTCCTGGGTGACGATCATGAAAACTCCTCTGTAGCTACTGCTCGGTCAAGGTGAGCCGTATTTCTGGGTGCTGGGGTGCGTGCTGTTTCCCGGCGTTGAACGGGGACTAACGGCGGAAAAAGGGGGAGTGGGCTTTGTGACCCGCTCCCCCTGGCAGTTTATCTGCTACGGTGCGCGCATGATCAACGGCAGGTAGACGCTGTACGTGGGATGATAAACGGTCAGGCCTTCTGTGAGAGTATCGCTCTGCCCGTCGGGATTTTCCACCACCACGTCATAACGGCCCAGCGTCAGTCCGGCCGGAACCACAGCGGTCAGCTCCTGCGCAGAGACGTAGGTTGAGGTGAGATTGGCGTCTTCGGGTCCTTCTAGGCGCACCGTCGCGTCGGACATGAAGTTGGCGCCGCTGAGGGTGACGGTGGTGGACGTGTTATCGGTGACGCTGACGGGTTGGACGGAGAGGAGGGTAGGAGGATCGGCGGCGGTCAGGGTGGTGGTTACCGTCCACGTGGTGATGGGGTAGTCGGTGTCCTGCTCGACCAGTAAGGTGTGCGTGCCGGCGCCCAGCTGGATCTCAAATTCGTAGTAGAAGCCGGCGAGGCGTGTGTTCTGGCTCGCGGCCGGGCCGTTCACGTCGATAGAGGCGAAGCCGGTGGGTACCTCCATCTGCACCTTGTAGTTGCCGCTGAGGGGTGTGTCCAGCCACATGGTGGAGTTCACCCCCACGTTTCGGGAGAGCCCACGCCAGACGGCCTCCGTCTCCGGGATGGGATGGAGGGTGACGGCGTAGGAGAGGGGCGCAGCGTTGTCGGCGGCCTGCAGGTGCAGGCGGTCCATCCCCATCAGATCGACGGTGGCCCAGACCGTCTCGCTGCCGTAGACGGGTCCGAGAGTGAGCGTGGTTGTGCTGCCCTCGAAGCCGCTCAGCACCTGTAATTCGAGGGCGTCTGTGACGTTCCCGCTCAAGGTCAATTCAACGTTGGCTCGTTGCGGCTCGCCCAGATAGAGGGGCATCCAGGCTTCGGCGAAGTCGTTGCCGGAGCCGCCCAACTCCCCGCCGCTCTTAGCGTAAGGGAGCTGATCCACCTGCGTTGTCATCTCGCCGATAGCTACGTTCCAGGCGGCGCCTGCACCGCTATCTTGATCGATGTAGAGGTCGTGCACGCCGGCGGGTACGTAATAGGCTACAGCTGCGTTGTCCTCCACCACGTTTTGGATGAAAGCGTCACCTAACCGGAACTGGAAACGCCCGCTGTCTGCGCGCAGGGTGAAGGTGTAGAGGCCGGGGGTGGGGAATGTGACCCGGGCGTGGCTGACGCCGCCTGCTGCGTCGGCAACCCCGGCCCATGTGTAGGGGGTTGCCGGCAGCGCATCGAGAGTCAGCTGGTAACTGAGTGCGCCGACGTTGCCGCCGTCGGTGGCGAGGTGCAGACGGCTGACGCCCTCGGGGAGATCGAAGGTGGTCCAGTGGGTTTCCCCGGCGTAAACAGTCGCGCTTTCCACAACGGCGTCGCTCTCGTCATAGGCGGTGATGGTGAGGAGATCGCCGGTGGTGCCGGTGAGGGTGGCCGCCATGTTAAGTTGCGTGTCGTCCGCCAGACGCAACGGCAGCCATTCCTCGCTGAAGATGGTGGCGTCCAGGTTTCCACCGTCTTTGGCATAGGGCAGGCTGTCCTCCTCGGCGCCGGCGTCGGAGATACCGACGCTCCAGTCGGCGCCGGCGGTGGGATGCTGATGAACGTAGAGATCGTGGGTTCCGGCGGGGACGAAGTAGGTGACGCTCTCGCTGCCGGCCACCGTCTTGCGCAGATAGTCCTCGTTCAACCGGAACTGGTAGCTGCCGCCGGACGCTGCGAAATCGAAGGTATAGAGAGCGTCTTGGGGGAAGATGACGCGGATATGGCTGTTGGGGTTCAGACCGGTGGCGGCGGCAAGGCCGGCCCAGTCGTAGCCTGCTTCGGGCAGGGTGTAGAGGGTGAGAGAGACCTCGGCGTCCACGGCGTTGCCTCCGGTGGGGTTGGCAAGGTGGAGGGTGTTGATGCCGGTGCTGAGGACGCCGGTGCCCCACAGCGTCTCACCGGCGAGGGCCGCGCCGGTCCAGACGAGGTTGTCGTCGGCGTCGCGGATTTCCAGCTCTACGTCGTCCCCCGTCGTTGTCAGGGCGAAGTTAAAGTCTAAGGGGCCGTCGGCGACCGGATACTGCGGGCTGACGCTGACGCCTTCCTCAAGGGTGCCCTCGAAGGTGAAGAAATCGGCCCCTGGCGCGGCGGGGGTGACGCTGGCCGACCACTCGGTGGTGGGGAAGGCGGGATCGGGGAGGACGTGTACAGTGTGATCGCCGGCCGGTACCTGGATCTTGTAGGAGGTGCCGATGGCAGCATGGAGGTGCACGTTCTGGAGGTGCATCGTGCCCGCGTCCAAAACCAGGTTGGCAAAGCCGGTTT
Organism: Anaerolineae bacterium; assembly: GCA_049975525.1. Taxonomy (GTDB): domain Bacteria; phylum Chloroflexota; class Anaerolineae; order B4-G1; family SLSP01; genus G713. Next base: position 87,541 of record JBNGCW010000016.1, read on the forward strand.
CGGTGTCCAGGGCGAACTGATACATGCCTGTGGTGGAAACGTGCATCGCTGCCGAGGAGTGCAGGGCGGAGCCGCTCAGAGAACGGCCTGTCCAGTTGGTCAGCGTGTCGGTGGGCGCTTCCTGCAGGCGCAGCGCGTAGGTGATGGGCGCGGTGTTGCCGGTGGCGATCAGGCGCAGGCGGTTCACCCCGGAGGCCAGGTCGACCGGCTGCCAGACCTTTTCTGTGCCGAGCACGGCGTCCATTGTCTGCTGCGGCGTGGCGGCTCCGGGCTCGTAAACTTCCACGACGAGATCGTCGGGGGGAGATCCACCTACGGCGACGCTGAGGTTGACGGTTTCGCCGGCGGCTAACGCCACAGGCAGCCACTCCTCGGTGAAGTCGTCGCTCATCCCGCCGCTTTTGGCATAGGGCAGGGGATCGACGCCTTCGGCGACGAAAGCGATGTCCACAGACCAGTCGGCGGCGCCTGAGGTCGGATCCTGGATCACGAAGAGATCGTGGACGCCGGCCGGGACGTAGTAGGTGACCGAGGTCGCGGTCTCGACCGTCTTGAGGAGGTAGTCCTCGTCCAGGGCGAACTGGAGTTTTCCACCCGTCAGACCGAAGTCGAAGGTGTAGCGACCGGCGGTGGGGAAGTTGACGCGGGCGTGGCTGTGATCGCCGGCAGCCACGGCGTTGCCCGTCCACGTGTAAGGGGGATCGGGGAGGGGTTCGACGCGCAACTCGTAGGCGACGTTGGCGGCGTTGCCGCCGTCCGCGGTCAGCTCAAGAGTGCTCGCCCCGGTCTCCAGGTCAAAGGTGGTCCAGAACGTCTCACCGGTGTAGACGTGGGCTGGCTGTGTGAGCAGTGGAGTATCTGAAGCGTCGTAGACTTGCAGGTAGAGGCTGTCGTCGAGGGTGCCGGTGGTAGTGATGACCAGGTTGACGTTGGCGGGGGTCTCCAGGGCGATGGGCAATCTCTCTACGGTCTTGTTCTCACCCCTCTTCTGGTAAGGTAACGTGTCAAAGGTATCGCCAGTGTAAGTGACGGCAACGGCCCAGTCGACGGCTGTGTCCCCCTGGCGGATTTCCAGGGTGTGGACGCCCGCTTCCACAAAGAAAGTGGCGGTGGTGTCGCCGCCGACTTGCTTTTGGATGTAGTCGTCGTCGATGGCGAACTCATAATCGCCGCCGGAGGCGGTGAAGGCGAAGGTGTAGAGACCGTCCTGCGGGAAGGTGAGGCGCACGGCGCTCTCCTGTCCGGTGGGGGAGGCGCTGCCTTCCCACGTGTAAGGGACTTCGGGGAGCTCGTAGAGGTCCAGGGAGAAATCGACGGAGACAGCGGAGGGGTTGGTGAGGGTGAGCACGTTGGTGCCGTTGAGCAGCGCGCCTGTGCCCCACACCACTTCGCCGCTCTCGGCGCTGCCCGTGACGAGAGTCGTGTCGCCGTTGCTTGCGTCCAGTGTGATCTCACCGCCCGCAGCCCCTGTTGCACCGAGGCGGTAGTTGAACTCCTTGCGGTTCTGGTAGAGCGGGATTTTGGGGCGGATGTTGTCGCTCGGCCCCAGGGTGCCGTTGAGTTGAAAGATCGTTTTTCCCTCTGCCGGGTGAATGCCTCTCGCGGCGGAGGGGGCGACGATGAGGAAGAGCGACAAAATTAACCATAAACTCAACATGGATCGCAACCGATTGGAGAACGAACGATAAGATAGATCCTTGTTCTTCATGATCTCCCTCCTGTGAATCTGTGTAGGATATAAGATATTATGAACGATGCCCACCGTTAGTGGGTAGAACCTGAAAGTACGTTCCATTTTGTGCAGTTGCCTCGCCTCCTTGTGCCGTCGGGGAAGGTATTTCAGCAAGAGCTGAGGCATGCGCGCGGCACAACGGCTTTTTGGATGAGTTACTCTTTAAACGTGCCGCTGTAAGGATGAGAGGATGGCAGTAGATAGAAGCAGAGCGTCGGTTGGAGTTGGTGAGTTTATCGGTCGAGCGTCACCTGCGCAGCGGCTTTGGCCTGCTGCTGTCGCTTATCCCTCCGCGGATAGGCTCCGCTGCGTCAGGTGGAAGCTCTTGTGGGGCGGTCGCTAGAAATAAGCGCTCTCACGGCAAGAACAACCATCCGCTTCGTCTTGACAACAGAGATCGCCCCGCAGAACCAGGCCAGGACCGTCCAACAACGGTTAATCGTAGTTTACCCTACTTTGGTAAAATTACAATTCGGTTAAGAAGGCGTCGTGAGGGGCTCACCTGGATTTTGTAGAGCGACTAAAAAGGCAGTTTTACTTTTATCCGCAGATTATGTAGATTTTCACAGATTTTTAATTGGCATCACTGAGCTAACGAATAAAACGGATTTCTCCGGAACTGACCGCTACATGTGGGGGAATCCGCGGTCAAAACCACGAGATATAGGGTATAGCCAACTGTAAAGCCGATTTTCCCCCTTTTTCAGTGAGGGCTTAATTTTCTGTGTGACTCTATGAAGTCTGTGGTGTGGTTAATATCTTACCTCGACTCTGCAAAAGCCTGAAGACCCCGTGAGGAACCGTTACAAGAATGTTACACGACTGCATGATGAACACCATCTATTATATCATAGTCGGAGTGGGCGTCAATGTCTCTAACTGTTTTTTTATCTAAA
>JBNGCW010000017.1:0-52297 GCA_049975525.1 Anaerolineae bacterium
GCCGCACGGGAACAGCATGCGAGTTGGAAGTGCCACTCGGCGTGGGCAACAGTCTTGTTTTTGAAGTCACCTGACGGTGCAACAAGGAGGTCCAGAACTGCCCACCTATCCCTGCTGGGTGCAAGGATAGTATCCCTGGGATTCCCCACCATGACAAATATTATACGAGGAGGTTAAGATGTTGAAGGAACAACTGGAACGCTCTGTGCTTATGGGGATCGGATTGTTTTCGATCACGCGGGAGAAAGCTCAGGCCCTCGCCGAGGAGATGGTGAAAAAAGGCGAGATGGCCCGAGACGAGGTGAAGTCCTTCACAGACCAGCTGGTGGAGCGCGGCAGACAGGAACGTCAGGCGTTACGTGAGGTGGTGCAGGAGGAGGTGGATACCTCATTGCAGGACGTGCGCCTGGTCCCTCGGAGCGAGGTCGAAGCTTTGAGCAAGCGCGTTGAAGCTTTGGAGCAGCGGCTCGCGGAGCTCACCGGCGTCGATGAGAGCGAAGAGGCTTGAACCTCAAACGCAATCTCGCGCGTGAAGTTGTCCGCAGCGCTGAGCCTGAGGAGTTGCGCGCCTGGTTGGACGAGCTTCTGCCAGTCGTCATCCAGCAGCTCTCCAAAGAGGAGCGCGTTGCGCTGGTGAAGTCCCTGCTTCATGAGCATCTCGGGACGCTGCTGCATGATCTGAACACCGATGAGCGTACAGCGCTGCTCGAAGACTTGCTGCCGTTGTTGTTGAAGGAGTTCTCGTTACAAGACCTTGACCTGTTGAAGTTGTTTGCCGACCTATGACCGAGATTATCAACCAGCACCAGGACGAGAAAGCGTTCGGCGACGAGGCTGTGACGTGGAGCAGTGTGTTGTGGCGCAGTGTGCTTTTCTTCGCACTGCTGCTTTTCCTGCTTTACGTGGGGCTTCATTGGCCCGGATAACACCCGTCTGACAACTCTGCCAAAAGCAGAGTACAAAAGGACACAGCGTCCTCCACGCCGGTCCTCAGATCCCGGGTGAGGGGGCCCGGCGGTTTGGCCTGCCAGCATCTGTAGGGCTATCTCTGAAAAAATCGGATTCCTGGTGGCCACTTCCTGTATCTGGTGGTTTTGACCGCGAACTCTCCTGCGGGTAGTGGCCAGTTTTGGAGAAGTTCGATTTTTATAAAACGCCTTTGACTCACCAAAGCCATCTTTTGGCATTCCCCAAGGGCCTGAGAAGGCATAGCCAACGCTTATGAAAGGATAGCCGACCGAGACCGCCGTGTTTGATTTTCCTGTCACCCGACGTATTACGCAACTCCCACGCTACCAGGAGATTTTGACCACGTTGGTGCGTCATGGGTTTGGCTTTGCACTGGACCTCTTGCCCGTCAGCCGAGCCTGGCGGCGGCGTCTTCAGCCCTTTCCGGTATCCGAAGCCCGGACGTTGCCGATGCACTTCCGCGCAGCGCTGGAAGAACTTGGTCCCACCTTTGTGAAGCTGGGCCAGTTGCTCAGCACGCGCCCGGATCTGCTGCCGCCCGCCTACATTTCTGAGCTCAGCCGTCTGCAAGACGCTGTTCCCCCGGTGCCCTGGTCAGAGATCAGCCGGGTTCTGGAGGAGGAGCTGCAGCGTCCGGGCGGAGAGACTTTCCGCTCCATTGAGAAGCAGCCTATCGCAGCAGCTTCTCTGGGTCAGGTGCATGCGGCGATCTTGCCCAACGGCGATGAGGTCGTCGTCAAAATTCAGCGTCCCAACATCTTGGCGCGCATTGAGACCGACCTGGATATTTTGCAGGACGTGGCCCGCTATGTTCAACGTCACAGCCCGCTGGGCAAGGTCTACGAGTTGGAGGAGATCGCGGAGGATTTCGCCCACACCCTTCACAACGAGTTGAACTATCTGCGAGAAGGACGCAACGCCGACCGCTTTCGGGAGAATTTCCGCTACGTGCAGGGGATCTACATCCCCCGCGTCTACTGGGAGTATACCACCCGGCGTGTCCTGGTTTTGGAGCGCATCTCGGGCATCAAAATCAGCGATATCCAGGCCATCGAGGCGGCGGGATTCGACCGCCAGCAGATTGCCGAGCACGCCGCCCGTCTCTCGATCAAAGAGGTTCTGGAAGACGGATTCTTTCACGCCGACCCCCATCCCGGCAACCTTTTTATCCTGGCGGACGGTTCGCTGGGGGTGATGGATTTTGGGATGGTGGGCCAACTTTCAGACCGGGATCGGCTGGATCTGATGCGGATCTACATCGTCGCCGTTCGCCGGAACGCCGAGGGCATTGTGGATGAGCTGATTCACATTGGGGCTGCGCCGCCGGGTGTGGATCGTCGGGCGCTGGCGCGGGACGTAGAGTGGTTGTTGAACCGCTACGCCGACCTTCCGCTACATGCCGTCCGGGCCGGTGAAGTGTTGGAGAGCGTCCGGCCTATCATCTTCGAACACAAACTTCACGTGCCCAGCAACTTCTGGCTGTTGGGGAAGAGTTTAGCCATCATGGAGGGCATCGGGCGGACTTTGGATCCCGATTTCGATATCTTCGCCTTTTCGCACCCTTATGCTAAGCGGCTCGTCCGCCGACTGCTGGTCCCCGGTCGGCAACAACTCGAAAGCCTGCTTCACAAAGGGGTTGTCTGGGGGGACCTGCTCGACGAGATACCGCGCACCGGTCTGGTGTTGCTAGATCGCCTGGAAAAGGGGGAGCCGATCCCGATTTCTTTCGACAAGCGGAACCTCGACCGTCTGGATACCCTGACCACGCGCCTGGCGTTGAGCCTCATCATCACCGGGATGACCATCGGCATCGCCCTGGTGATTTCCAGCTTAAGCGCCAGCGGGAGTTGGCTGCAGGTGGTGTTGATCGTCAGCTTCATTCTGGCCCTGATTTTGGGATTGGGCGTTATCTTCACCATCGTGCGTAAGCGTTAGAGAGCGCCGAATTAAAATTCCTAGTGTACTTTGTGTCCTTGGTGGTTTTTCAGTGGTGTTAACCCTCCGCTTGTAGTAAGCGACGCAGCCTGAGCGGAATCGCGTTTGGGAAAGCATAAACCTGAAATGTGTGTAGACCTGATATTTTCAAGGTATCCGCAGGTGCGTTGTGCACCTGACTGAACAGTGTGCCGGAGGATGATGAAAGATCAACTTGATCAACTGATGCTGGAGCGAAATTTGGACGCCCTTTTCGTAAGCGGGCGGGTGCGGCATAATCCTGCACTCACTTATCTGGTCAACGGTGCCGCGCTGAGCCGCGCTGAAGTCGTCTGGCGGCGCGGGGAGACGCCGGTGTTGATTGTGAATGCCATGGAACGAGAAGAGGCGCAGGCTGCCGGTCTTCCTGTGGTGCTCAACAGTCGCTATGACTACCGGGGACTCTTGCAGGAGCACGAGGGCGACAGCCTGGCCGCCTCGGTGGCTTACCTGCAGCGGATCTTCGAGGATCAGGGGGTCCGCGGGCGGGTCGGTTGTTACGGGCTTTCCGATCAGGGCACGGCCTACGTGTTGTTACGGGCTTTAAACGCCGCACTGCCTCAGGTGGAGATTGTGGGGGAGATGCCGCCGACGTTGATCACCGAGGCGCGGGCGACGAAGTCTCCTCACGAGATGCGCCGTATCCGTGAGGTGGGGCGTCGCACTACCCGCGTGGTCGAGGAGACTCTGGTCTTTCTGCAGCAGCATCCGATCGGAGACGACGAGGTGCTGCGCCGGGCGGACGGACAGCCGCTGACGGTGGGCGATGTGCACGCTCACATCCGGCGTCTCATCGCGCTTCAGGGTCTGGAGGATCCCGAGGGCTTCATCTTCGCCACCGGGCGCGATGCCGGTATCCCCCACAGTAAGGGCACCGCCGTCTGGCCGTTACGGTTGGGGGAGAGCATCGTCTTCGATATCTTTCCCTGTGAGCCGCGCGGAGGGTATTTTTTCGATATGACCCGCACCTTCTGCTTGGGTTACGCCCCTCCCGCCGTACAGCGGATCTACGAGGACACCCGCGCCTGTCTGCGGCGCGTCACAGACGCGCTGACGGTGGGGGAGCCGACCTACAGGTATCAAGAGCTGGCCTGTGACTTCTTTCGGGAGCGGGGCCATTCTACCCTCGCAGAAGACCCCGCGACTACCGCCGGTTACGTCCACGATTTGGGACACGGCGTGGGATTGGACCTGCACGAAGCGCCCGCTTTCACCTATCATCCCCGTCACCTCACGCCCTTGCAACCGGGCCACGTTTTCACTATCGAACCCGGGCTCTACTATCCCGACGAGGGGATGGGCTGCCGCCTGGAGGACGTCTTCTGGATCGACGAGGAGGGTCTCGTACACAACCTGACTGACTTCTCATACGATCTGGTCGTGCCGGTGGACGTCGGCTGAGGGGCTGCGATGAGCATCCGTGTGTTAGGAATCGAGACATCTTGTGACGAGACCGCCGTCGCCGTCGTTGAGGATGGGCGGCGGATCCTTTCCAATGTCGTGGCCTCGCAGGTGGAACTGCACGCGCAGTACGGCGGGGTTTACCCGGAAATGGCCTCTCGCGCCCACATCGAGGCGATAGTGCCGGTGACCAGGGACGTGCTGCGACAGGCACACCTGGACTGGCAGGACCTCACGGCCATCGCCGTGACCTACGGGCCGGGCCTGCCCGGCTCCCTGTTGGTCGGGCTGAACTTTGCCAAAGGCGCGGCCCTGGGGCGCGGACTTCCGTTGATCCCCGTCAATCACCTGGAGGGTCATCTCTACGCCCACTGGTTGGAGACCGGGGAGGAGGGGGTGGCGGGGGGGCAGCTGAGCTTTCCCCTGCTGGCGCTCATCGTCTCCGGCGGACACACCGAGTTAATCCTGATGCGTGACCACGGCAGGTACGATTACCTGGGAGGGACGCTGGACGATGCGGCAGGTGAGGCGTTCGACAAGGTCGCCCGCATGTTGGAGTTGGGCTATCCGGGCGGACCTGCGATTGAAAAGGCCGCCCGGCAGGGCAACCCTCGCGCCTTCAACCTGCCGCGCGCCTGGCTGCCGGGCACCTACAACTTCAGCTTCAGCGGACTGAAGACCGCCGTGATGCGCGCCTTGAAACAGCATCCGCTGCCCTATCCGCAGCGCCTCGTGGTGGATATGGCCGCAGCTTTTCAGGCTTCTGTGGTCGAAGTGCTGGCCGAAAAGACCGCGCAGGCTGCCGCGGAGTTCAACGTGAGGTGTGTGCTGCTCTCCGGAGGCGTCTCGGCCAATCAGGCCTTGCGGCAGGCCACCCGTGCCCGCCTGACGATCCCCGTCTACACGTTGCCGCCGGTGCTCTGCACCGACAACGGCGCTATGATCGCCGCCGCCGGTACCCGCCAGTATCGGGCGGGATGTCGCGCCGCGTGGGACCAGGATATCGAGCCGGGCCTGCGGTTGGCTTGAGATTTGAGGTTATCTGTGAAATCACCTTTGAATTGAGGAGCAGAAGCATGGATCAACACAAACGTCATCTTTCTCTGGGCCGGATCTGGCTTTACAGTGCCGCTTCCATCGGCCTCAACATCATGAGCATCACCGTGAGCACCTGGATCCTCTACTTCTACGCGCCGCCGCCGGACGCCGGGCGGGCGCGCTACCTTCCGGCCGCACTCGTCGGCGTGCTGCTCACCCTCGGAAGTCTTTGGGATGCTGTCATCGATCCCTTCATCGGACACTGGAGCGACGCCTTGCGCTCCCGCTGGGGCAGGCGCCGGCCCTTTCTTCTCTTCGGCGCGCCCTTGACTGCCCTGTTCCTGGTGCTCATCTGGACACCGCCGGACGGGGTCGGGACGAATCTTACGGCTCTTTACTTCACAGTGATCACCGTGGGGTACTTCACCGCTTTCAGTCTCGTGGGCATCCCCTACGACGCCACCATGGCTGAAATGGCGCCCGATTCTCACCAGCGCGTGCGGCTGAGCTATTGGAAGAATCTCTTTGGTCTCATCGGCGTGCTTATCGGATCGCTGGTCGCTGCGCCGCTCTTCGAGAGCCAGGGTCCCGTGGCGATGGGCGTCAGCGTCGGCCTCGTGGGGCTCTTCACTATCTGGCTGGCACTGGGGGGATTGCGTGAATGGGAGCACGTGCCCGGTGAGCCTTTGGGGACCGCGGAAGGCGTACGCAGCACGTTGCAAAACGGTCAGTTTCTCATCGTCTTCGTCGCCACGCTCTTTGTTCACCTGGCCTATCAGATGTTTCTGGCGAACCTGCCCTATTTCGTCACACTGGTCTTGGGGCGCAGCGAAGGCGACGTGGCTATCTTCCAGGGGGTGCTCATCGTCGTGATGGGGGTCGCCGGTCTTCTCTGGGCCCATTGGGACAAGAAGTATTCGCAGCGGACGCTTATGCTTATCACCATGGTGGGGATGGGCGTCGCTGCGGCTCTCGTCTTCTTCGCGGGCCGGATTCCAGGCGTTTCACCGCTGGCGCAGGGCGTCGTGGCGGTCCTGCCTTACGCGGTGATGCTGGGTGGCTATTTCATCCTCAGCTATGCTTTGATGGGAAACGTCGTCGATTATGACGAGCTGCTCACCGGTACGCGCCGGGAGGCCGTCTATTATGGCACGTTCAGCTTTGCCAACGGCCTGGGGATCTCGATGGGCTCGTTGATCCTGCCTTTGTTGCTGGAGGGCTTTGGGTACACGGCGACGAACCCGTTGGGTGTGCGCATCGCTTTCCCGGTCATCGGCCTCGCCAGCGTGATCGGAGCACTGGTCTTCCGTCGTTACCGTCTGGGCGACACGCCTGACGAGACGCGCCGCACCATGATGGGTTTGCCGGAGGCTTGACGTGCAGGCCGCTACCGGCGCTTCGACCCTGCGGGCCGGCGTTGCCCGCGAGATCATCTCCCCGCCCCCCGGCCTCTACCTCATCGGCTACGGCGATCGGCTCGGCGGCAACACCGGCGTCCACGACGACCTGACGGCCACGGCGCTGGTGTTGGAGGCGGGCTCCCGATACCTGGCCCTCGTCGCCTGTGACCTGCTCTGCCTCAATGACTTCGTGGTGGATCGGGTGCGGGCGGCTGTGGGCGAGGAGGTTGATGTTGTCGTCAGCTGCTCGCATACCCACGCCGGCCCTATCGCTTATGCGGATGGGCGATCCTCTCCGCGACGGCGTGCCTATATTCGAGGGCTGGTGGACGCTCTGGCGCGGACCGTCCGCCGCGCGGCCGGGACGACCGTGCCCGTCCGTCTGTGGGGCGCTCAGACCGAGGTCGATATCGCCGTCAACCGGCGTGAGCCTCAACCCGACGGCAGCGTGGAGATCGGCGTGAACCCTTACGGGCCGGTAGACCGCACGGTGAACGTGGTGCGCGTCGTCGCCGAAGGGGGCGTGCCGCTGGCGACGCTCGTCAACCTGGCCTGTCACGGCACCGTGCTGGGGCCGGAGAACCGCGAGGTCTCGGCGGACTGGATCGGCGCGATGCGCAGGCACGTCGAAGCAGCTCTGGGTGGAAAGGTGCTCTTTCTTCAGGGCGCGACGGCGGACCTCAATCCGATGTACAACACGCTCTCCCTGGACGAAGACCCCTGGGCTGCCGTGGAGGCGTTGGGCGAGCGCGCGGCGGAGGCCGTCGTCGCAGCCTGTGAGGAGCTCGCGCCTCTGGCGGAGGTGCCGTTGCGCTGGCGGCGCCGCGAGGTCTGGTTGCCGCTAGAAGCGCGGGCCACCACAGCCCGTCCGCCACGCACCTATCGTCGCGTGTTGGCCGACTACGCCGGGCTGCCGGCCTTCCTGGGGTTCGTGGTCGATCTGCTGCTCCGGCGACGCTATCCCTGGCGCTCGCGGGTGGAGGCGCGGGCGGGCGTCTGGAGCGTGCCGTTGCGCGTTAACGCTGTGCGCCTGGGCGACGTGGGCCTGATCACCTTTGGCGCGGAGACTTTCACGGAGATCGGTCGGGCGATCAAGGCGCAGGTACCGACCTCTCAGACGCTCTTCGCCAGCGTGACCGATGGTTGTATCGGCTACCTGCCCACGGCCGAAGCCCACGCCCGAGGTGGCCCAGAGGTCGATCTTTTCTCCTACTTTTACCGCTATCCCGCCCGTTTCGCGTCTGAGAGCGCCGAACGGGCCATCGACGCTGCCGTCGCCCTCTTCACCGGGCTTTGCTGAACAATATTCTGCTGACGTTACAGTATAAGGAGAGACGCCATGGTCTATTTCGATATGTCGCTGCCTGCGCTGCGGCAGTACAAACCTCCGCGGGAGGAGCCCGAGGATTTCGACGCTTTTTGGGCGGAGACACTGGACGCGGCACGTCGCTTCCCCCTCAACGCCCGCTTTGAGGCCGCGGACGCCGGGTTGCAAACCGTTGAGGTTTACGACGTGACCTTCGCCGGATATGCAGGACAGCCCGTCAAAGGTTGGTTGCTGTTGCCCCGGCGGCGTGAGACGCCGTTACCTTGCGTCGTCGAATACATCGGCTACGGGGGCGGACGGGGGTTTCCTACCGAGTGGCTGCTGTGGAGCAGCGTCGGCTTCGCGCACCTGGTGATGGATACGCGCGGTCAGGGGAGTGTGTGGCGACACGGAGATACCCCTGACGTGCCTGTGGACGGTGCGAGTCCGCACCAGCCTGGCTTCATGACCCAAGGTGTCCTCGACCCGCGGACGTACTATTACCGGCGGGTTTTCACCGACGCGGTGCGCGCCGTTGAGGCCGCCCGCAGTCATCCCCACGTGGACGCCGGGCGCGTCGCCGTCACCGGCGGCAGTCAGGGCGGTGGCGTGACCGTAGCGGTCAGCGGTCTCGTCCCCGACATCGCCGCTGCCTTGCCCGACGTGCCCTTTCTTTGTCACTATCGTCGTGCCCTGGAGATCACCGATGCTGATCCCTATAACGAGATCACGCGTTACCTTATGATTCATCGCGACAAGGTGGAAACCGTTTTTGAGACGCTCTCCTACTTCGACGGACTCAACTTCGCAGCGCGGGCGCGGGCGAAAGCGCTCTTCTCCGTGGGGTTGATGGACGACATCTGCCCGCCTTCGACGGTCTTCGCGGCCTACAACCACTACGCCGGCCCCAAAGAGATCCGCATCTGGCGTTACAATCAGCACGACGGCGGTGGCCCGCACCAGGATCAGGAGAAGATCGCCTTTCTCAAGGATCTGTGGGGTGGGGCGTAAAGGCTCTGCCCCGTGTGGGCTTCGCGTCGACGCCGAAACGAGCGGCTTCAGCGTCTTACTTGACAGTAAGGCGCTTTTCTTTTATGATTTTGTGCTGGTGAATGCGAGGGAGCTTTTCCCCCGGCGGCTGCCTGAGGCAGCTAAAATTGGTTGCCCTGAAAAGGGCGAACTGGGGGAAAACGAGGCATACGGGTTGGGAGGATGAAGGGATTGTGAAACGTGGATCGAGTTGCGTGCAGAGTCATGGGAAAAGGGTATGTCTGAGGATATAAAATTGGAAGCCTACTGCATGAAGTGCAAAGAGAAGCGGGAGATGGTCGATCCCGAGCCGGTTTTCACGGCCAGAGCGCAGCCGGCAACGCGGGGCGCGTGCCCGGTTTGTGGTACCAACATGTTTCGCATGGGGCGGACGAAACTGCATGAGGGTATGACGCCGCCGCCCAAGCCGGAGCCGCCCCCGCCGACGGGCAAGATGGTCATCGTGGAATCCCCGGCCAAGGCGCGGACCGTGGGGCGGATGCTGGGCAAGGATTATAAAGTCAAAGCGTCCATCGGGCACGTCCGGGATCTGCTGCGCTCTAAGCTCTCTGTGGACGTGGAGAACGATTTCAAGCCCCGCTATCGTATTCCCAACGAGAAGCGTCCGGTGGTCAAGGAGCTGCGGGCAGAGGCGCAGAACGCCGCCGACATCTACCTGGCAACGGACCCCGACCGGGAGGGGGAGGCTATTGCCTGGCACCTGGGCGCCGTGCTGGATGTGCCAAAGGAGCGCTTGCACCGTGTTGTCTTCCACGAGATCACGCAGGAAGCGGTCGAGCGGGCTTTTGCTCAGCCCCACGGCATCAATATGGATCTGGTGGACGCTCAGCAGGCGCGGCGCATCCTGGATCGTCTCGTCGGTTACAAGCTCAGCCCGCTGCTCTGGCGGAAAATCCGCAGTCGGCTCTCCGCCGGGCGTGTGCAGTCTGTGGCGCTGCGCCTGGTCGTCGAGCGCGAGCGCGAGATCGAGGCCTTTGTGCCGGAGGAGTACTGGTCCCTGGAGGCTGAACTGCGTCCGCAGAAGCCCATCGAGGACGTTGCCGAGGCGCGTCTCACCTTCACGGCCGAGCTCTCCCGTATTCGTGGGGAGAAGGTCGAGCTTCACAGTGAGGACGAAGTTAAGGTCATCCTGGACGACCTGGAGGACGCCGAGTACGTGGTCTCCAAGGTGCGGGAGGGCAAACGCCGCCGTCGGCCCTCGGCGCCCTATACGACCAGCACCATGCAGCAGGAGGCGGCGCGCAAGCTGCGCTTTTCGGCGCGCAAGACCATGCGCATTGCCCAGCAGCTCTATGAAGGCATCGACCTGGGCGACGGTAATCCCGTCGGGCTGATCACCTATATGCGTACGGACAGCACGCACATCGCCGAGTCGGCACAGGAGGCCGCCCGGGCGTATATCAAGCAGCGTTTCGGCCCCAAATTCCTGCCCAAGCGTCCGCCGACGTATAAAACCAAGACCAAGGGGGCCCAGGAAGCTCACGAGGCCATCCGGCCCACCGATGTCTTGCGCTCGCCGACGGAGATCAAAGCGCATCTCACGCGCGACCAATACCGTCTCTACGACTTGATCTGGCGGCGCTTCCTGGCCAGCCAGATGAAGCCGGCGCTCTACGACACCCGGCGCGTCAGCATCCTGGCGGGCAAGGGCGAGGAGAAGCCTTACCTCTTCCGCGCTTCCGGCTCCGTCTTGCGCTTCCCCGGCTTCCTGGTGCTCTACGAAGAGCAGACGCGGGAGGAGGACGAGGAGCCACAGAAGAAGACCCAACCGGTGCCGCCGCTCTCGGTGGACGATCTACTGGATCTGGTGCGCCTCCTGCCGGAGCAGCACTTCACGCAGCCGCCGGCGCGTTACTCCGACGCTTCGTTGATCAAGACGTTGGAGAAGTATGGTATCGGTCGTCCCTCCACTTACGCTTCCATCCTTTCCACCCTGCAGCAGCGGGGGTACGTGGAACGCGAGCGACGACGCCTCAAGCCCACGGAGACCGGTGTGCTGGTCAACGACGTGCTGGTGAAGCACTTCCCCAATCTGATCAACGTCGAGTTCACGGCGAAAATGGAGCAGCAGTTGGACGACATCGCCGAGGGCGAGCGCGAGTGGGTCACGCTGCTGCGGGAGTTCTACGGTCCCTTCCAGCAGTCGCTGGAGAAGGCCGAAGAAGCGATTCCCAAGATGAAGAAAAAGGAGTACGTGGGGCGAGATTGCCCGGAGTGCGGCGCGCCGCTGATCATCAAATGGGGACGCTATGGGAAATTCATCGGCTGCTCCAACTTCCCCGAATGCCGCCATACGGAGCCGTGGTTGGAGAAGATCGGGGTGTCCTGCCCGGAGTGTGAGGACGGCGAGATTGTGGTCCGGCGCACGCGCAAACGCCATCGCGTCTTCTACGGATGCTCGAACTATCCGGAATGTGAGTTCACCTCATGGAAACGGCCGTTGCCGCAGCCCTGTCCTCACTGCGGAGGGCTGCTGGTGGAGACGCGGAAGAACGAGGCCGAATGTACCGTCTGCGGTGAGACGTTGACACTCGATGAGTTGGAGCCGGAGACGGAAGAGGTGGATACGGAGAAGGTCTCGGTCTGAGAGGCGCGCGATCTGCGCTGTCCGGCCCTGCGGATGTGGTGCACGCTGTCCGCAGGGCCTTTCTCTTGCCTCTTTTTTCGACGACGCTATACTGCAGGTGAGGACGTGACACTGAAGTGGAAAGGGAGAGGATGTTGATGAACAGAGGTTATATCGCGCTGGTGGCGCTTCTGAGCCTGGTGGGCGTGGGGCTTGGGGCCTGTGGGGCGCCGGAAAGACCGAGTACGCCGACGGCTGCCGCGCCTAGGGTACAGCTGACGTTGACCGCTACCTCGCTGCCTACGGCGGAACCTTCGCCCACGCCGCAATCCGATGTCACCCCTGTGGTTACCGTCACGGAGCGTCTGGAGCTGTCGCCGACCGCGCCGCCGACAGTGGTGGCGCCGCCCAAGGAGGCGATCGTCCTGCCCGAGGGCTTCGGCATCTCCGTCTTCGCGGACGGGCTCTTGAATCCTCGGATGATGGCCGTGGGACCTGATGGGGCGCTCTACGTGGCAGAGCGTGGCGCGCAGCGGGTTGTGCGTCTGCCCGACGTGGACGGGGATGGTCTCGCCGACGGCGTGGAAGTAGTCGCCGAAGCGGGCCTACAAGCGCCCAGTAGCCTCGCTTTTCACGCGGACGGTTCGCTCTACGTCGGCGATACGACGCGCGTGCTGCGTTTCTACCCGCCGGAGGACGTCACCGAAGTCTGGACAACGTGGGAGGTGGTCATCGACGGGCTGCCCTCGGGCGGACACACGACGCGCACGGTGCTCTTCAGCCCGGATTACGAGCATCTCTTCGTCTCCATCGGCTCCTCTTGCAACGTCTGCGTGGAGGAAGACGCGCGGCGCGCTACCATCATGCGATACGCTCCCGAGGGTGGCGACGGTGAAGTCTACGTCGCGGGCCTGCGCAACGCTGTGGGGCTCACCTTCCGTCCGGGTACGGAGGAGCTCTGGGCCACCAACAACGGTCGTGATTGGATGGGTGACGATCAGCCGCCGGAGACCGTCTATCGCCTTGTCGAGGCGGGCGTCGACGCCGGTTGGCCGCGCTGCCATGCGGGCCGCATCATCGATCCGGACTTCGGCGCCCCCGGCGCTTGCGAGGGCGTGTTAGCGCCGGCGATGGAGATGCAGGCCCACTCCGCTCCCCTGGGCTTGACGTTCTACACCGGTGGACAGTTCCCCGCAGCGTATCGTGGCGATCTCTTTGTGGCTTTTCACGGCTCCTGGAATCGGACGGAACCCACCGGTTACAAAGTGGTGCGCATCCCTCTGGAGGCCGGGCAGCTCAGGGAGGTGGAGGATTTCGCCGTCGGTTGGCTGCGGTCGGACGGTTCCTATTGGGGGCGCCCCGTGGATGTGGTGACCGGATCGGAGGGCAGTCTCTTCGTCTCCGATGACCATGGGGGACGGGTCTACCGCATTTTCTACGCCGGCGATTTGTGAGAAGTGGGTCGGTCGAGGAGGAACTATGTTTCTGGATGCGTTGTTTATCCTTTTGGGCTTGTTACTCGTCGTTTTAGGGGTCTATCGCCGGTTTATCGGAGCCCTCTTCCTGCTGGGAGGAGTGTATGTGGCGACGCTCGTCACGGCGCTCTCTTACGAGGAGGTGGCTTACCGTCTGTTGGCCATCGGTAAGGGAGCCATCTGGTTTGAGGGGTTGATGTTCATTGTGGTCTACCTGCTTGTCCTGGTGATTTTCTTCGTCGTGAGCCTGGTGGCTTTTCCCGACACCTCTTTTTCCAAGCTGCACTTCCTGGACCCCCTGCTCGGTGGTGCGCTGGGAGCGGTGGCGGGGGCTATCACCATCTCGCTCGTCTATCGCGGGGTAGGGTACATGATCAGTCAGACCTGGGAGCCCTTCAACAGTTACAGTAACATCTACGGGATGTGGGCCGGCTCCCGCCTGGGGATGATCATCAGTCAGCTGAGCGCTCCCTACTATTACCTGCTCTACCCTTTTTTCATCAAGGTGGGGCTGCCCCCGGTGTTGCAGTAGCATGGCATGGGACAGACAGGGGCCGAAGTAACCCGAGTTTGCGTTCGAGGTCGGTGAAGGAGGCGAAGGAGATGTTTAGCGCGCTGGACGTTTTTCTCGTGTTGGTCGGGGCCGTTTTTCTGGCTTGGGGGTTCTATCGGCAGACGGTGGGTATGTTGATCACCTGGTTTGGCTTCTATCTCTCCGTCCTGTTAGGAGGGCTGGTGGCGCTTTTCATCGGCGGTGCTCACGATTTCGCGGTGACGGTTGCGCGTTGGTTGGGCGGCACGACGCAGTCTATCGGCATGGTCGAGGTGGGGTTCTTCTTCTTCACCTTTGTGGGGTTCTGGATCATCTATCACTTACTTTTCGATCTGGCTTTCAAGGGGGAAGCCTACCCCTCCTTTGGTCTCGTCGACGGTTTTCTGGGGGGCGTGTTGGGGTTGGGGCTCAGCGTGCCGTTGAGCGCGGTGCTGGTCAACCTCTGGCGGGTGAGCGCCGGGATGGCCTGGCAGCCGGAGAATCTCAGACAGTGGATGTACGCCATCTATCAGGTCAGCGTGCTGCCGCCGCGTCTCATGCCCGTGCTCAGAATCTTGAATCTCTTTCTGCCGTTCTCCTTCGCGCGTCCGCCGCTCCCCCTTTCGCCCTGGGGGTGATGGCCCCTGTATTTACAAGATAAGATCACGACTTGATTTGAGGGACGATGAATCATCATTGGGAGACGTTGGAATATCCGAAGATTTTGGAGCAGCTGGCCCGCCACACGGATTTCTCCGGTGGCGTTGCCCTGGTCAAGGCGCTTGAACCGACGTCCGACGTGCGCGAGGCGCGGGAGCGGCTGCAGCTGACGACGGAAGCCCGCGCCCTGTTGGAAGCCCACCCGGAGATCGGCCTGGGCGGCGTGACCGACATCCGGCCTCTGGTGGACCGGGCGCGACATGGTATCACGCTCGATCCGACGGAGTTACTGCAGGTGCGCGACACCTTGCGGGCAGCGCAGCAGCTGCAGCGACGGCTGACGCGGCTGGAGGCTCAGTTCCCGGCTCTGGCCGACGTCGCCTGGCGCATAGCGGCCCAACCTTCGCTGGTGGAGGCTATTGGGCGCGTCCTGACCGACCGGGGGGAGATCCGCGATGGAGCTTCGCCGGAGCTGACGCGGATTCGGCGGGAGATGGATACCACCCAGACGCGCGTTATGGCCAAGCTGGAGCGCATGCTAAACTCGCCGGCGGTGGCCCCGTATCTTCAAGAGGCGGTCATCACCCGCCGGGAGGGCCGTTACGTGATCCCCGTCCAGGCCAGCTACAAAAGCAAGGTCGAGGGGGTGGTGCACGACCGCTCCTCCAGCGGGGTCACGTACTTCATGGAGCCGCTGGCGGTGGTCGAGCTCAACAATGCCTTGCGCGAGCTCCGCTTGGCCGAAGAGGAAGAGATCCGTCGGCTGCTGGCGGCGCTCTCTCAGCAGGTCCGGGCGGTCGCCGAGCAGCTCGACACCACCGTCGCGGCGTTGGCCTCTCTGGATTTGACGTTCGCCAAGGCGCGGTATGCGGAGGTGTTGCAGGCCACCGAGCCGAGGCTGACCGCGGTTCCGACCTCACCCCAGGAGCCCCGGCAGGGCAACTTGCATCCGGGTGCCGTCGTGCGACTGCCGGGAGCCCGTCATCCGCTGCTGGATCCGGAGACCGTCGTGCCAGTGGACGTGGAGCTCGATGAAGAGGTGCACGTGCTCGTCCTCACCGGGCCGAACACCGGCGGCAAGACGGTGACGCTGAAGACGGTGGGGCTGCTCACCTTGATGGCGCAGGCGGGCTTGCACATCCCGGCGGACGAAGGGGCGGCGCTCACCTGCTTTGAGGCGGTCTATGCGGACATCGGCGATGAGCAGTCCATCGAGCAGAGCCTTTCGACCTTCTCGTCCCACCTGGGGAACATCCTCTCCTTCCTGGAGGCGGCGGATCATCGCGCTCTGGTGCTCCTTGACGAGTTGGGGGCGGGCACCGATCCGGCCGAGGGCTCGGCGCTGGCCCGCGCGCTGCTGGAGGCGTTTCGAGAGCGGCGCTGTATGGCCTTCGTCGCCACTCACTATCCCGAGCTAAAGCTCTACGCGCACAACACGCCGGGTGTGCGCAACGCCTCCATGGAGTTCGACACCGAGACGCTGGCGCCCACTTTCCGGCTGGCCATCGGTCTGCCGGGGCGCTCTAACGCTTTCGCCATCGCGCGGCGTTTGGGGATGCCGGCGTCCATCATCCGGGAAGCGGAGGCCATGGTCTCCGGCGAGGCGCTGCGGGCGGACGAGATGTTGGACGATCTGCACCGTCTGCGCGTTCAGGCGGCGCAGGCGCGCGACGCGGCGCGGCAGGCGGAGGCTGAGGCCGCGGCCCGGGAACGGGCGTTGCAGGCGCGGCTGGCGGCTCTGGACGAGGAGCGGGAGGAGATCTTGCGGCAGGCGGAGGCCGAGGCGCGCACCGAGTTGGAGGCGCTGCGTAAGGAGGTGCGGGACCTGCGGCGGCGCTTGCAGTTGGGTGTACCCACAGCGGGCTCCCGAAGGACGTTAGAAGAGGCGGAGACGGCGCTGGAGGCGCTGGAGCAGCAGGTCGAGGAGCTCGCGCCGACGCCGACGCGCGTTCAGGAGGCGCCGGCGGGTCCAGTGAAGGGGACGTTGCAGGTGGGTGACAGCGTTCGAGTGCGTTCCTGGGACGTGAAAGGGAGCGTCGCCGCCGTGGAGGGGGACGAGGTGGAGGTGCAGGCCGGGGCGATGCGCACCCGCGTGCCCCTCGATGACGTGGAGCTGCTGTCGGCGCATCCGGAGCCTGAGGTGCCGGAGCCGGCCTCCGCGCCGCAGACCTCCTCGCCGGGCATGGAATTGGATCTGCGGGGCATGGTGGTCGAGGAGGCTTGTCGGCGGTTGGATCGCTACCTCGACGACGCTGCCATGGCGACGTTGCCCTGGGTGCGGATCATCCACGGCAAAGGCACCGGGGCGCTGCGGCGGGCGGTGCGGGAGCTCTTGCATGAGCATCCGCTGGTGACGGCTTACGACTCGGCGGCCCCGCGCGATGGCGGCGAGGGCGTGACCATCGCGCAGCTGGTGAAAGTCTGACGTGTCCCAGGGCTTGTTCAAAAAAGAGGCGCCGTCTTTTAGACGGCGCCTTACGGTTTTAAAGTCTCCCCGCTATGAGGACGAGGACTCAGTGGACTTCTCCGAAGGTGTGGAGTCGTTATCGGATGTCGTCTCCGACGCATCGGAGCGCGTCCCCGGTGTTGCCGTGGATGACTTGGTGCGGTTGTCGGTCACGTAGAAGCCCGATCCCTTGAAGATGATGCCCGCCGGCTGGATCAACCGCACGACCTCACCCTGGCACTCCGGGCACGTGTCCACGGGGGGGTCCGAGAAGTGCTGCCGACGCTCAAAGCGCAACCCACATTCTTTGCATTTATATTCGTACAGCGGCATCGACATTACCTCCTGAGATGATGCTATGACCGCAACTCTTGGTCTGGGTGAGACGCACTTGTCACGCCGTGTCAGAGCGGGCATCTCACCTGCACAGTGTTATCTTTACCACGACCTTTTTATTATAAGCCCGTTGGGCCTCTTTGACAAGTGTACGGTACGCTTCGCTCGTAGGTAGGCTCTGGGTTGCCTCCAGGGTAGACTCTCGGACCGGAGTCCCGTTCAACGCCACGTCGCTTGACTTCGCACACCGAAGATGTAGACTAACGTTATCGGGGCAAGGTGGAAAGGAGCCATGATGGGGTGGGGAGGCGGGCGGATGTTAAGGTTAGGGTTGGCTCTACTGCTGCTCGCTCTGATGAGTGGGTGCGGAGGAGGGGCGCCGATCCGCGTAGGCTTCGCCGGTGAGCTGACGGGGCGTAACGCCGACCTGGGCGTGCAGGGGCGGAACGGGGCGCTGTTGGCCGTGGAGCGGATCAACGCGGAGGGGGGCGTGGTCGGCCGTCCCCTCGAGCTGGTGGTGCGCGACGATGGGGGCACACCGGAGGGCGCGCGGGCTGCCGATCAGGCGCTGATCGACGCCGGCGTGGTGGCGATCATCGGACACATGACCAGCCGTCAAAGCATGGCTGCCGTGCCCCTGATCAACGCGGCGGGCGTGGTGCTCCTCAGTCCCACCACCTCAACCCCGGAACTGAGCGCCCTCAAAGACTACTTCTTTCGCGTGAATCCCGTGAACGCTCTGAGCGCGCGTGCCATGGCCCGGCGCATCTTTCAAGATCGTGGCCTGTGCTGCGTGGCCATCATCTACGATATCGACAACGCTGCTTATACCCGCGTCTACCGGGGGGTTTTTGAGGAGGCGTCTCGTGAGCTGGGCGGACGGCTGACGGGCGAGGTCACGTTTTCCTCGGCCGCGGAGCCCGACTTTGGGGCGCTGGTGGGGGCCTTGCGGGCTAACGACCCCGCAGGTCTGTTGATCGTCGCCTCGGCGGTGGATGCGGCGCTCATTGCTCAGCAGGTTCGCCTTGCGGGATGGGACGTGCCGCTCTTCGCCGCCGGTTGGGCCCAGACCGAGGCGCTGCTCCAGAACGGCGGGACGGCGGTGGAGGGCATGGAGGTTGTCACCAACTTCAACTCCAACAGCCAAACCCCCGCCTTTCTGGACTTTCGTGCCCGTTATGAGGAGCGCTTTGGGCGTGAGCCCACTTTCGCCGCCGCGCAGTCCTATGAGGCGGTGTTGTTTCTGGCCGCGGCTTTGGAAAAGAGCGACGGACGAGCGGAGGACCTACCTCAGGCGTTGGTAGAGACCCGTATCCAGGGGCTGACCGACGTCATCGCCATGGATGCGTACGGAGATGTGGTGCGTCCCCAGTATCTCCTCGTCGTCCGCGATGGGGTCTTTGTGACCGAGGAGGTTCTGGAACCGGAGGCGGCGCCGTGAAATCGAGTGTCCCTCGTCCTCTTCACCAGGTGATCAGGGAGCTGCTGCTGCGGTTGATTTTATCGCTGCTGTTGTTGAGCCTGGTAGCGATGGGTTTGATAGGCTATACCCTGGAACAGCATCTGGAAAGCCACCAACAGCTGCACGCGCGCTCCTTCGCGCACACCGTGGACGCTTATCTGGAGCACGCCGACCGCGTGCTGGGCGCCATGGCCTGGGTGGCGGAGGCGAACCCGCCGGACGAGGTGGCTTCTTATCTGCAGACAGCCCGAGAGGCCTACGATTACTTCGACACGCTCTACTATCTGGATGCGGAAGGGCGGGTTGTCGCGCTGGCGCCTTTGGATCCCCGCTATCGGGGCGTGGACATGTCCGGTCAGCCCTATTTTCAGTGGTTCGGAGAGGGGGAGGAGGTGAGAATTTCCTCGCCCTTTACCTCGCTGCGCACTGGTCAGCCTACTGTCTACATGGGGCGGCGCCTGGCGGACGGGGAGCTGTTGGTCGCGGAGCTCAGTCTGGCGGCGCTACAGGAATCCATCGTCGCCCGCTTGGATCCGGTCGAGCACGAAATGCTCTTCGTCACCGACCGCTTCGGTACGCTGTTAGCCCACCCTCGCGCAACGTTGGTAGCTCAGCAGCTGAATGTGGGGGATCTTCCGATTGTGCGCCGGGGCCTGGACGGTGAGGGGACGATGCTATACCGGGATGAGGGGACGCTGTGGTTGGCCAGCGCCGTGCCCATCGAACGCACCGGTTGGCTTGTCGTGGCGCAGATCCCCTTTCTTCTGGTTTACTTTCCTTACCTCAAGTTAATGGGGGGCCTTTTCTTGCTCTTACTGCTGGTTGTGTGGGTGCCGGTGAGGCATCTGCAGGGGACGTTGAACCGCCGGGTCGTCGAGCCGCTGACCTGGCTGCGGGAGAGCGCCGACGCGCTGGCCGACGGTGATTTCGCCCGCCTGGAGGCCCTGGAATCCACCCCGGTTGCCTTTGCCGAGATCGACGCGCTGCTCACCGACTTCCGGCGCATGTCTCAGGCCATTCGAGCACGGGAGACCGCCCTGCGCGAAAGCGAGGTGAAATATCGTTCCTTGATCGAGCAGTCCGAGGACGCCATCTATCTTCTCTACAAGAACCGCTTTGAGCTTATCAACCCCAAGTTTGAGGCGCTCTTCGGCGTCACGCCGGAGGAAGTGCAGGCGCCGGATTTTGATTTCAGGAGCCTGGTCGCTCCTGAAAGCCTGCCGCTGATCGAAGCGCGCATGCAGAAAATGGCGGCAGGTGCAAAGCTCAGCCCGCGTTACGAGTTCACCGCTTTGCACAAAGACGGCCGGAGGATCGAAGTGGAGGTCTCCGTCTCCTACGTGCCCTATCGGGGCGGCACGGCAACGCAGGGCGTTTTGCGAGACATCACCGCCCGCAAGCAGATGGAGGCGGAACGGGAGCGGTTGCTGGCGCAGATCCAGCAGCAGGCCCGTGAGGTTCAGCAGATCATCGATACGGTGCCGGAAGGGGTGTTGCTGCTCAATGCAGACCGTCGGGTGGTGCTGACCAATCCGGCGGCCAAAGAGGCGCTCGCCGTGCTGACCGACGTCGGGCCGGAAGCCCAGCTCGTCCGCCTGGGCGACCGTGCTTTGGAGGATCTTTTGACCTCGCCCCCCACCAAAGGGCTGTGGCACGAGGTGCAAAGCGACTCACGTATCTTTGAGGTCATCGCCCGCTCGATGTACAACGGAGCTGAGGCCGAGAATTGGGTATTAGTTCTGCGCGATGTCACCCGAGAGCGTCAGGTGCAGCAGCGCGTTCACCAGCAGGAGCGTCTGGCCGCCATAGGGCAATTGGCTGCGGGCATCGCGCATGATTTCAACAACATCCTGGCCACCATTGTGTTGTACGCGCAGATGTTGGCGCGGACACCGGGGCTCGCGCCGCGAAGTCGGGAGCAGTTGGCGATCATTGACGATCAGGCTCAGCAGGCGACCGATCTTATTCAGCAGATTCTGGACTTCAGCCGTCGCGCCGTCATCGAGCGGAAGCCGGTGGACCTGGGGGCGCTGCTGGTGGAACAGGTCAGGTTGTTGGAGCGGACGTTGCCTGCGAGCATTAACGTCGAGCTGCACGGTGAGGGGGACGAGTATCTTGTCAACGGCGACCCGACGCGCCTGCGACAGGTGGTCACCAACCTGGCCCTCAACGCGCGTGATGCGATGCCGGAGGGTGGAATCCTGCGCATAGAATTGGCGCATCTCGAGGTTGAGCCGGGCCGCACGTCGCCCCTGGCAGAGTTAGAGCCGGGCTTGTGGGTCGAGCTGACGGTCTCGGACAACGGAGTTGGCATCTCTGAGACGGTGCGTCAACATCTCTTCGAGCCTTTCTTCACCACCAAAGCGCCGGGCGAAGGCAGCGGTTTGGGGCTGGCGCAGGTGCACGGCATCGTGAGGCAGCACGAGGGGCACATCGAGGTGAGCAGTCGCCCGGGGGAGGGGACGACCTTTGCGGTGTACCTGCCGGCGCTGAGGGAGGCGCCCGGCTCCTCGTTCTCCGTGGAGGGCGGCGTGCTGTTCCCAGGGCGGGGTGAGACCGTCTTGGTGGTGGAAGACAACACGGACACGCGGCAGGCGCTGATCGCCGGTCTGAAGAGCCTGGGGTATCGGACGGTGGAGGCGGCGAACGGCGAAGAGGCGTTGGAGATCCTGGAAGGATTGCGGGTGGCGGTGGTGTTGAGCGACATGGTGATGCCGAAGATGGGAGGCAAGGCGTTGGTGCGCGCGCTGCGGGAGCGCGGCGTGAAGACGCCGGTGGTTTTGCTGACAGGGCACCCTTTGGCGGAGGAGGCAGAGGCACTGCAGACGCCGGAGGTGTGTGAGCAGCTCTCCAAGCCCGTTCATTTATCTCACCTGGCCGAAGCAATACGCCGGGCGCTGGAGCGCTGACAAGTTTGTCTGCCCTGAAAAAAGGGTCAGCCAAAGAAAAATATGGGGTATATGTTGTGGTTGGGCGCAGCCCAACCACAACATATAGTATCCCTTTCTCTACTGAAAAACCTTTTTTCAGTAGAGTCAAGTTTGTCTTGAGCAGCGGTGAGACCTCTTTTGATGGTCAAAACTTCCATTCCCCCCACGCACGCGTACTTCTTGACGATGTCCCCTACTGGTGCAGGTCTTGATTCCGGATGCGCCTGTCCAGGGGCGGCGGGTTAAGATCGGACTTTCCCCCTCCTCAAGTCACTTTTACCTTTTATCGCTCGTGGTAAAATGATACGGTGAAGGTTGACGTTGACATTAGAGTCATACTCTCGTATGCAAAAAATAACAAACACTATGGAAATCACTGAGGAAATCACTGAAAATCTTGAGAAGCCGGAGATTATAACAGACGATCTGGCGGCGTTAATGGACGTTTTGCCCAAAGACATTCGCGCTGTGCTCGTCGATCTGGGGCGGCGGGACGACCTGCTGGAGGTCATCCTGGATCTGGGGCGGGTTCCCACCG
Organism: Anaerolineae bacterium; assembly: GCA_049975525.1. Taxonomy (GTDB): domain Bacteria; phylum Chloroflexota; class Anaerolineae; order B4-G1; family SLSP01; genus G713. The sequence goes on from JBNGCW010000017.1 coordinate 22,084, forward strand.
CGCGTTACACTCAGGAGGAGGTGGTGCTGCGGGATTCTGAGGTGACCCGCGAGGAGATCGACTACGTGGTTGAGCGCGTCGGTGAGTTCGACGCCGACAACCGCGCGGGGATCGCCCGCACGCTGCACCGTATTGCCGCCATCCGCAACCGCAAAGGGGACATTGTGGGGCTGACCTGTCGGGTGGGCCGCGCCGTCTATGGGACTATCGATATCATCGAGGATTTGATTAACTCCGGGCGCAGCATTCTCCTGGTGGGGCGTCCGGCGGTGGGGAAGACGACGATGCTCCGGGAGGGGGCCCGAGTGCTGGCGGAACGGAAGCGCGTGGTTATCGTGGATACCTCCAACGAGATCGCCGGGGACGGAGACATTCCCCATCCGGCTATCGGGCGGGCACGACGTATGCAGGTCGCCATGCCCAATCTGCAGCACGAGGTGATGATCGAGGCTGTGGAGAACCACAACCCCGAGGTCATCGTCATCGACGAGATTGGGCGCGAGTTGGAGGCGCTGGCGGCGCGGACCATCGCCGAGCGCGGCGTCCAGCTCATTGCCACCGCTCACGGCAATACCTTGGACAATTTGTTGATGAACCCCACGCTCTCTGATCTGGTGGGGGGGATTGAAAGCGTCACGCTTTCCGATGAAGAGGCGCGCCGCCGGGGGACGCAGAAGACGGTTCTGGAACGCCGGGCGCCGCCCACCTTCGATGTGTTGGTGGAGATTCAGGATCGCCAGCGGTTGATGGTGCACGAGGATGTCGCCGCTTCTGTGGATGCGCTTTTGCGCGGTAATCCGCCCAACGCCGAGCTGCGCTACCGCGATCGGAGCGGTGAGATTCACACCGGGGAGGTTGACGTGGTGCGGGAGCAAGTACGGGTGGAGAGTGAATTGGAGACCATCCCCGTGCCGCCTCGGGAGCACGAAGAGATCGCCATCTTCCCCTTCGGCATCGCTCGCAACCGGCTGCGTGAGGCGGCCAGCAACCTTCGCGTTCCCTTGCGCATTGTGGACGCCCTGCAGGCTGCCGATGCTATGGTCACCACCAAGCACTACTACCGCCGTCGGCCCAAGGTTATCGTCGATGCAGAACAACAGGAGATTCCCATTTACGTCTTGCGGGCCAACACTGCCGCGCAGATGGAGTCCTTTCTCCGCGATCTTTTCCGCCTGGGGGCGGCGGAAGATGCGGCTTTCGAACGCGCCATGCGTGAGACGAAGGAGGCGATTCGACGCGTGCTGCACACCAAAGGCGCCATTGACCTCTCGCCGCAAAACGCCTACATCCGCAAGCGTCAGCATCAGATGGCGGAAGCCGCCCATCTGGAATCCGAATCTTATGGCAAAGAGCCTTACCGTCACGTGCGGATCATCAACCGGGGAGACACCAGGTGACGCAGGTACGGGGCGGTCTTTTTATTACCCTGGAGGGGCCGGAGGGCAGCGGGAAGACGACGCAAGCGCCTTTATTGGCTGCGTGGCTGCAGGCACAGGGACACATTGTCGTGCGCACGCGGGAGCCGGGCGGCACGCCCGTGGGTGAGCGCATTCGCGCTTTGCTCCACGATCCGGCGCACGCGGAGCTGCGTCCCCGGGCCGAGGTCCTCCTCTACGCCGCCTCGCGGGCCCAGCTGGTGGACGAGGTGATCCGGCCGGCGCTGCGGGCCGGCAAGCTGGTGCTCTGTGATCGCTACTTCGACAGCACCTATGCCTATCAGGGCTACGGACGCAGTCTATCCCTGGAGGCCTTGCGCGAGATCACGCGCTTCGCCACCGGCGGGGTGATGCCCGACGTGACGCTCTACCTGGATATCGACCCCGCTGTGGGGCTACAGCGGCGCGTCGCCGCCGGGGAAGAGATGAACCGCCTGGACCGCGAGGCGCTGGCCTTTCACCGCCGTGTGCGTGAAGGGTATCAGGCGCTCATCGCGGCCGAGCCGGAACGATGGGTCGTTATTGATGCCAGGGGATCGATAGAAGCGGTGCAAGCCCGGTTGCGGGCGGCTTTGGCGGAACGCTGCCCGGCATGTGTCGGTGCGTTGGATTGAGTTGCCGCAGAGGGGGCGGAGGCTTTTCATTGAGCCTGGTTTCCTCTGCGCCTTTGGAGTGAGCGACGTCGTCTGATTACGAACGTCATAGCCATGCAGGGGGAGAAGATGGACAAGGAAGTGCCCACGTTGTTGGATGCGGCCCACGCTTTGATAGAAGGTGTGCCCCGTCTGGCACGTTTGATGCGACAAGACCTGCGCCGACACAGCGCCGGCCTCTTCACCGAACCGCAGTTTCGCGTTATGGCTGTGCTCTATCGGGAGGGGGAACAATGTTTTTCCGGCCTGGCGGACTATCAGGGCGTTTCGCTTCCTACTATGTCCAAGTTGATCCAGGGTCTGGAGGCTCGTGATTTGGTAGGGCGCATGCGCGATCCCGAGGATCGACGGCGCGTCTTGCTCTCTCTGACGGAGGAGGGTGTAAAAGCCTACGAGTCTTTGCTGCGTCGCACCGAGACGCACATTGTCGATTGGATTCAGGAGATGACGCCTCAGCAGCGCGCCGAGTTGGTGCGTTCTTTTGAGACCGTATTGGCGATGTTTGAAAAGGTCGATTTGGACGCTTTTTATGAGCGTCACCATTGTGGTCAGGAAGCTGTTGAGTAACTCCCCCTGACGTTACGGCATGAGGTGTGAGGCCCCTGCGCTTCGTCTGGACGGGGAATGCGCCCTCCAACGGTTCTCCCCGCGGCATGTATCTGACTGTGAACTCCTTGCGCTTGAACAGGAGGTGTTCTCATGGAAATCAAGGTTGCCGTCGTACAGATGGATCCGAAGTTAGGGGAAGACGAGGCCAACCGAGAGTGCATCGTAGCCCGGTTGCGTGAAGCACTGAGGAGAGGGGCGCGGCTCGTCGTTTTTCCCGAGTGCGCCGTCTCCGGGTACGGCTTCACTGACCTTGAGGCTGCGTTGCCGGCGGCGGAGCCTCTCCCCGGTCCCACCACGGAGGCGCTGCGTCGTCTTTGCGCGGACGCCGACGCCTACGCGGTCGTGGGACTGCTGGAGCAAGAGGGTGAGGTTGTCTATAATTCGGCGGCGTTGGTGGGACCGGAGGGGCTTGTGGGGGTCTATCGCAAGGCTCATCTCCCGCTGTTGGGAGTTGACCGTTTTACCGCGCCGGGCGATACGGGTTTCCGCGTCTGGGAGACCTCGGTGGGGCGTGTGGGCGTCGCCATCTGCTACGATCTGCGGTTCCCGGAGGCGTTACGCCTGCTGGCCCTTGCCGGAGCCGACATCGTGGCGCTGCCCACCAACTGGCCGGATGGTTCTCAAAATGCCCCGACCTTTGTTACCCGCACCCGTGCTTTAGAGAACCGCATTTTCCTGCTGGCCTGCAATCGTTGCGGGACGGAGAGCGGCTTTTGGTTCTTCGGACGCAGTCAGATCACCGATCCCGGGGGCAACGTGCTGGCGGAGGCAGGAGCCGGGGAGGAGATTTGCTATGCGGAGATCGAGCCGGCGCAGGCGCGGCAGAAGCGCATTGTGCTGCGCCCGGATGAGTTCGAGTTGGATACCGTCGGCGACCGCCGGCCGGATCTCTATGCACGCTTGGCGGCCCTTTAGCCGGGAGTTGTTAAGCTGCGGCTTGGGTTGCCGCAAGATGTGGAAGGCAGCAAAGGATGCGATTCTTAGACCGCTTGTCCGCTCCGGGTATTTTGATCGCCGACGGGGCCACCGGCACCATGTTGCAGGCTGCCGGGCTGCCGGCCGGGGAGGCCCCGGAGCGTTGGAATCTGGAGAACCCTGAGGCTATCCGACGGCTACACCGCAGTTACGTGGAGGCCGGCGCGGATTTGATATTGACCAACACCTTTGGCGGCAGTCGCCTGCGCTTGCAGCGACAGGGGCTGGCGGAGAGGACTGTGGAGATCAACCGGGCGGCGGCGCGCCTGGCCCGCGAAGTCGCGGAGGAGCGTGTCTTCGTCCTGGGTGACCTGGGGCCTACGGGCGAGCTGCTGGCCCCGCTGGGTGCGCTGAGCTACGCCGATGCCGTCGTCGCTTTCGCCGAGCAGGCCGGCGCTCTGGCCGAGGGCGGCGTCGATGCCCTCCTCGTGGAGACGTTGAGTGACTTGAACGAGGCTCGCGCTGCGGTCGAAGGTGTGAAGCGGGCGACGGACCTTCCGGTGCTGGTGACCATGAGCTTCGACACCAAGGGGCGCACCATGATGGGCGTCAGACCGGCGCAGGCCGCTGAGGTGCTCTGTTCCCTGGACGTGGCCGTCATCGGCGCCAACTGCGGACGTACCCTCGAAGAGACATTGGAGGCTGTGCGGGTGATGCGGGAGACGGTGCCCAAGGCGCGCTTGATGGCCAAGCCCAACGCCGGCCTGCCTCACACCGAGAACGAAGCGCTCGTCTACGACGTGACGCCGGCGGTGATGGCCGAGTATGCGCTCAAATTTGCCGACCTGGGGGTGAAGATCTTCGGCGGCTGCTGTGGCAGCACGCCCGAGCACATTCGCGCCGTCGCTGCCGCCTTGCGTGCCTCTCGCTGAACCTTGACTGCTGTTCTGTCAGGTGTGATCTGATGGATAGATGGGTGATCGTTTGGGAGCATCAAGTTCAGGGATACTCGTTCTGTGCTGGCCGACGCCAGGTGCGACCTTACACCGTAAATTCGTCACCTTTTTCTCCCTTTTCTCGTGGCTGCGGTACAAAGTCGGGAGTTGTTTGGTCTGATGAGCGTCTATGGTCTTAAAACCGCAAGGAGCACGGTATGAACATCATCAAACGGAATTTTATCACCGATATGGACGGCGTGTTGGTCAGCGGCCGCAAGCCTGTGCCCGGCGCGGCTGCGTTTATCCAGATGTTGAAGGAGCGGGAGATTGAGTACCTGGTGCTCACCAACAATCCCATCTACACGCCGCGTGACCTATCTCACCGTCTGGCGACCCTGGGGCTAAAAATCCCCGAGGAACGCATCTTCACGTCAGCCATGGCGACGGCGCGCTTCCTGCACTCTCAGCGACCGGGGGGCACTGCCTACGTCATCGGCGAGAGCGGGCTGACCGAGGCCATTCACGGAGTCGGCTACGTCATCACCGAGATCGATCCCGACTACGTGGTGTTGGGGGAGACGACGACGTATAACCTCAACCATATCACCAAAGCCATCCGCTTGATCGCCCAGGGTGCTCGTTTCATCGCCACCAACCCCGATCCCTCCGGTCCCACCGACGAGGGGTTGGTGCCCGCCTGCGGTGCTATGGCGGCCCTTATCGAGAAGGCCAGCGGTGTCGGCCCCTTTTTCGTGGGGAAGCCCAATCCTCTGATGATGCGCTCGGCGCTGAACTACCTCGATGTCCACTCCGAAGATACGGTGATGATAGGCGACCGCATGGATACGGATATCGTCGCCGGGGTTGAAAGCGGCATGGAGACGATTCTGGTGCTCACCGGGGTCACCCGCCGTGAGGACGTGGAGAGCTTTCCTTATCGCCCCACGCACATTGTGTCCTCCGTGGCTGAGATCGAACTCTAAGGCGGGGTGTACTGATGTGGGCTAAGCGGGGAGGGTGGCTTGTCCTGGCGCTGTTGAGCGTGGGATGCGTTTGCGTCACACTGATACCGTGGACGCAGCCTGAGGGGGCGTATACACCGACGCCGCAGCAGCTGGGGCTGAGTCGCGCTCTCCCTCATCCGGCAGGCGTCCGGGTCGTCACGTCCGATTGGACGCTGGAGGTGCTTCACGTGATCCGGGGCGAGGAGGCCTGGAGGCGTCTTTACGCTGCGAATAGCCTGAACGACCCGCCGCCGGAGGGTTGGGAGTATCTGCTGCTCGAACTCACAGTGAAGTTCCGGGCGAAAGACCGGGACAAAGAGAGCCTTGGCCTCTATGTGACGGGCGACGGGGGCGTGTTTTATGATGGCTTCGCAGCCGTACCGCCTGAACCTCGTCTGGACGTCGACTTTACCCCAGGCGCGTCGAACACCGGCTGGCACGCCTTTTCGATTCCCCAGGATGAAGCCGCTCTCCTGCTCGCCTTCTTTTCTATGCAAAAGATGGATGCACCCTATTACTACGTGGCCCTGGAGGCGGGCGCGCGGCATCTCGTCGATTTCTCGCTCGAGGAGCTTCGGCCGACGGACCTGGGCACCACGCTTACTTCACCGGCTTCCTTGGGGAGCACGGTGACGACCGAGGACTGGCAGGTCACCGTCGAGCGCGTGCTCTGGGACGAGGTGGCCTGGGAGGCGTTGATCGAAGCCAACTATTTGAACGAACCGCCGGCGGAAAATCGCCGCTATCTGCTGGTGGAAGTTCGCGTGCGGTACATCGGTATCGTCGAGGGGCCGGAGATCCTGGGGGGGTACGATTTCAGGGTGACCGGCAGCGACGGGGCGATGTACAGGCCGCCTGCTTTGGTCGAGCCGAAACCTGCGCTCGATGCCTACCTCTTCCCGGGCGGTGAGGTCACCGGCTGGATCGCCTTGGAGACCGATCGCTTTGCCGATTCCCCCGTGCTCATCTTTGACCCTTCGTATCGAGAGAGCGAAATCCGCTATCTGGCGTTGATGCCTTAGAGGCCCCAAGGCGTTGCGGAAGAGCGTTGTACCTGTCAGCTTATGGCGTTTGAGCCACCCTGGAACTGCTTCGTTCGTTAGCCCACTTGCAACAGCCTTGCGTTGTTGATAGAATGATGCTACACTGTCTTGTGTCCTGATCTCCTCCGGGAGATATCCGCTCAGATGAGACGCGCTTTCTGACCCGGAAACGCTCATCGTGAGCGTGAGAGGCCGCGCAGCTCAGACGATAGCTTCACCGAAATGACCGTACAAGACTGCACTAACTCAGGTCAAACGTACCCTTTTTAGTAAAGCAAACGCTGACAACTCCATCCTCTGCTTCCGGGTGGAATACAGAAGGGGGAAGTAATGGACCGCATCCGGGACCGAGGCGTTTACGTGGCGCGTGGGTTGTTGCTCGTGATCCTGCTGACCGCTTTGTCGGGGTGCCGGGAGCGGGGTAACTGTGGCACCCCGGCCGGGCCGGGCGTGGACTGGCACAGCTGCGATAAGAGCGGCGCGAAGCTGAGGGGCGTCAATCTGGAGGGCGCACGCATGTGGGGGGTTAACCTCAGCGGCGCTGACCTCAGCGGCGCGACGCTTACGAATGCTCAGCTCTACGCGGCCGATCTCAGCGGAGCCAGCCTGGCCGAGGCTTATCTCGACGCGGCCAAATTAAGCGATGCGCAGCTCAACAACGCTGATCTGACGCGCGCCTACTTTGACAACGCCGACTTGAGCCGCGCAGATCTGCGCGGCGCCACCTTGGTGGAAACCAGCTTTCGTGACGCCAACCTGGCCAACGCCAACCTGCAAAATGTCGATGCCTCTACGGCGGTCTTCGAACGCGCCTATCTCAAAAACACGAATTTGAGGGGGGCGCAGATTCCCGAGAAGTGGCGTCTGGTGCGCGACATCCTCTCCGCCGCTCACGACCTCAACTTGAGTGGGCTAGATCTCCGCCGCGCCGACCTCAGCCAGGCTCAATTGAAGGGCGCTGACCTGCAGAATACCAATCTCAACGGTGCCAGTCTGATTCGGGCCGATCTGACCGATGCTAATTTGCGGTTGGCCGACTTGCGTGGGGCCGACCTGCGGGAGGCGAAGCTGGACGGCACCGCGTTGCATAGTGCGAAGCTCGGCGCGGACACCGATATCGCTGACAAGTGGCGTCTCGTTTGGGACATTGTCACCCACGGCGCTGAAGGACGAGATTTGCGCGGCCAGGATTTGAGCCATGCTGACTTGAGCGGTGCCAATCTCAAGAACGCGAACCTGGAAAGTGTGAATCTGGAAGGCGCGAACCTCATGGGAGCCGATCTCACCGGCGCTGTTTTGAACGGCGCCGTGTTGCGCGGCACCCGCGTTGATACCGCCACGCAACTGCCGGAGAAGTGGCGGTTGGTGATCGCACTGCTTACCCAGGGGGGAGTGGGGCGCGATTTACGGCATCGGGACCTTAGCTACGCCTCCCTTGAAGGCGTCGACCTCAGCGGCGCCAACCTTCGAGGGGCGGTTTTACAGCACAGCATATTGCGAAAAGCCAATCTCTACGGAGCGGACTTGACCGAGGTGAATTTGCACAACGCTGACCTCGAAGAGGCAGATTTGAGATACGCTGTATTGCGGAACACGCGGATGAATGAGGAGACCAAGATCGCCCCCAAATGGCGCCTGAGCAGTGAGATCCTCACGCAGAACGCGCCTAACGCCAATCTTCGCAACGTAGATTTGAGCTATGCTTATCTTCAAAGCGTAGACCTCGGTGGGGCCGATCTCATGGGGGCAAATTTGAGGGAAGCCAACCTCATAGCGGCGGATCTCAGCCATGCCCGTTTGCAGGGGGTGGACTTGTCCCGGGCAAATCTCCAGGGAGCAGATCTGGGCGAGGCCGACCTTACCCAGGCCGATTTGAGCGGCGCCAATCTGACCTCTACCGACCTGACGGACGCCATCCTGGATTACGCCGACCTGAAAGACGCCACGGTATTCAGACAGACGACCAGGATCGCGCCCAAGTGGTGGCGGGTCTGGGACATCGTCACCCGCGGAGGGGAGAACCGCGATCTCGACCACCTGGATTTCGCCCGCGCCAATCTGGCCGGCGCCGATCTCAGTGACTGCGATCTCACCGCCACCGACTTCACCGCGGCGAATCTGGAACGCGCGAACCTCTCCGGGGCCAATCTGCGCCGCGCCAATCTGACCGACGCCCGGCTGCAATGGGTTGATTTCCGGGGTGCGCAGCTGGACGAGACGACCCAAATCTCCGCTAAATGGCGTGATGTCTGGTATATCGTCAACCGTCTCGGCGAGCAAGACGTTCTGAACGGTGTCGATTTGAGCTACACGAACCTCACCGGCCTCGATCTTTCCCATCGGCATCTCATCGGGACGGATCTTTCTTTTGCTCTTTTGCGGGGCGCCCGGTTCAACGGCGCTAATCTCAGCGGCGCTGATTTAACCCGCGCCGATCTGCGCGGCTTGAGCCTGGACGACGAGACGGTGATAGCCGCCAAATGGCGTCTCGTCTGGCGGTTGGTCAACGGACTGACCGAAGGACGCACAGACTTCTCCGGCGTCGATCTCAATCGTGCCAACCTGCAAGGCGCGAGAGTAGGGGGCTTCGATTTCAGCGGCGCGGAGTTCGGTTGGGCTGATCTCCGTAACGCCGACTTCAGTGACGCGGATCTGCGCGACGCTAACCTCAGCGGGGCCGAAGTCGACGACACGAATCTTGAGCAGGCTAACCTGAAGGACGCCAACGTCACCGACGTGGATTTGGAGGCGGCCCGCCTGAAAGGCGCTACCCTGCCCGACGGTAGCACCCACGAGTAACGTTGGTTACCCTACAACATAGAGTACCTCTTTCTTTACTGAAAAACTTTTTTCAGTAGAGTCTTCAACTGATCATGGAAAGGAGGTGAACATTTGAGCCCAACCTTTTAGGATTGTTTCTAGATGATTGGTCAAATTTCAATCGCAAGTCTTAAGGAGGTAACTATGTTTAAAGCATTGGGCAAGGTGGTCGTCTTGACCCTGATCATGAGTGTGATGGTGGCGATCCCCGTTCTCGCAGCCCGGCCTGCGGCTCTTCCTCCGGAACACGCTGCGTCGGCAGCTGTGGAGGTGGAGGCCGTCCCGGTTGAAGAGGGGGTCTCGCTTCAGCAGGTGATGACGCTCACTATTCTGCACACCAACGATGTCCACGGTCGTGTGGACGAATGGGAAAGTTGGGGCGCCATGTACGGCGGCGCACCCCGCCTGGCGACCAAGATCGAGGAAATCCGCGCGACCAACGATAACGTCCTGCTTCTGGACGCGGGCGATCAATTCATGGGCACGTTGTTCTATAGGTTGTTCAAGGCGGACATCATCACGGAGACGATGAACGCTTTGGGATACGACGCCATGGCGGTGGGCAACCACGAGTTCGACGATGGCCCCAGTGAGTTGGCCCGCCTGGCCGACGGGGCAGACTTCCCCATCCTGAGCGCCAACATCAACGTCACCGCCGAACCTCTCCTGAATGGTAAGATAAAGCCCTCCACGGTCATCACCCTGAGCGGTGAGCCCATCGGCATCGTCGGCCTGACGACACCCGAGGCAGAGAACATCTCCAGCCCCGGTCCCAACGTGGTCTTCAGCGACACGGTGACCAGCCTGCAGGCGGCCGTTGACGATCTGACAGCTCGAGGGATCAACAAGATCATTGCCCTGACCCACGTGGGATACGATCATGACCTCACCCTGGCCCAGCAGGTCAGTGGGGTGGACGTGATCGTCGGCGGGCACAGCCACACCTTCCTCTACACTCCACCCGACGACGCTGTCGGTCCCTATCCCACCGAGGTTGTGGCCCCCAATGGAGACCCCGTCCTGATCGTGACCGATTTCGAATGGGCCAAGTATTTGGGACATCTGGATGTGGTCTTCGACGCCTCCGGTGTGGTGACCGCCTACGCCGGTAATCCCATCTTGATGGACACCTCCGTGCCCACCGACACGGATATTGACGCCCTTCTCGACCCTTACCGCGCCGAGGTCGAAGCGCTCAGAAATACATACGTCGGCACCAGTACGGTGGAGATTCCCATCAGTGTCGACGGCATGCGCATTTGCCGCTTCAGCGAGTGTCGGATGGGCAACCTGGTCGCCGACGCCATGCTGTGGAAGATCAACTCCATCAACCCCGGCGACCCCTACGACATCGCCATCCAGAACGGCGGCGGGCTGCGAGCGCCGATTGATGCGGGGTCGATCAGCGTCGGTGAGGTGCTGGAAGTGCTACCCTTCGGTAACACTATCGCCACGTTCGAGATCACCGGCACGCATATCATCACAGCTCTGGAAAACGGTGTCAGCCGTTACCCACCCCGTGAGGACGGCCGTTTCCCCCAGGTGGCCGGCATGCGCTATACCTGGAATCCTAACAAGCCGGCCGGTTCGCGCATCGAGTCGGTGGAGGTATTGAGCGGAACCGAGTACGTTCCTCTGAACGAGAACGCCATCTACAAAGTGGTGACCAACAACTTCATGCGCGGAGGTGGTGATGGATATGCCGTTTTCGCTGAGTACGCTATTAACCCCTACGACGCCGGTCCCCCACTCGATCAGGCGGTGATGGACTACATCGAGGCCTTTTCACCCATAGCGCCGGCTATCGAGGGACGCATCACCGCGCCGGACCTCACGGTCTATCCTCTGGAGTTGAAGCGGGAGGTGCTTAAAGGTGATACCGTCACCGACACGTTGACCATCCTCAACATGGGCACGGTTACCTACACTTGGAACTTGACCAAGACACCGTTGGTGGATTGGTTGACGATCTCCCCGATAAGCGACGATCTGGCTCCCAGGGAAGGTGTCATTACAGGTACCCTGACCATCTCTCTGCCCAACAGCGTGGACGTGGATGTGGTCTTTGACACCGCCGGGCTGGATGAAGGCATCTACACCACCACCTTGCGGGTCGACAACGACGCCGGAGACCCGTCGGTTGATGTGCCCGTGACGCTGGAGGTGAAGTTGGTCAAGATTTATCTCCCCCTGGTGATGAAGGGCAACTAGCACCAACCTCCGGTGGGGTACAAACAAAAGAGGGGAGGGAGCGTTTTCCTCCCCTCTTGTTATGGGTTTTTGGACGTTTGCTCAACACCCTTCGCGCCGCCCGGGAAACATTCACAGATCACTTTAACGGTGGAAGGTTGGAAGGTTGACACAAGGGCGTCTTTGTCGCATAATGCAGACATGCGAAGACAAAGACTTTTTCTTTCGGGCATCTTGTTGATCCTGTTGGCGGGCTGTGCCACCTTGACGGAGCCAGCAGCTCTGTTTTCTTTCCTGGCCTCTCCTACGCCTACCCCTTCACCCACCGCTACGCCGACGCCTACGGCGACCGCCACGCCGTCGCCTACGCCTACGCCGACTCCCAGGCCGGAGGTGCTGTTGGAAGAAGCCGAGGCGGCCTACGAGGTGGGGGATTGGGAGCGGGCCGAGACACTGTACCGCCGTCTCATGCCGCTCTCTTCCATCTCTCAGGAACAGGCGCGGCGCACGACGCTGGGACTCGGCAAGACCCTCCTCGCTCAGGGCGCGCTGACGCGGGGCATCACCTTGTTGGAGGCACTGGCGACGGAAGCCTCTGAAAGCGGACAGGCCGCCGAGATCCACGTGCGCCTCGGTGATGCGCTGTTGGAGATAGGGGAAGGAGAACGGGCGGCCGACCATTACGCGGCTGCCCTGACTGCCCGACCGGTCCTGGCCCCTTACGCCCACGCGTGGATCGGGGATGCATACGCCGCCACCGGCGTCTATACCTCGGCGCTCTCCGCTTACACCGAAGCTCTGACGTTGGCCGAGACCCCCAGCCGCCAAGTCTATCTTTGGGAGAAGATCGGTCTGACCCACGCCGCACGTCAGGCCTATACCGAGACCCTTGCGGCTTACGATGCGATCCTCGAGATCGCCCGGATCCCTGCTTATCGGGCTCGCATCACTTTCCAGGCCGCCGAGGCCGCCCGCGCCTTTGGGGAGACGCAGGAGGCACTCCGCCGCTACGAAGAGGTCGTCACCGCTTATCCGGAGAGCTCGCAGGCGTATGAGGCCCTGGTGCAGCTGGTCGAAGCTAATGTCCCCGTCGACGATCTGTTGCGCGGCAAGATCGATTATCGCGCCGGTGCCTATGGCCCGGCCGTCACCGCCTTCTATCGTCATATCGAGACGCATCCCGATCACACCGGCGAAGCCCATTACTACGCGGCCCATGCTTTTCTGGAGGCCGGCAGTCCAGAGTTGGCCTTGGCGGAGTTTGAAACGCTCCTTGTCACGCATCCGGGCGACGCCTACTGGGGCAGCGCGTGGCTTGGCAAAGCTGAGGCGTTGGTGGACCTGGGGCGTATAGGGGAGGCGTTGGCGGCTTACCGACAACTGCCCGCAGCGCTTCCGGATCACCCCCGCGCGGCCGAAGCGCTTTGGAAGGCGGCGGAGCTGCTGGAGACGCAGGGACGTCTGGAGGATGCGGCGGTGGCCTTTGTCGAGCTGGCGGAGCGTTATCCTGACGACGCCGTAGCCCCCGAGGCTCGCTTTCGAGCCGGCCTGGCCCGTTACCGCGTGGGGGCGTGGGACGAGGTCGTGGATACGTGGAAGGTGTTGCTGCGCTGGTACCCCGCCGGTGATCAAGCGTCCGCCGCGCGCTTCTGGATCGGCAAGCGCTACTTGGAGAGCGGGAACGAGATCAGCGCCACGGCGTATCTGAGTCGCACTGTGGTCGCCGCTCCCTGGCGCTACTACGGCTTGCGGGCGGCGGACTTGTTGGCGGGACGTCCGCCGTTGGCTGAGGTGGGGGAGGGCGATGCACTGCGATCCTGCGGCAGCGCGACCGAGCAGGCCGAGGTGATCGCGTGGCTTTCGGAATGGGCTACGCCTCCGGTCGAACCGACGCCTGATCTCAGCCTGCCCCCGGAGGCGCTGCTGAACGATCCTCGTCTGGAGCGGGGGCTGGTATTGCTGGAGGTCGGCCATTTCGATGAGGGGCGTGCCGAGTTGGAGGCTCTGCGCAGCGCTTACGAGGACGACGGCTGGGCGCAATATCATCTGGCGTTAATGTTTCGGGAGGCGGGGCTTTATCGTTCCTCGATCCTGGCGGCGGCGACGGTGTGGCGTCTCTCTCCGACCGAGACGTTTGAGGCGTTACCGCGTTTCCTGGGCTGTCTGCTCTATCCCACCTATTTCAGTGAGCTGGTGGAGAAGGAAGCGGAGGAATTCGACTTTTCACCGCTGGTGCTCTACGCCTTGCTGCGGCAGGAGAGTCTGTTCGAGGGGGTTGCGACCTCCTACGCGGCAGCGCATGGCCTGATGCAGGTGATCCCTCCTACAGGTGCCGAAATCGCCGACGCTTTGAATTGGCCCCCAAATTACAAAACGGCCGATCTTTACCGCCCGCTGGTCAGCGTCCGCTTTGGCACCTGGTATCTGGCGCAACAACGAGAGCGCTTCGATGGGGAGCTCTATCCGGCGCTGGCGGGCTACAACGGCGGACCGGGAAACGCCGCGCGTTGGTGGACGGCGGCGGGTGAGGACCGTGACCTTTTCGTGGAGCTGATCGGTTTTCAGGAGACGCGCACCTACGTGGAGCGTATCACCGAACACCACGCCCGCTACCGTTGGCTGTATGACGAGAGATAGTTGAGCAGGGTCGCTCGTCGCAATCTACTCAGTCCGCTTGTAGTCAGCGACGCAGCGTTAGCGGAGTCGCGTTTGGAGAAGTGGCGTAGGGACGGCGGGCGAGGTAGTTACATGTACTCTGGCATCTCTTTCTGCTCCTTGGGTTCCGCCCTGCCGTAGGTCACGGCCATTTCCTTCAATTTTTCTCCCAGTGCGGGTTCCAAGTCCTCCATTTCGAAGCGCCACGTCCAGTTGCCCGAGGCTTTGGCCGGTGTGTTCATCCGGGCTTCGCTCCCCAATCCGAGCACATCTTGCAGGGGAATCACGACGGTGTCGGCCACCGAGCGGTAGGCCATGCGGATAAGGGCCCAGTTTATCGGCTCCTCCACGGGGCCCAGGTAGGCGTGAACGGCCTGCAACTCCTCCTCGTCGCGGCTGCGATACCAGCCCACGGTGGTGTCGTTGTCGTGGGTGCCGGTGTAGACCACCACGTTGCGCCGGTAGTTGTGAGGGAGGTAGGGATTGCGAGCGTCGGCGGCGAAAGCGAACTGCAGGATCTTCATGCCGGGCAGCTCGAAAGCGTCGCGCAGCGCTTCGACCTCTGGGGTGATGAAGCCCAGGTCCTCGGCGATGATCGGTAATTCGCCCAACGCCTCCCTCAGCGTCTCGAAGAAGGCCGCACCGGGTCCCTTGACCCATTCGCCGTTGATGGCGGTGGATTCTCCGGCCGGGATCTCCCAGTAGGCTTCAAAGCCCCGGAAGTGGTCCAGCCGTACGATGTCCACCGTCTTAAATGTCTGACGGAAGCGCTCGATCCACCAGGCGTAGTTGTCCTCGGCCATGATCTCCCAGCGGTAGAGGGGATTGCCCCACAGCTGGCCCGTGGGACTGAAGTAGTCGGGGGGCACCCCGGCTACGGCCGACGGCAGATAGTCTTCGTCCAGTTTGAAACGCTCGGGATTGGCCCACACCTCGGCGCTGTCGTAGGCCACGAAGATAGGGATGTCGCCGATGATTTTGATTTCGTGCTCGTTGGCGTAGTGCTTCAGCGCCTCCCATTGACGGAAGAAGCTGTACTGGAAGTAGCGATGGGCGAAAATGGAGGCGTCCAGACGCTTTCTCCACGCTTCCAGAGCCTCTTGATCTCGGGAGACCAGAGGCCATTCCCACGTGTTCCAGACCGCGCCTCCGTGGGCGTCTTTGAGAGCCATGAAAAGAGCGAAGTCGTCCAGCCAGTGGGCGTTCTCAGCACAGAACGTTTCGAAGTCGCTCCACCGTTCGGCGGGCTGTCGTTGGCGGAAGTTGCGGGCGGCGCGGTTTAGAACTGCGTACTTAAAGGGGATGACCTGGCCGTAATCCACCCGTGTGGCCGGGAAGTCCGGTGCTTCTGCCAGGGCCTCCGCTTCGATGTCGCCCTGTTCCTGAAGCGTTTCCAGGCTGATCAACAGTGGGTTGCCGGCGAAGGCAGAGAAGCACTGGTAGGGTGAATCCCCATACCCGGTGGGACCCAGGGGCAGAATCTGCCACAGTGATTGCCCACTTTCGACCAGAAAATCGATGAAAACATAGGCTGAGCTTCCCAGATCCCCGATGCCGAAGCGATTGGGTAACGAAGTAGGGTGCATCAAAATACCAGCAGCGCGCGGAAATTGCATGGCTATATCTCCTCGTGGCAAGTTGTGGCCAGTGTGATGGTTACTCAAGCAGCCTTAACGCATTTCACCTTGGCTGAGTCTCATGCTCAGTATAACTCAGTTTCGTTGCAGGGCAAGAGCCTGCAACGGTGGATGCTCTTTTTCCCCATTCATTTCGCGTTGATGGCGGTGAGCTGAGGTTACAGCGAGCGCGCCACCCGCTCCCCGGCCCGCGTCGCCTGCAAGATGCTCGCCGGTTCAAAAGCGTCCCCGATCTGTTTGATCAACGGCGCGACGTGCGCCTGGACGCAGGCCTCGTAGAGCGTGTCCTCTGGTTCCATGCCCACTGCCAGCACTACCAGATCCGCCGGTAGCGTGCGTCTCTCCTCTTCCACAGGGAGCGGCTTCGCCAGGGGATTGGGAATCGCGTCGGATACCACCGGTGTCCACGTGATGTAGGGATCGGGCACCCCATCCGCGACGTTCTGCCGTACGATGACCTCGTCCTCCGCAATGCGCACCAGGCGTGTGGCGTTGAGCAGCCGCACGCCCGCACGCTCCAGGTAGTGCAGCAGATAGCCGCGATTGGCCGCGCAGGTCTCTGGCATGAAGTGGGGCAGCATCTCGACGACCGTCACGCGCTTGCCGTGCTCGTAGGCCAGGAAATGCGCCGTCTCGCAGCCCACCTCTCCGCCGCCGACGACCACCACGTGTTTCGCGTCGGCGCTCAGCGCCGGATGGTTCAGTAACTCCACCGCCGTGACCACGTGCGGAAGATCGACCCCCGGCACCGGCGGGCGCACGGAACGCGCCCCCGCGCAGACAATCACAGCGTCGAAGTCCCCGGCTGCCAGCAGATCCGGCGTCGCTGTCGTCTCGAAGCGCACCGTCAGGTTGTGATCGTGCGCCGCTCGGGCCAGCCGCGCGTTGAGGTGGGTGACGTAATTCGCCACGTCGTACTTCATCGCCGCGACGCTGCCCGGGCGCAGCATTCCCCCGGCCTCGCGCCTCCGCTCGTAAAGCGTGACCCTGTGTCCGCGCTGTGCGGAAGTGCACGCGCACTGGACGCCCGCCGGACCCGCGCCCACCACCGCCACGCGCTTCGCCCGCACAGCCGGCGTCGGCGGATGGGGCAGAGTGTGCTCGAAGTAGGTTCGTGGATTGACGGCGCAGTACGAGTGTCCCAGTTTCTGGAACTGGCCCAGGCACTGCTGGCAGCCGATGCATGGCGTGATCTCCCGGACGCGCCCCGCATAGGCCTTATTCGGCCACTGGGGGTCGGCGAGCAGCGGTCGGGCCAGCATCACCATGTCACAGTCGCCGCTACGCAGCGCGCGCTCCGCCAGATCCGGGTAGCCCAGCTTGCCGACGGCGACCACGGGCACGGGCAGCCCGGCGTTGGAGCGCACCTCGCGCTCTGCGAAGTGCGCTTTCACCAGCCGCGCCACCGGCAGGAAGCAGCCTGGCGGCATGCCATGGGGCGGGTGCGGCAGCCACCAGTTCTCGTAGCAGCCCAGGTCCACGTCGAAGATATCGACGCCCGCCTTGACCAGATGGCGCATGTAGTCCAGCGTCATCTCCACCGTCCGCTCGTCGCGGAAGCGGCGCAGCGGGCGCACCTTATCCATGCGCTCGCCGTAGGTTGCGTTGAGCGCCAAGGAGAGATCGATGCGGTACATGATAGGGTACGCGTCCCCCACCTGGCGACGTATCTCCGCCACCAGATCGAGGCCGAAGGCCTGCCAGTCGGCGTAGCGTCCCCGCCAACGCCGGTTGAAGGCGGGATTGGTCAGCTGCTCCAGCAGATAGCCCTCGTGCCCGTGGAGATAAACCCCGTCGGCGCCACAGTGCCGGGCGAGCACGGCCATCTCACCGCCGGACTTGATCAGGCGCCGACACTCGCGGTCGCTCAGCGGGCGACAGGGCAGCTGCGGCACGTGGTGATTGGGGTTCCACGAGGCCGAGACCGGCAGGCGCGCCTTGAAGACCGTCAACGGCGGGCCGACGCGCCCGAATCCGGGTGTCAGTTGCATGAAGAAGCGCGCGCCGTGGGCGTGGACGGCGCCGATGAGATCCTGCCAGCCGGAGATCACCGTGAAAGAGCCGTCAAGCCGGGGCAAAATCGCGTCGTTCCACCTGCCCGTCACCGCCGGCTCGATCTTGCTGTTGATGGGCACCAGGCCGGACGTGATGAGGCCCACGCCGCCCCTGGCGCGCTCGGCGTAGTAGGCGATCAGGCGCTCGTCGGGTCGGCCCAGTGGATTGTTGACGAAGAGATTGCCCATAGGCCCCATCACGAGGCGGTTTTTCACCTTCACCCCGTTAATCTGAATCGGTGAGAAGAGTGCCTCGTAGGGATAGAGATCGCCGGTCAGGCGACCGGCGGCGCGGGCGTCCTCGTCCTCGAACCAGCGCCCGAACCTTGCTTCTAACTCGGCTAACAAAGGGTGTACATTGCGCATAGCCCGATCCTTTCAAGTCCTATGCGGTATGATTTTACGAGACTTAACAGACGTGGTGTAAGCATACTCGCAACTCTTGGGCAGGCAAGTGTATAAGCACCCGCCTGGCATAACTACACAGGAGCAGAATACTCCTGCGGGCCGAATTGCCTGATCTTCCATGCGCTGAACGATGAGGTGAGTTCTTGGAAGAAGACTTGGCTGCCTTGAAAAAAGGGTCAGCCAAAACTGAGCAAAAGAACGTGAACATCTGATCTGTAGTAGGGCTGCTTAACCGCAGCCCTGTTTGTTGTATTGATAGGCAAGTCGGCCTGGAGTGGACATCAAGAACATAGCCGGACATCAGGGGGATGGGGCGTCGGGGAGGGGCCGTTACAGGAAGTCACCCCGCGCGTGGTTCAGCTCAGGCCGGATCGCGCAATGCCTTGACAGCATATTCCATGTAAGGTAAAGTGGGCCTACACACATTACGCCACTCCGCTACTGGGTGGGGGCATCGGTGTTGCCTCTGCCGCGTGAAAGGTTCACAGGGGGGAGATAGATGCGACAAAGTTGGGGGGGAAGGGCGGAATGGGAGATATGGTATCAGGACTTGTTTGATAGGGAGAGTCCCCGTCGGGTGGAGCTGGTCGGGCGAGGGATAGGGGCGGGCTTGGTTGAGCTATGGGCCCGCTATTTGTCTGAGACCGTTCAGGCGCAGGGTAACAGAGGCTTTTCGCGCTTCAATCTGTGGTGGAAGGAAGAAGGGAAAAGCATAGAAGTCACAGGAGAGTGGGCAGGGTTGGTTCGGTTGCGGAAGTGGGTATTTGGTGAGCAATCGAGGGGGCGGGCGTATGCGGCGGGTGGCCGGGAGTTGCTGGAGAAGGTGGCATTGGCCCACAGAAACTTGGTGCTGGAGGGCGAGACGAGCGCCAGGATTGTCGGAGCGGCCAAAACGGCGCGAGATCGGGAGGAATTTGAAGAGTACTTGAACAGGATCCTGACCCAATGCTCCTGACAACGCGCTGGGTTGAGGCCTCGCAGGGTTGTAGGGTCGGAGGGAGAAAGCAATGAAACGTACGGCGCTGGGACTGTCGGCGATGGTGGGATCATTTCTGTTAGGTACGATGATCGCACTGGGTTCCCTGATCGCAATGGGAGGCGAGTTGGATACGGCAACGCTAACCGCTCAGCCTTTCAGCGTACCCACCTTGTTGGTTGCCTGTTTGGATCCGCTTGCCATCTTGCTGGAAATAACAGCGCTTGTTCTGCTGGTAATGGGGAGCCGACAAGTGGGAAACTTACATCGCCGCTTGGTATGGATAGCTGTGGTTTTCTTTGTCATCTGGGCAGTGGCAAACGTGGGGGGCTTTTCCTCCCGCTGTCGTTGATAGGTATGCGTCGCGGATCACTCAGTTTGGTGAAAACCGGGCAGAGGATCAAGGCAGGAGCGGCGCTATTGCAATATTCGGTGCCTTTTCTTTTGGCCTTCGGATTGACACCGGGAAAAGTGCGCCTGGTGCTGTGGTTGGCCCTCGGCCTGAGCGTGATTGGCAACTTCGGGGTTATCACCTTGCCGATATCGGGAATAGAATTGGAACAGGTTGAGGTTGCAGGGCAGACAATGTATGCGTTTCAGTTGGCTGTGGATTATAAGACGGGGGCTTACCCAATACTGTTAGGGTTAGGTTATGTGGGCGGAGCGTTATACCTGATAGCGTATGCATATTTAGCTTGGCGAACTTGGAAAGAAGTTCGCGTCGGTCGACCTGGGGAAGGTGATTGAGGAGGTGGTTATCTTCTGTTGTGGGTTTGATCAAAAACGAGTCTACATCACGACTGATCGTATCATATTTGATTGTCATATCGCTTGAGTGGGTCATGTTGCAGAGGAGGGAGGGGACGATCTTCTCTGAACTGAAAGGAACAGTAGAGAGCTTGTGACCGGGGGACTTGTTGCGCAGGAGAGACCATACCGCATGAGAGGAGGTTAAACGTGACCCATGATTCGAAGTCCATGATGCCCTATCCCGGCGGGGGATTGCTGCGCTGGCTCTTTCGCGCGCCCATAGCGGCATGGCGCTTGGGGTTGGGGCGGTTGTTTGGACATATCTTTGTGCTTATCACCACCTGGGGACGGAGCAGTGGCAAGCCGCGCCGCGCACTCACCGAGTATCTGCCGCTCAAGGGTAAGCTCTACGTGGCTTGCGCCTACGGCCCCCAGGCCGACTGGTACAAGAACATCGTGGCGGATCCCCACGTGACGGTGCAGACGTGGCAGGGCCCGGAGTCGATGATCGCCTCGCGTGTCACCGACGACGACGAGCTGCGCGCTGTCTATCACGGCTTCAAACGCCGCTCCTGGCCCGTGATGCGTTGGTACTTGAGCTCCGTGGGCATCGATCCGCAGGACCCCGATGACTACGTCGCCAAGAAAGAGCGCGTCTACATCTTCCGCTTCGATCCCACCGCCGAGCCGACCCCGCCGCCGTTGGAGGCCGACCTCGTCTGGGTCTGGCCTCTGACTCTCGTTGGCTTGCTGCTGGTGCTTCTGTTCCGCCATCTCATCAAGCGCTCTGACGAATGACTTTCAACTCGCAACCCACAACCCATAACTCGCAACTCGTAACTCAATAGGAGGTTATCATGGACTTTCAGACGTTGATCAAAACCCGCTACAGCGTTCGGGCGTACACGTCCGATCCGGTGGAAGACAAGAAACTGGAGGCGGTGTTGGAGGCTGCCCGCTTGGCCCCGACGGCAGCCAACCGTCAGCCTGTCCAGATCATCGTGGTGCACACGGAGGGCCGTGAGGCCCAGCTCAAGCGCGTCTATGGGCGCGATTGGTTTGTTCAGGCGCCACTGGTTATCGCCGTCTGCGGTCTGGTGGACGCAGGATGGCAGCGCGACCGGTACGACGGCAAATCTTACCTCGACGTGGATGCTGCCATCGTCATGGATCACCTGATTCTGGCAGCGACGGAACAGGGATTGGGCACCTGCTGGATCGCCGCTTTCGATCCCCACGCGGCGCGTGAGGTGCTGGGGCTACCCGAAGACGTTGAGCCCATCGTCTTCACGCCGTTGGGCTACGCGGCGGACGCACCCAAGGAGAAGAAGCGCAAGCCCCTGGACGCGCTGGTGCGCTACGAGCGCTGGTGACAGGCTTGTGACGAGGATCCCCGTCGCTTGAAGAGGAACTCTGGAATGGCTTTTCAAGAGGAGCGCGTGCAGCTCCTCGAGCGTCTTCACGCCTGTGGTGAAGCGTCGCAAGTGGCTGCGGTGCGCCGGGTCACACGGGATTGGCAGCGCGCGCACCCCGACGTATCTTTGGAGACGCTCTTCGCCCTGGTCGAGGCGCTCTGGGATGGTGGCTCGCGGGTGGAGCGACTGGCCGCCCTGCATCTCCTGGCGCGTTATCCGTGTCACATCACTGCGCTGACGTGGGCTCACTTTGAGCGCTGGCGGCACGATCTGAAGGACCGCTCGGTGGCCGACACGCTGGCCCGGCACGTCTTCGCTCCGTGGCTGTTGGCAAACCCTGCCCATCGCTTTGGGCATCTGTGGAACCGCTTGCTCCTGGGTGATCGGTGGAGCCGCCGCCTGGCCCTGGTCGCCACCGTCGGGCTTAATCGCGCCCATCCAGGTGTTGGTCATCCCGGCGTGACTCTCTTCCTCGTCGATCAGGTGTGGGATGCGCGGGAGCCCCTCGTCCAGGAGGCCCTCGCCTGGGCGCTGCGTGTGCTGGCCGAAGAAGATTCCGCTTTGGTGCGGGACTACGTGGCCCATCACGTCACGCTCTCCTCGATCACCCTGCCGACTGTGGAAAGGAAGCGCTGATGTCGGAGCTGCGCTGGCGGGTTGCGCTGCGCCACGTCGCCGGAATTTTAAACGCGGAGGAATTGCCCTACAAAGTCGTCGGTGGCGCCTCGGTGGCCCTTCACGCTGTCCCTGTCGAGACGGAGGACGTGGATTTGGAGATGCCCATCGAGGCGACCTATCGCTTCCAGTCGCGTTTCGCAGACGCCGTGCGGCTGCCGGTGGCCCTGCGCGAGAGCGCGACCTATCGTTCCCATTTTGGGCGTTTCGAGATCGACGGCGTTGTCTTCGAGGTGATGGGGGGATTGCACCGTTGGGAGAACGGCGCGTGGACGCCTTCCTACACAATAACGGAGGCCCTCGTCACGCTCGACGGTGTACCGGTGCGCGTCTCGACCTTGGAAGAGGAGCTGCTGGCCTACATCCGTCGAGGTCGTTTAGATCGCGCTGCGGCTTGTCTGAGGCACAGTGATGCCGCGCGGCTGGTGACTTTGCTTCGCGGCGTGCAAAAGCTTCACGTTCTCTGAATTTGCGAGGTGCCGCGCTGACCAGGTCCCAAACGGGTCGGGTGTCCAGGATCTGACCTCACCTCCGTAACGTATACATCGATAGCGTGTGCGGTTATACTGTCCCTGACGTTCGGGCTGTGGATCGCTTGGAGGCCTTTTACGACATCGAATGCGACGAGGAGGTACGAAGATGGATTATGGAGCGTTGTTACGTCGGACCTGGAACATTATCTGGGAGCACAAATTTCTCATCTTGCTTGGCGTGCTGGTAGCGTTGGGTGGCAGTGGCACCGGGGGGAGTGGCACCAACGTTTCCTTCGACCGCGAGGGCATCCGTCCCCCGGAGGAGTTTGAGTTCCGTCCACCCGAGGGCTTCCTGAGAGATTTCCGGCTTTCCAATCTGACCGTCGGTCTCATTGTGTTGCTGGTGGGCGTTGCCGTTGTCATCGGATTGGCGCTGTGGATCGTCTCCACCGTGGCACGTGGTGCCCTCATCGCCGGCGCGGACGCCATCGACGCTCACGGGACGTCTAGTTTCGCTGCGGCCTGGAGCGCCGGCTGGCGTCGTGGCTGGACGCTGCTCGGCATCGGCGTCTTGCCCGCTGTCCCCGGCTTCCTGCTCTTGATCCTGGGGCTGGGGTCCTTCCTGACGGCCACGAGTCTCTTCGGGCCGGGCGATATGAGCCGTATGCCTTGGGGTGTCGCCCCTCTGACGGCGCTGGGCGGCTTAGCTTGCTTGCTGGTGCCTCTGGTGTTGGTATTGGGGCTGCTGCGCACCTTCGCCAACCGCGCGTGCATGCTAGAAGGATTGGGCGTCTTCGCCGCCTACCGGCGTGGCCTGGAGGTGCTGTTGGATAACTTGGGATTTGCTCTCCTGCTGTTCCTGATTCAGGTCGCCATCAGCATTGGGGTGGGGCTGCTGTTTGCGTTCCCCGGCCTTGTCGTCTCTCTATGCTGCGTGCTGTGGCCGCTGCTCTGGCTCTTCAATGGCCTGATCGCGGCGTACTTTTCCACGCTGTGGACCCTGGCGTGGCGTGAGTGGACCGGCCTGACGCAGCGCAGCGTCCTATGACGTCCGTCGATCCCTGGGCGACGTTGAACCGCGATATCGTCGCCTGCCGTCGTTGTCCCCGGTTGGTGGCGTGGCGCGAGGAGGTGGCCCGCACCAAGCGCCGCGCCTACGCAGATTGGGACTATTGGGGCAAACCGGTGCCGGGCTTCGGGGATCGCGAAGCGCGCCTGCTCATCGTCGGCCTGGCACCGGGTGCCCACGGTTCCAATCGCACGGGACGCATGTTTACCGGTGATAGTTCCGGCGAGACGCTCTTCGGCGCACTCTACCGCGCCGGCTTCGCCAATCAGCCCACGTGGGAGCGGCCCGACGACGGTCTGGTGCTCACTGACGCCTTTATCACCGCCGTGGTGCGCTGCGTGCCGCCCAAGAATCGACCCAACCGCGCGGAGAAAGAGAACTGCAAGCCTTACTTAGCACGGGAGATCGAACTTCTGGGCGATCTTGAGGTGGTGTTAACGCTGGGCCAGATTGCCTTCACCGAGTATCGCCGTCTGTTGCGTGAGCAAGGCTACGATCTTCCCTCGATGAGCTTCACCCACGGGGCGTGTTATAACCTGGGCGATGCCCTACCGACCCTGGTGGTCTCCTATCATCCCAGCCAGCAAAACACACGCACCGGTGTCCTCACCCTGGAGATGCTCGACGCGGTCTTCGCGCAGATCAACGATCTGTTGGGGAGGCAATGATCACGGCACTTGCCGCTACATGTGGGAAAATCCGCGGCCAAAAACAGGAGATCCCTCACCCTTCGCCGCGCCCAGGGTTCGGGATGACACTCTGCGTTAATCTGTGGATTTTTCCCACCTTTTTTCAGGTGAATCAAAGCGATCATCCTGCTGGAAAACGAACGCGCACCGTGTCAAGTCAAAAGATAATCTTACCGAAGTGGACTTGGAAATGTCAAAAGACAATCTTACCAAAGCCTAGCCCTCAATGACCTCCTTTATGAATAGAATATGGGTAACGTAGGATCATACAATCACCAACCAACCACCTACTCAACACGACAACCACCGCCAGCGTAGGGTGCTGAGTAAACCGGAGGTGAGGCCGTCGTTGCCGTCGTAGGGCTGTCCGCGGGAGCGGTTCATGCGCCCGTCTCGCTAGCCGGCGCTAAGTTAAGGGGCGCGACCGGGGTTAAGTCCAAGGCTGCACAGGCGGCCGGGAAACGTTGGGGATGGGCCAGGGTCTGATAGACGTCTTCCGGGTGCTGGGGATCGGCGGGCGGATAGGTCCACAGATGCTCCAGCGCGTCATAGATTTGTTGGCGTAAGGTCAGGAGATTAAGCGCGGCTTGCGTCTCGCGCAACGGTGCGCACAGGTCTGCAGCAGCTCGATCCTGACACAGCCGATCCAGCGGCGGGCGTGGCTCATCATACTTGCGGCGAACAGTAGCGGGCTGTTCAAGTGGAGCAGCGGTTGGAGGTAGTTGTAATAGCGGCCCATCAGCTCGTAGATGCGATTGAGATAGCGCGTCTGTTTGACGGTATCCAGGCGCGCGCGGCCTAGATACGCTCGCGCCAAGGTGCGATTCTTGGGTTCCACGTAGCGATTGTCATTGGAGCGGCCGCGATGAGTGCGCGAGAGGAAAATGTGGGGATGATAGGTTTCCAGGAAGTGGATGAGGTGGTCGTTCAAGAACTCGGCACCGTTGTCGGGATGCAATTCCAGGATGGGGAAGGGGATCTGAGCAAACAACGTCAAGAAGGCGTCTACGACCACCACGTAACTGCGTCCCGAGATGGCGCGCCGGGCACTCCAGGTGGTGGCCACATCTATCATTTGCAAGGTGTAAACGTACTCTCCGCGCGTCTCCGGGCCACAGTGATGTACCAAATCAACCTCAAAGTTTGGCGGGTATGTGGCGCTACGGGAGATTCTGGCGTCGCTGCTGCCGACGTTGAGCCTGTTTGTAGAACGGCGGGTCGGGGAGATGGCGGCGGATCGTGGAGACGCTGATATCCCCTAATTGGGCCTCCAGGCTGGAAGGTAAGGTCAACTCGCCATCCCGCGCCAAGGCGCGCGCAGTGCGGAGCAGGGTGGCGTTGGAAAGCCGTTCGGGACAGGATATGGTCATGGGCTTCCCAGATCAGCCGGAGAGCCGCATCTACGTCGGGCCCATAGGTGTTCCCGCGCTCGCCTTGCCGAGCGTGCCGTTGAATGCGTTCTTCATTCATCTTCTGGATCAGGTATTTGCGATGATAGCCGGTGGCGGCTTCCATAACCTTCAACAACCGACTCTTTTCTGTGCGTTTGGTGGCTTGGCGATACAAGGTCTGCATCTGCTGCAAATACCCATAGCGACTGTCAATACTCATCTTTGTTTCTGAGGGCATGGCAGGTCTCCTTTTGTTCGGTAAGCTTATCATTTGACAATACCATACCTCATTCGGTAAGATTTTACGTGACAGAATACGGGGGTTTGACAAATCCACGGAACTGCCTATAATTTGGGTACGTTGATAGGTAAAGACGGCGATCGGGAGGAGTAGGCGGTCCGGCCCTGCGTCAGAGAGGAGCGTCACCGGCTGAAAGCGCTCTGCAGCAGTCTCCGCCGAAAGTCGCCCGGGAGTCGAGCGGGTGAAGGCCAGTAACCCGCTACGGGTTCGCCCGTTACAGCGAGTGTCCTTCGTAGAGAGGACGGCTGAGATGCGCCGGCAACGGCGAATCAGGGTGGTACCGCGGAGCCCACTTCGTCCCTGAGACGGGGTGGGCTTTTTGTATTGATTGAAGGAGGAACCGTGACTCTGGGAATCGCATCCTATCTGAGCCTGCATGCACAGAAGGCTAAGCCGCAGGACATCCTGGCCTGGGCCTGGGAGACCTTCGCACCGGCCATCGCTGCGACCTCGTCGTTCCAGACGCAGAGTGTGCCGCTGTTGCACTTGATCGCTCAGGTCTGCCCGGAGATGCCCGTCGTCTTTATCGACACCGGCTTTCACTTCCCGGAGACACTGGCGTTTCGCAACGCGCTCGTGGAGCGGCTGGGACTCAACCTGGAGGTCGTGCGACCGGAGTTGGGACCAGAGGAGCTGACGTTGACCTACGGCGAGGATCTCTACCGCCACGACCCCGATCTCTGCTGCTACCTCAACAAGGTACAGCCACTGGAACGCGCGCTGGAAGGACGCTGTGCCTGGGTCAGCGGCGTACGCCACGATCAGACACGCCACCGACGCCACCTCCACGACCTGGATCCGCAGATCTCGGGCGTCATCAAAATCCACCCGCTTCTCCACTGGACCCACGAACAGGTGGAGGCGTATCGCGAAGAACATAAACTCCCCGCCCACCCCCTCCATCAACTGGGCTACCTGAGCGTCGGCTGCGCGCCCTGTACCCAACCGGTGCTGCGCCCCCAGGACAAGCGCTCCGGACGGTGGCGCGGAGAGAAGGAAGAGTGCGGCATCCACCTGGACCCGCGCTCGCTCAAAGACCTGCGCGCTCGGTGACGAGCGCAGAGGAGCAACCACAACAGGATCAGTCAGGCACGTTGCACTTATACCGCAACTTCAGCAGAAAAGAGGAGGAGAAGCCAATGTCTACAAAACTTTCCAAAACCTATAACCCCGCAGAGCACGAAGAGGACTTATACGCCTGGTGGGAAGCCCAGGGCTACTTCAAACCGGAAACTCTGGTGGAGAAGGGACTCGCCGATCCGGCGGGACCGCGCTTCTGTATCACCATGCCCCCACCCAACGTGACGGGCATCCTGCACCTGGGCCATGCTATGGCGGCCACAATCGAGGATCTGATGACACGCTACCACCGCATGCGCGGCTTCGAGACGCTCTTCCTGCCCGGGACCGACCACGCGGGCATCGCCACACAGAACGTCGTGGAGCGCCGGCTGGCGGAGGAGGGCCTGACGCGGCATGAGCTGGGGCGTGAGGCCTTTACCGAGCGCGTCTGGGCGTGGAAGGAGCAGACCCACGCGCGCATCACCGATCAGCACCGACGGCTGGGGGTCTCCTGCGACTGGGAGCGCGAACGCTTCACCCTCGATCACGGCTTAAGTCACGCCGTGCGCGTCGCCTTCCACACGCT
The DNA here is from genome assembly GCA_049975525.1 of Anaerolineae bacterium. GTDB lineage: Bacteria > Chloroflexota > Anaerolineae > B4-G1 > SLSP01 > G713. The sequence continues at coordinate 49,833 of JBNGCW010000017.1, forward strand.
TTACGAGCGCGGGTTGATCTATCGCGGGCCGTACATGGTCAACTGGTGCCCGCGCTGTGAATCCGCCATCTCCGATCTGGAGGTAATCCCCCACGAGCACCAGAGCCACCTCTGGGTGATCCGTTATCCTATCCTCAACGCGGACTGGGAAGGGCCCCAGGGCGACTGGGGCAGCGGTGAGTGGGCTAAAGGCGCCACAGAGTTTATCGAGATGGCGACAACGCGCCCTGAGACCATCCTGGGTGACACCGGCGTCGCCGTCAACCCGGCGGACACGCGCTGGCAACATCTGGTGGGCAAGACGGCGCTGCTGCCCGCCGTGGATCGCGAGATCCCCATCGTCGCCGACGAGGCGGTGGAGCCGGAGTTCGGCACCGGCGCCGTCAAGGTGACGCCGGCTCACGACCCCACGGACTACGAGATCGGCCAACGTCACAACCTGAGCCGCGTCGACGTGATGACCAACACCGCCCAGATGAACGCACACGCCGGCCCCTACGCGGGCCTGGACCGCTATGCCTGCCGCGAAGCCATCGTGACCGACTTCGAAAAAGAGGGGCTACTGGTCCGCATTGAGGACTATCATCACACCGTGGGACACTGCGAGCGCTGCGACACCGTCATCGAGCCACGCATCAGCACCCAGTGGTTTGTCAAAACCAAGCCTCTGGCCGAAAAAGCCCTCCAGGCGGTGGAGGCGGGCGACATGACCATCATCCCCGAGCGCTTCGAGAAGACCTTCTTCCACTGGATGGAAAACATCCGCGACTGGTGCATCAGCCGCCAGCTCTGGTGGGGGCACCGCATCCCCGTCTGGTACTGCGACGCCTGCGACCACCAGTGGAGCGCCATTGAGGACCCGACAACCTGTCCCGCCTGCGGCAGCGCCGAGATCCGCCAGGATCCCGACGTGCTCGACACCTGGTTCTCCTCCGGGTTGTGGCCCTTCTCTACGCTGGGTTGGCCCGACGCGTCCGCCCCCGACCTGCAGCGTTTCTTCCCCACCGACGCCCGGGAGACCGGCTACGACATTCTTTTCTTCTGGGTGGCCCGCGAGACCATGCTCTCGCTGGAGCTGATGGGCGAAGTGCCATATCCCCTTGTCTATTTGCACGGGCTGATCCGGGACGAGCATGGACAGAAGATCAGCAAGTCCATGCCTGACGCCTGGAAGTACGACCCGCTCTACATCATCGACGAGTACGGGACCGATGCACTGCGCTACACGCTGGCCACCTCATCCTCGCCGGGCAACGACATGAACCTGGACTCGCGCCGCATCGAGGGCGCGCGCAATTTCGCCAACAAGATGTGGCAGGCGACACGCTTCATCCTCATGAATCTGGACGACGAGAAGCGCGTCATACCGCTGGCGGAGATCGAAGACCAGCGCCTGCTGTTGGAGGATCGCTGGATCCTGAGCCGCCTGCACCGCCTGACCGACACCGTCTTCCGGTTGATGGAATCGCACCAGTACGGCGAGGCCGGGCGGCAGATCCGCGATTTTATCTGGGACGAGTTCTGTGATTGGTATATCGAGGCCAGCAAAGTGCGGCTCTACGCCGACACGGCCGACAAGGAGACACCCAAGACGGTGCTGCTGACAGTGCTGGAGCAGGCCATGCGTCTGCTACACCCCTTCATGCCTTTCGTGACCGAGGCCATCTGGCAAGCGCTGCCCGCCGAGATCAAACAAGGCGAGGCGCTGATCATCGCGCCGTGGCCCGAGGCGGATGAAGCATGGCGGGACGAAACCGCCGAGACACAAATGGCGCTGCTGAGGGAGCTGGTACGCGGCATCCGCAATACCCGCTCAGAGTATCACGTCGATCCGGGCAAGCGCATCGGCGCGCTCGTGATCGCGGGAGAGCAAGCGCCCACGTTCCAGACGCGGCGCGACGTGTTGGTCACGCTGGCCCGCCTGGACGAGGACGCGCTGGAGATCGTGGAGCGCGCGGAACCGCCGGAGCAATCGGCGCCCGTGGTGGCGGGGGAGATCGTGGCTCACCTGCCGCTGGCAGGCATGGTCGATATCGAGGCCGAGCGCGAGTGCCTGCAGCAGGCGTTGACAGAGCTCAAAAGCCGCATACGCAGCAGCGAGAAGAAGCTGGCAGGCCCCTTCGCCGAAAAAGCGCCCGCCGAGATCGTAGCCCAGGAGCGCGAACGCCTGGCCGAGCGACGGCGCGAGGCGCTGCGGCTGCAGGAGCAAATCACACGCTTGAGCTGAGCGACGTGGCAAGATGATCACCTCCTCATCTCGCGTTGCGGAGGTGGCAGAAGCCTGGCGGCCCTTTGCCCACGCGGAGAGCCACTTTCGTCCATCAGTTAAGACTTGACAAGGCACTAGCACAGTTCGTAGGAAGGCGCTTCAGCGCCGCTTACCGCGCTCAAGCGCGTAACTACAAACCTGGCACAGTTCGTAGGAAGGCGCTTCAGCGCCGCTTACCGCGCTCAAGCGCGTAACT
>JBNGCW010000017.1:52397-83117 GCA_049975525.1 Anaerolineae bacterium
ACAAACCTGGCGACGAAGCGGGCAATTAAGCAGACTCACTCCCAACTTGATGCTCAAAAATCAAGCTGGGTTTCATGCGCGACTGTAGACTTAGGGAGCCTCATCCATTCCGTGCAACCTTGACTTACTTTGCGCGTAGTGTACAGTGAATGCAACCGGAAAAACTACCGTAACTGCTTGCGTCGAACGCTATCGACCGCATAGAAAAAGAGGAGGCGCTTGGATGATGGGGAAATCGCGCAAAATAGTAATTTGGGGCTTGATCACGGGGTTGCTTGTGGCTGCTCTGGGATGTGGAAATGTTGACTTGGCGGATCTGAACCTCGAGACTATTGAGGTAGGAGAATTGCAAAGAGAAAAGTATACCACCGAGCTGGGCGACGCCGACGAGGTTCGTACAACCATCAGGATGGGGGCCGGAACCTTAGAGATTGCCGGGGGCGCCGAGGAGCTGCTGGAGGCAGACTTCCTCTACAACGTCGCCGACTTGAAACCGGAGGTCGAGTACACAGTGGGCCAACTGACCATCCGCCAGCCTCGCTACGAGAAAATCCCTTTTAACAAAGACGTGCGCTACGAATGGGATCTACGCTTCAACGACGAGGTTCCCATGGACCTGCGCATCAATTTCGGGGCGGGAAATGCCGACATCGACGTCAGCACCCTCTCCGTCACGACACTGGACATGAAACTGGGCGCGGGTGACGTGGAACTGAACGCTCAGGACAACCGCACGCTGGAGCGAATCGAAATCGATATGGGGGCCGGCGACGTACAATTAGATTTGCGCGGCGCCTGGACAAGCGACGTAGACGTGACCATCCAGGGCGGCGTGGGAAATATGACCTTGCGATTACCTCAGGACCTCGGCGTGCACGTGGACGTCAGCAAAGGTGTCGGCGGTGTCAACGCCCACGGCTTCCGCATCGACGGCGACGATTACGTCAACGACGCCTATGAGACAGCCGACGCGATCATCTACGTCACCATCCAGGCCGGTATAGGACAGATCAACCTGAAGCTGGACTGAGTCACCGTTTGTAGCCAACGGTCTCTCCCAAGGTTTGGCCTGGGCCCGATCCCTGCCAGGCTGAACGAAGGTCGGCCCAATGAACAAAGAGGCGTGAGGTGAACCGTCACGCCTCTTTACGCTCGCAGAGGGACGCGACCGGCGTAAAGGCGCCCGCCCGCAGCATCCTCACCAGAGCAGCGACGTCCTGCGGTTCTCCTGCCAGCTCGTTGTAATAGCTCCCCAGCTCGTCCACGTGGTGGGCGTCGGAGTTGGCCAACATACGCGCACCCCACTCCTCCGCCAGCTCACGGATCTGTGTTTCGGCGTAGCCCGGCGTGTTGTGGGAGTAGATCTCTAAAGCGTGTGGTGGTCGGGCTGCGATCTCCGCGCGGAGGCAACGACGGAAGCGAAAGGGATGCGCCCACGCTATAAACCCACCTGCCCTCTCGACGAAATCGTGGAGCGCCGCGTATGACCAGCGGACCTGCTCCAGCAAAGGATCCTGCACCCCCAGCACAAGGACATGCTCCAGGCCCAGACTGACCTCAATGCCACCGAAAACGCGAAAAGGTGCGTATTTGGCGTTGAGCATCGCCAGGCGCGAGGGAGGCACCAGGCGATCATGGTCGGTGATCGCGATGGCGCCCAGCCCACGCTCTATCGCCCTCTGGACCATCGCTTCTTCCCCGGAACGTCCGCACAAGGAGCGCTCCTCTGTGTGGACATGCAGGTCAATCCTCATAGGCTCCTTCTCGTCCTTTGCTCAGCCTGTCCGCCAGCCTCAGCATCTTGGGCACACGATGAGCGCCGCACATCCCGGCGATCCAACGCCGCGCTTGAACCTCGCAGACCCCCACAGCGGTGACGTACAGAGGACGACGGCTGTTACCCCGCAGGACGTGGGTCGCCGCAGGCGTACCCCGAAAGCGGCTCTTGGCCACCCCGATCACCGCCGCCTGCCCTTGCAGGGCGTCGTAGAGATGCCGACCCAAACCAGGGCGACGCTTCCGGCCCAGGTAAACGTAGCCATCGACAAGCACGTAAGCCGGGATTTCTTCAAATTGCTCCAGCAAGGCCAGGATAGGAGGTAACTCTCGCTTGTAGAACTGACCGGGCACGTAAGCGGCGACCTCCGCGCAGCGCGCGAACGCCACGCGGGAGGTCTCACAGGCGTCCCACGTGTGAAAGAGGACGCCGGCCGCCCGCGCCTCGCCCTTTCTGTAAGCCACGTCAACGGCCAAAATCATCGGTAACCCTGTGCAAGCAAAACACTGAGGGTAGGGGTTATATTATAAGTGATAGGGCCAAGTTGTACTCGGCAATGTATCATTTGACAACCATGTGATGAAAAGCATCCGATTTGGAGAAGGACAAGGTCTTGCGCACGAAACGAGCCGGCCGCTGGCGGAAGGTATTGTACCATCGTTCCATGTGAGCGGTCTCGCCACTTTCCTGTCAGCCCGCAGAACGATGATGCCCATGGGCGGGAATTTGGTGACGTGTACCCTGACACCCAACGGACCATCACAGCCGCGCGGGCAATTTATGCGGAACTATCGGCGCGCAACCTCGCCCACGAAGGCGTGTACGTGCCATTGCCGCTGACGACGACCCTGACCGTGAGCAGCACGGAAACGACCCTCGACGGCGCCATCATCCATTTTGTCACCGCTTGGGATTACGATGAACCAGCCTTCCGGCGTGAATATGTGGATGGCCTGGTAGAGGCATTGCTTTCACAGCCGCGAACGTTGATCGAACGAGTGTATCTACCCTTTGTGCTACGCCAATAAGCAACCAGGAAAGCGCCGCCCAACCCTGTGTGGAACCGACGCCCATCCTTGCGCTCTAACCCATCGCGTCTTGCCCGCGAAGGTGTCGTTGATTCAAGCGCATCTTGCCAGTGGGGGTGGCTGGTCGCGGCTCACACCAACCGTTGGGCTGCTTCCGCGCCGATGGCGCGTTCCACGCGCTCCAGGATAGGCGGATGGCTGTAGAGCAGCCAGACAACCCAGTCCGGTGGTCGGAGTTCGGCCAGGTTCTGATCCGCCAGGCGCAGCATGGAGCGGGCAAAGGCGTGTGGGTCGTCCGTCATACGCAGGGCGTAGGCATCGGCCATGCGCTCGCGCCAGCGGGAATAGCCGTTGGTCAACGGCATGGTGACGAGGGAGAAGAGGCCGGTTGCCAGCGCCAGCAGCGGCAACGCCGCCACATCACCGGGCCCGGTGAAGCCGAAGACGTCGACGCCCCAATCGAGGAAGAGTTTGGCCAGGTAGAGGCCTCCGACCAGCAGCGCGCTCTGGACGAGGACGCCCAGCTCCAGGTCGTGGTGGACCTGATGAGCCAGCTCGTGGGCCAGGATCGCCTCGATCTCTTCCGGTGAGTAGTTCTCGTAGAGCGTGTCGCCCAGGGCGATGCGCTTGGTGTTACCCATGCCCATGACCATGGCGTTGGCCGCCGTCGTGCGCGAGCTGAGATCGATGGTGTAGACGTCGGCGACCTGGACGCCGGCGCGTTCCGCCAACCGCCTGATGCGCGCCACCAGCCTTTCGTCCTCCAACCGGGTGAGCGTGTAGAAAATGGGCACGAAGACCACGGGCAGCAAATAGCCCATGACGACGGAGAGCACCACCAGGAAACCGGCAACCCAGAGCCACCACGTCTCCGGCTCACTGCGCAGGAACCAGTAGACAACCTCGGCGACGGGTAAGCTCAGGCCCAGACTCAGCGCCAGGGATTTGAGCTCGTCGGTCCACCAGCCCTTGGGTGTCTGCGTGCTGAGGCCGTAGCGGTGCGGCAGCACGTAGCTGCTGTACCAGGAAAGAGGCCAGAAGAGCACCGTGTAGGCCAGGATCAGCGATCCGGTGTAGGCAGGGACTAGCTGCCAGGGCGACTCCAGGCCGACTCGCAGCAGCAGATCTTTGTAAGCCTGGGATGCGCCGGTGGTGAGGAAGGCGACGGTCAGCACTGCAGAGATGCCCAGATCCAACACCAGTAGACGGCGACGAATGTGGGCGTACGCCTGGGCCTTGGCCTGGCGCTCGGCGTCGGGTCCCAACGCTTCCTCGGCGACGGTTTCGGAACGCTCGTTGTGAGTCATCTGGCCTCTTTCCTAGCTGTTTGTAATCGGCGACGCCGCCCGGCGACGTCGCGTTGATGAGGGCACTGCGACCGCTTTACGATGCGCGCTCCCGACGAAACACGCTTGCCAGCCAGAAGACGGCGAGGGTCGCCGCGCCCATAGTGCCCAGGACCAACGCCGGGTGCGCGCCGGCCCAAAGCAGGGCCTGGCCCACGCGCCGCATCCGCGCAACCCGATGGGCGCTCTCCACAGGCAACATCACGTCGCGCTCCCATTTGAAATCGCGCAGACGCGCCAGGTAGCCCTGTCGGACACACCCCTCCAGAGAGAAGACGTAGAGCGCGTCGCTCCACTGCCACGCCAGGCGCAGGTCTCGCGCCAGCTCTTCCCAGGTGAGTGGGGGGATCTCGTCGGCGCCGCCGACGGTTACGCCGCCGCCCGTGCTGCCCACGGCGATGGCCTCTGCTTCGGGCGCGTAGCTCCACAGCGCGCCGGCTCCATGCGGGCGCAAGAAGCTGCTGTAGAGCATCAGCACCTCGCGGTCCACGGGCAGGTCGATGAGGCCGAAGAGACGCTGGAGCAGTGTGCTGCCCACGCGCCGCTCGTCGACGATGACAGGGATGTGATAGCTCTCCACCTCGTAGCCGTCGGCGTGCATCTCGTCGATGAGGCCCTCGTACAGGCGCTGCGCCCGATCCACCCGCTTGCGGTCGAAGAGCCGTCCCAGCATCTTGAGGACCCCGCTCCACTCTCCGGCCATCAGGCGCTCCATCTCGCGGATGTCCGGTTCGATATCGACGCCGATGGCGGCCCAGTGTAGGTCGTGCCTCTCGGTCCAGGTGGTGAAATCCACATAGCGCGCGATGGTCTGGGGTGCGTTGTCCAGGTTGTACCAGTAGCCTTGTGCTTCGGGTAGCAGCTGCCAGGCGGTGACGGGCACGCCCGCTGCGTTCAAGCGGCGGACGACCTCGGCGCGTTCATCGCTCAGATCGACAAGGCCCAGGCTCACGCCGGCCTTCATCGCCTTCAAATGCTCGACGACAGCCGGGTCGGCAAACAACTCCGCCAGGGGCCCGGCAGCCAGCTCACAGAAAAAAGTCAACTTCGGCTTGGACATGGTCACCTCCGGGTTAGTCAGGTCGTTTGGTCAGCTCGTCGAGTCGTCATTGTACAATGGAATTGGGATGATGAAAACTGAGTGACTAAAAAGGCTCACAGCCTCCGTCCTCGGGGGCATCCTAGGGAAAACCCACTCAATCGATCAGCCGTCCCCGAGGACGGGGACTCAGAGCGTTTTTCAGTCAGACGCTGGATGCTTGATGCTCACGCAGCGTTTGTCATTTTTCATTCGTCATTTGAGATTGGCAATGCCTGCCTTCCGGTTGTGCTGTTGCCAGGCCAGGCGATAGGGCGTCGGCAGGTGGAAGCCCACGGGTTCGGATTCGACTGCCTCGATCCAACGATCCGTCGCCGCCCGGGCGCGCGCCAAAACGTCGGCGGCGAACTCGCGCAGCGTGGAGCCGCGTGCCTGGGGGGGCATCGTGCGCGAGCCGACGACATAAGCCTCTGCATCGGCCAGGATCTCGGCTTCCAGCGCATCGCGTTCTTCGCGGTAACGCGCCAGCCGCGTGGAGTAGTCGTGTAGGACGGCACGGTGCAGGCGCTCGTGCTGCCACCAGATGGACGCCGGGTCGTAGGTCGCGCCCGGCGCCGGGCCGAGATCCGGCACCGCCTCGGGCCAGAGGGGCTTGAAGAGCGCCGTGCAGGGCGCGGACGACGCCGTGCTCCACACGGTGAGCAGCCGAGGGTCGAGGTGGGCGATCCAGCTGTTGGTGGTGCCGCTGTCGCGCAGCGGTCCGAAGCCGGCGTGCATGCAGATGTCACCCATGGACCCCTGCGCCGGTTCCCAGTCGGCCCGGCCTTCGCCCTCCGGTCCGTGGTCGCGTAGCACACGCATCATCGTGCGCACCGTGATCTCACCCCGGTCGGCCTGCAGCAAGGAAAGCGCCCGCGCCCGACGGCGCTTGCACTGCGACAGCCGCGTGTAGAGGGGATCGCTGTAGCAACGGGCGAAGTGAAAGTCGTCCCGGGAACGACACCAGCCCTGTTCCACAGCGTGCTCCACGAGCCCCGGCGAGGCGCGGTCCCACTCTCGCCCGATGGTCAAGCCGTTGGAGATAGCATAGATCTCACGCACGCGCAACGCAGCCCAGTAGCGGCCTGCCGTCTCCAGCACCCAGGCGCTGTGAGGATCGGCGAGGATGAAAGCGTTGTGATAGAAAAGCTTATGTCGATAGCCGCCGTTGCCGCCCTGCCCGTAGGTCTCTAACAGATTGACAATGATGTCCAGGGCCGCCTCCGCCGTCGTCGCGCGTTCCAACGCCAACCGCATGAGGTCCATGCCCAACAGCCCGCCTTCCTTATCGTAAGGCTCGCGGGTGAAGACCGCCTCGTTGCCGATGGTGACGCCGTGCTCGTTGATGCCCATCTCGCAGCCCCACATCCAGAAGGGACGGCTGAGGAGCACAGCATAGGTCGTCTCCACCTGCGGCACGTCGATATAGGTACAACGGACGCGCGCGCCGGGCGCGTGCTCGGCCCGAGGTACAAACTGCAGCCACTGTGCCTCGTTGGGCTCGCGGTCACTGTTCTTGGCCAGGATCATGTGCCCATCGGCGGTGGCGTTACCCAAAGCGATCATCGTGTCACACACCGTTTCTCACCTCCATGTTCACCTATGCGACCCAGGTTCGTCGCGCGCTTCCCCTCGATGTTCAAGGGCGCTGCGCACCCGTCGGGCGACGTCACGCACACGGTCCGCGGCCCCCGCATCCCAGGCGCGTTGGCTGTACCGCGCCTCGACGAAGGACGCGGTGAGCGACGAGACATCGTCTTCAACCTCGGGCAATTCGGGCCCCAGGGTGCGCCGATACTCCTCCGGCGTCTGCGGCGGACGGCGCGGCAGGCCTTCCTCAGCCGCGCGCTCCAGCGTGTGCAGGTACTCACGCAGCACACGCTCACGAGGCGTGGTTGGACCGGGGTGTTGTGCACCCAATCTCCCCCGCAGACGCCCGACCCTGCGCAACCGCTCTCTCAACCCCAGCCGGGGGAATGTCTCCTGCACCGAATCTCCCATCTTGCGCAGCCACCGCCAGATTGCCTGCATCCAACGTCGCAACAAGCGCCAGAGACCCACCTGACGCAGAGCCTTGCCCAGTTCGGGGTGCTCCTGCAGCGTGTTGCGGATGAGCGTGAAGAGGATCCAGAGGAGCACACCCCAGAAGAGAAGGGACCGCAGTACGCGCAGCCACGGCGGCATCCCTCCGCCTTCTTCCAGCAGAGGTGGCGGCGCCTGCTGGGGCGCGCTCAGCTCGGGCAGCTGCACCGGGTCTTTGGTAAATAACGCAAGCAACCAGGTAAAGGGGAAGAGCAGCAAGTTGAAAAGGAAGATCAAAAAACCGAGGATCAACCAGAAGATCCAAAGTAGCCATCCTGCCAGATCGAGCAGCGGCACCGTGTAGCCGGTGGGCAGCAGAAAAGCCACCGCCACGACCAGGCCCAGAAAGATCAACGTATAGCGCAACCAACGTTCGGTCAGCTCGTCGGAAATCTCGACGTGCTGCGCGCGCCAGCGGCTGAACAACGTCAGCAGGCGCGTCTGGCCCAGCAGGAGAAGGCCCAGCGCGAAGTAGAGCAGCGCGTTGAAGATCAGACCGGGCACCGGAGGACGGGCCAGGTTGAGCAGGGCGGCGACGCCGATCCGCGCCAGGCCCGACGTCAAAAGCAGGATCCCCCCGCCGACGAAAAAGCGCTCGCTCAGCGACCACAGCGGCGGCGTCTCCGCTCGATCCTGGGTGCGCAAGCCGATGCGTCCGAAATCCATCGCCGTCTGCGCAACCACCACCCACGCCAGGAGGAAGAAAAGAAAGGCCGTCAGACTGCGCCCGTCGAAGAACTCGTAGGGGCGCAGGAACCAGCCCTGCACGTCCACCACGACGGCGCTCCAGGGTTGCCCCAGATAACCGGCGGCCTTCACCGGCGGATAGACGAGGATCAACAGGAGTAGACGGAGCCGCCGACGTTCGGCCTCGCTGGGGATGAACATGCGCGTCAAGCGATGGACGTAGTATCCCGCCGCGCCTCCGATCACGGCCGCAGTGACGAAGTAACGCATCGGCACCGGCATGAAGAAAGCCAGGAATTCGACAATGGCGTAGGCCACACAGCCAACCATGGTCGCCAGGACCAGGGGGCGGATTAACAGATCAAGCAGCGGCGAGTGCTCGTGAAGCAGCTGCCAGGCGGGGACCTCGTACGCGCGTTCCTCACGCTTCATGCCAACATCTCCAGATCTTCCTCCGACCAGACGCGGTACAAGGGGATCTTGAGCACCCTGGCGTGGCCTTCGATCTCCGGCGAGGCCGCTGCCGGCGTGATCAACGCCAGGGCGACGACGAAGCCGGCCTGACGCAGATAGGCCAGCACGTCGAAGAGTGCTGCGCTCTCGCGCCCGGTGACGGCGACAACCGTCGTTCCCCAGGCGAGATCGGCGCTGGCCTGACGCAACAGCGCGCTGAAATCGAGGGGCTCCTGTGTCAGCTGCACGCGGGCCAGGATCTCCAGGATATTCATCAAATGAGAACGCTCGCTGCGCGGCGGCAGTGCGAAGCGCACCTGTTGTTCCGTCAGCGGGTCCCAGGCCGCGGTCACCAGACCGGCAGGCAAGCCCTCCTGTACGACAATATGGTTGGCCAGGGACGCCGCCGTCTTGATCGCCAGTTCCGGTGCCGTGTAACGGTATCGCATCTCGTACGAATCTCTGTCCAGATCCAGGCAGATGAGAGTATCGCGGGCGATGGCCGGCTCGTATTGCTTGACCAGGAGCTCTCCTACCGCCGCCGTCGCCGACCAGTGGATGCGGCGCGGCGAATCGCCGACCCGGTAGTGGCGCACACCCATGATGCGAGCCGGGTCTTCGAAGAGCGGGGAGGGCGCACGGATGGCCGGCAAGGGCGCATGCGTGGGCAGGCCCAGTTCCATCAACGGCACGACCTCCGGGTAGACGATGAGGTGCGCGTCCTCCAGGGGACGACGGCTGCTCTCGTGCACACCGAAGACGTCGCCGATGCGTACCGTCAGCGGGCCGAGGGTGTAGTACCCGCGTCGTCGGCAGCGCAGCCGATAGCGCAGGCGCCGGGTCTCGTGGGGACCCAGGCTGAGCACGACGTGATGAAAAGGCGGTGACGCCAGCTGCACAGGCAGCGATTCGCGCACTTCCAGCCAGGGTGCAGGCAGCCAACCGGTGTTGGAGACGCGCAGTTCGACGTGCACCTCGTCGCCGGGAAAGGCGCGCTCGACGAAGCGGCGTTCCACCTGCACGTTGGCCGTCACGCGCTGAACCCACAGCCGCGAAAGCAGGTAGACGGTGAAAAGCAGATACAGGATGTTGAAGAAGAAATCGATGCGGAACCACGCGGCGATGAGAAAAAGCGCAATCAGAAAAGGCAACAGATTGGGCATGGTTGGATTATGGACTGCGAGTTGCGGGTTGCGAGTGGCGAGATTCGAGATCCAAAGCAACATCCTCCAGGATTTCGTGGACGATGGCCCCGGCGGTGCGCCCGCGCAGTTGGCTTTCCGGTTTGACGATGAGTCGATGGGACAGGGTGTACGGCGCCAGCCGCTTGAGGTCGTCGGGGGTGACGTAGTCGCGTCCCTGCAAGGCTGCCAGCGCCTGCGCCGTCTTATAGAGCGCCAGGGAGCCGCGTGGGCTGGCACCCAGCACCAGGTCGGGATGTGCGCGCGTCGCCCGTACGATGCTCAAGATGTAACGCTCCAGGGTCTCGTCCACATGTACGTTGGTGATGAGGTCGTGGAGCGCCAACAACCGCTCACCCTCGACCACTTGCTCGACGGTCTCGATGGGATGTCGTTTGCGCAAATTGCGCAGCATGGTGATCTCATCGTCCTCGGCGGGATAGCCCAGGGAGATGCGCATGAGGAAGCGGTCCAGTTGTGCCTCCGGGAGGGGGAAGGTACCCTCGTACTCGATGGGGTTCTGCGTCGCCATGACGAGGAAGGGCGCGGGCAGGGAGCGCGTCGTCCCGCCGGTGGTAACCTGGCGCTCCTGCATGGCCTCCAGCAGCGCGGCCTGGCTGCGCGGCGTCGCCCGGTTGATCTCGTCCGCCAGCAGCACGTTGACGAAGACGGGACCGGGGCGGAACTCGAAGGCGTTGGTTTGCTGGTTGAAGACGTCGACGCCGGTGATGTCGTTGGGCAGCAGATCGGGCGTGCACTGCAGGCGCTTGAAGCGCAGGCCCATGCTGGCCGCCACGGCGCGGGCCAGCATGGTCTTGCCGGTGCCGGGCACGTCCTCCAGCAGAATGTGGCCCTGGCAGAGCAACGCCACTGTCAAGAGCTCGATCTGCGTGCGCTTGCCGACGATGACGGTCTCGACGTTGTCGATAAGACGAGCAGCGAATTGAGATACGGGAGCCACGTCGGTCTTCATGCCACCTCCTTGAAAGCCTGATCGGTACTCTTTCATTGTACATCGGCTTGGGGAAGAAAGGAAAAGCGCCGAGCGGAGGATGACTCGGCGCTTGCCTGCTCCCTCTATTTACTCCCACCAGTCGTACCTGGAGCGGGGGTCCAACAGCGTGCCCGTATCACGGATGGCGATGCGAATCTCATCCCCCCATGCGCGACCAAAAGGCTGATGGCCTTTTAACGCCGGCAACTCGTAACGTCCGGCGGCGTCTTTCTCCTCGTAAAGGGCCCGCAATAAGGGGTCTACGCAGACACCGTCAACGTGCACCACATAGGCCCCTACCCACTCTCCGGTCTCGGGGTTTTCTCCTCTCAGGCCATCGAATCGAGTGTAAGTCAGGGTTATACTCTCCTGACCGGCATATAGAACCAGGACCTTATAGCCCTGAGGATCAATCTCCACCGGCCGATCGGGGACGTGGATGATTTGACCCGGCTCAACACGCAGGCCCAGAAAACTAACCGCATAATTGGAGGTCGGGGCGCCGTTATGGTACAACATGTAAACTTCACTAAATTCGGGGATGGTGGGCGGATCGAATAAGTAGGTAAACTTGGGGGTATTAGGATCCATGGGATCCCCATAATTGACCAGCTGCTTGGCCGCAGCAACAGGTCGATACTCCAGCAAATTGACGTTAAAGCCGGGATCTTCCGCCGCCGAAGGATTGGGCGGCAACGACCACTCTTTAAGCAATGAAATAGCCCGGTAATCTTGCCCTGGGATAGGTTCACAGGCCATCGGCTCCGGGTATTGGTTGAGCACCAGCGGGAGATAAACGAAGGTCGGCGGCGCTTGTTCCACGGTGAGGATGTGGACGCTCTGCAGCGATGTGCTCAGGGCGTTGGTGGCGGTCACCGTGATCTGCTGCGTGCCGGTCACCACCCAGGTGAAAGAGATGACGTCCTGGAGTGCGGCTACCCGGTGGGTTTGCGAGGGCTGTGCCGTCGCCTGCCAGGTGTAGGTGAGGGGCAGCGTGGTCGTCGGCGGGGCGACCGTGGCGGTGAACCAGGCCGGGCTGCCCTGCACCGCCGTCGGCGGGCCGCTCACGGTGAGGCTGAGCGGCGCTTGCGGAGGGGGTGGCGGCTCGACCGTCACGGTGTAGGTGCTCTGCAGCGATGCGCTCAGGGCGTTGGTGGCGGTCACCGTGATCTGCTGCGTGCCGGTCACGGCCCAGGTGAAAGAGATGACGTCCTGGAGTGCGGCTACCCGGTGGGTTTGCGAGGGCTGTGCCGTCGCCTGCCAGGTGTAGGTGAGGGGCAGCGTGGTCGTCGGCGGGGCGACCGTGGCGGTGAACCAGGCCGGGCTGCCCTGCATCGCCGTCGGCGGGCCGCTCACGGTGAGGCTGAGCGGCGCGCCGGTCGTCTCCGCAGGCATCCACGCATACTGCAGCTTCTCCACCTGCGCGGCGTGGACGACAGGCTGTGACATGTAGACCGGTATCCATAACACCACTCCCACCGCCAGTAGTGCCACTCCGACCACAGAAACCCACCGCGTCCACACCTTCATCGCTCTGCCTCCTAACGTCAACGCTGCTGAAAACGCGTGTCTCACATTTCCTGCCGGTATTGTAACACCATCTTGCAAGCGATGCAACGAAAATGCCCGAGGGTTGGCAAGGGTGGGGTATGAACGACGCAAGGTGGGCTATTGCACCGTCAAAGATCCCACTCCGCCCTCGACGTGAATCTCGACCCGGTGTTCGGCCGTGGCGTAGTTCGGGGAGAGGTAGACCTTGCCGGTGCGGGGGAAACGCTCTCGATCCACGTCTACGCCGCTCAAGGCCACCTCGGTGTGGATGCGCGCCGCCACGTTCTCCGGCACACGGAAGACGACCGAGGCCGCCCCGGCATCGACATCGACGCGGGTGTAACCGGCGGCTTTAGGCAACCACACCTCCACCGAGCTGGCGCCGGTCTCCACGTCGAGCGCCGTCACCTGCAGCGACCGCAGGTCCAGGCGCGTGTCACTCGCGCCGACTTCGACGCTCAACGAGAGCGGTATCTCCTGCGTGAGGCGCAACTGCCATTCGCGCGAGGCCGGGAAGCCGGGGATCCACGTCCAGAATTCCGTCCCCGGGCGCAGCGTGACCTCGGTCCGTCCGTCCACCCGCCGCCGTGTGTGACGCAAGCCGCCGGTGAAACGGCCCTCCAGCAGCGTCCCTGCTGCCGCGTCCCCTGTCACGGAAAGCCGTCCGGCGCCGTAGGTGAGGCGCAGATGCGCCTCGTCTTCACCTTCGAGCGGTAAGGAAAGCCTCTCGGTTTCCACGGCGTCCGGTCCGCGCAACGTGCCCCACAGAATCCAGACCCCCACGGCGATCAACACCAGGGGCCAGAAAAACACGCCGGCGTTGAACCCCCAGAGGTTCCCGGCGAGAAACAAAAGCCCGACCAGGATAAGCAAGCCACCCCAGAACAGTTCACCGCGTCGCATGCTCGTCCTCCTTGACGCTACTGCGAAGAGGTCTGCCGGCCGCGAAACAGCGCCCGAAGCAACAGCAACACCCCCAGCACAATCAACAGGATCGGCCAGTAAGGCCCCAGGTGGAACGCCCCGAAGAAGGAGCCGAAGACGAAGAACAGCACCACGCTGAACAGAAGCGTCTGCGCGCCGCTCTTCACCTTCTCCCGGCGCCTTACCCTCGGCCCCAACAGCCCGGAGAGCACCTCGCCCAGGCTCACAAAGCCGGGGATCAGGGTCCACAGGTAGGACCAGCTTGCCCAATCACCGCTGAGGTTTTGCCAGTAGAGGATGCCGCTGATTCCCATCACGACACAGGCCGGCACGGCCATCCCCGCCTCACCGACCAGCAGGCCGAACAACAGCAGAAAAACGCCCAGGCCCACCCCGTAGATGGGCCAGTCGAGCCACGCGGTCCACAGGTGCAGCTCAGGCCAAAACTGCGCGACCAGAAAAAAGAGACCCACCAGAACAAAAAGCAGACCAATGGCCAAATTGGACCGTTGCTTGGCGTTCATCTCACCCTCCTCTTATTGGCTTGGGTATTGAGACGTCCCATTACGAAGATCAGGACGGAAAAGTTGTGTCCGCCTATACCGCAGTTTCGAGGTCGAGGATCAAGGACTCCAGCGAACGCTTGGGGACATGATGCACGTCCTCCTCGTCGCGCCAGTACCTGATGTCACCGCTCTCGTCCACCGCATCAATCACCACGGTCTCGGCAGGCTTGCCCAGCGCCAACACCAGCAGAATCTCGTAACGCTCGGGGAGCCCCAACACCCCTCGCAGCCTCGGTCGGTCGATGGAGCCGATCATGCAGCCGCCCAGGCCACGTTCGGCGGCGCCCAGCATGATGCTCTGCGCCGCGATGCCGTGATCGACCCCGAAGTCCCGGCTGATCTCCCTATCCCCCACGATGACGATGTAGGCCGTGGGGCGCTCCCCTTCCGCCGGCCCCTTCCAGTCCTTCAGATACCCGGCCCACGCAAGACAGGGGAAGATCTGTGCGTTGCGCTGCGCATCGGCGGAGAGCACGAACTTGAGCGGCTGACGGTTGGCCGCCGAGGCTGAAAGCCGCGCCAGATCGACCAACGCCCGCAGTGTCTCTAACGTCACGGGTACGGTGGCGTCAAAGCGACGGTAACTCCGATTCTTACGCACTAATTCAGATAACGTCATAGTGACCTCCTTGACAAGATAGCTAAGCCGACAGCTGAGATCGTCCCTTGCGTGGTCCTACATGCCCCCGCTTTCGGCGCCGGCCGTCTGCGATGCCCCCAGCGCCTCATCGAGGAAAGGAAGCAGATCCAAGAACAGCGCCACGGCCAGGGAACCGCAACCTTCTTCGCGTTGCAGGTCGCGGCAACAGAGACTGCCGAAGCGGTGATGCACCCGCGCTACCGTGCGTTGCACCAGCGGCTTCGGGATTTCACGACGCGCATAGTGCCGATCGGCCCAGACGCCGAGAAACATCAGCACCCCCATCACCAGGCCGCAGACCTCGCCGACGCCACCGGCGCCCGGCACATACCAACCCGCCGCCACCACCTGCGCATCCAGCGGGAGAGCGAAGTGTTCTGATAGAATCTTTAGCGCTGTCATAGCGCAGTTATCCTCTCCGGCGACAAAGTACTGCCGGACCCGCTCCCGCACAAAGGCTGCGTATGTTTCTCGACTCCCCGGTACTTCTGGCGACTTCCTCACCGGCACCTCTCTTTCGCGCACGGTCAACCGTGCACTTTCGCACACCTCCAGTGTAAGTCAGAACGGGATTTTGACAACACCGCCAGCAACCCTCGAGAAAGCCCAGAGCGGTCTCCTGCAGAGGGCCAGAAAACTCAAAGCCGGGGACCGTGTCCGCACGGAAAACAAACAACTTGCCAAGCCATAAAAACTATGGTAATCTTTGATTAAATTTTACCCACATTCAACGGCAAGGGGGGACTGCTATGCTCACCATTCTGAGGTTTCTAGATGAGCGCAAAGACTTAATCCGTCTCATCGGAGGTGCCATCATCGGCCTTGTCCTCGGGCTGATCTTCGCCTGGCTTATCGTGCCGGTCCGATGGGAAAACGCTTCACCGGGTCACCTGCGCTCCGACTTCCAGATATATTACTTCGAGGCCGTGGCCGAGGACTACGCGCTGGATCGGGATTGGGACGCCGCCCGCCGGAAACTGGGGCTGGACTTGAAGGGGCGCTATGCCAATCCCTGGGTCAACGATCCGGAAGCACTGAAGGCGACGTTAGAAGGAGTACTGCAGCTGGAGTTTGTCCAGGAGGGAACCCCCATGCATCGCCTGGCCACCAAAATCGCCGAGGAAAGGGGCCTCACCCTGGACGTCGGCGGCGAGGAAGCGCCGCCCACCCAGGGCAAGTTCTCCATCTGGGCCCTTCTGGGGCTGACGTTGTTGGTCCTCGCCGGGGTGGGAGCGGCCTTTTTCTTGATCACCCGACTCCGAGGGAAGCAGGAGAAAGCAGAGCCCTCAGGGCGCGCCGCCGCCTTCGGTCGAGTTGAGGAAGAACCCGGCGTCGTGGAAGGGGAGCTGGGGCCGCCGCTCTCTTCCTACAAAGCCACCTACGAGCTGGGAGATGATTTCTTCGATCCCTCCTTCAGCATCGAGCGCGAAGGAGAATTCCTGGGCGAATGTGGCATCGGTATCTCAGAAAGCATCGGCGTCGAAGACCCCAAAAAGGTCACCGCGCTGGAGGCCTGGCTTTTTGATAAGAGCGACATCAAGACGGTGACCACAGTCCTGGCCAGCGAGTACGCCTACAACGACGACGCGCTCCACGCCAAGCTGGCCTCGAAGGGTAAGGACGTGCAAGTCTTGCCCATCCAGGCTGGCATGGAGACCACCCTGGAGACGACGGCGCTGCGGGTTCGGGTGCGCGTCAAAGAGGTGGAATACGCCGCCGGCAATCTCCCGCCCAACAGCTACTTCGCAAGGGCCAGCGTCGAGCTGCGAGCCTGGGTCAAAGAAGGCGAACCCACCGCCGCCTGAGCTCCGTGCCCCTGCACTCCAAGGCGCCCTCGTTTCGGCGGAGCGAGGGCGCCTTCTGTTTCACTCCTCGCCGCTTGCCTCCTCCAGCCCCACCACCTCGACGCCCTCCGGTGGCGTGTAGCCGGGACCGAAACGATAGCGGGCCTGCCAGGGAATGAAGTTGCTCACAAAACGGTCCTCGTGCATCACGTTGCCCTCCGCATCGTAGACGACGCGCTCCAGGACCGCATGCAAGCCGTCGTGGGCGCTCTCCAACTTCTCCACCGTCCCTTCGGGCATCTCAGGGTCGTATTCGTAGATAGGGGGGCCGGGCGGCTGAGGCTCGCCCCACGTGGGGCCAATCTGCTCCACGCGCCGCCCGTCCGAGGTGCCATAGAACAAAAACCGCAGCCGTGAACGCGCACTGTCCACCTCCGTCTCGATCAACAGATGGTGGTCGGTGTCGTTGACAAAACGCAGGTCCACCAGCGGCGAGTAGATAGTAGCGTCGAAGCCGGGGCCGTAGCCGCCCAACTCGTAGTAGCCAACGCGGTACGCATGAGGCCACCGCTCGACGATCTCCAAACCGGCGTAGTAGGCAGCACGAAAGGCTGTCGTCGCTACCTGACAGATGCCGCCCCCCACGCCGGGGATCGTGCGATCTCCGACGATCACGTAGGATTCGTCGTAGCCCTCCTCCGGTGTCACGTCACCGAGGTACTCATTGAAGGAAAAGGTCTCGCCCGGCCCGATGATGATCCCGTCGAACTTGGAGGCTCCCAGGCGGATGTTGTGGCTTCGCGCCGTGGAGGAACCGCCGAAATAAGATTCCCCCACCGCCAGCTGCTCCACAATGCCCAGCTCCTGCGCCGTCACCGTGACGGGATAGGTAGGCTCGATCACTTTCATCACCAGGGGGACGTGATGTTGTCCCGTCTGCAGCAGCTCGTTGATCCGCGCGATGGAGGCGGGTATGTCCAGGACGCGGCCTACCGTCCCCTCCTCAATAGGGGTCCACGTTCCGGTGGTGGGATCGAAGTCGAAGCGCGCGTTTTGAGGCTCGCGGTGCAGCGCCGTAGCCAGAGGCTGGAGGAACGCTTCCAGCTCCGCTTCGTTCAACCCCACTGCCACTTTCCCTGCGTGGATGTGCAACTCCAACATCTGCGCCAGCCGCTCGGGCGGCAGCGTCCACGGGCCGGGGTCATTCTCGCGGGGATGCATCAACAGCAGCTGCAACGGTTCGACCAGTACGGACTGCGCCACGTCCACAGCCCGGGCGGCCTCGGCGTCGGTGATCTCCGGCTCCAACGTCTCCACGCTTAACACGAGCTCCACAGGCTTGAGAGTGTGCAAGGCCGGCTCCAGGGCGGCCAGCGTCTGCGTGACATTCACACGCCGCCCCATCCGGCCGGGCTCCACGCGGACCGTCAACCCCTCCACCTTCACACGGGCATCCACGGGGATCACGTCCAATCGCGCGGCCAGCGTCTCCACGCGGGCCCGGGCAGTCCGCCGTGCCCAGACGAGCACCGGAGCGACGCGGGTCCCCTCCCGCATCAGCTGCAGGCGTTCCATCACACCCTGGAAACCGGATCGCGTGTGACCCGGACGGTACGCCTGGGCCAGCGTCGCCGCGACCTGCACCTCGACGCCCAGTTCGCGGGGGGTGAAGGTCCATCGTTCCCCCTCAGGCCCCACCAACACCACCAACGGCTCGTCCAAGGGCAGCGCCGTCCGCACGTAAGGGGCAGCCTCCTCCGGTGTCAGTCCACCGAGGTGCGTCTCTTGAAGCCAAACGCCGGGCGTGACACGCCGATCCAGGTAAGGTCCCAGGGCGAAGAAAAGTCCCCCCATCGCCAACCCTATTACCAGTAGGGTCAACCCTCCCAACGTCCATCGTGTCATCTCATCACCTCGAGAGCTGCAAATCCTCCTCGTTGACCAAACGCCCTATCTTCTGGAGCTCCCGGCGGGTAGCGTGTAGGAGGTGTTGCATACTCACCGGGCGCTCGTCGGCCGCGGCCAGATAGGCGGCGGCGACGATGATGTTGCGGATGTTACCGCCGGCCAGCTTGAAGCGTCGGGCCAACAGCCCAAAATCGAGATCGTCGTCGTGGGGCACCTCCGGCGGAAAGAGCGTCGCCCAGATGCGCCGTCGATCGGCCTCCTGGGGGAAGGGGAAATCGACGGCGAACTGTAACCTTCGGGTGAAGGCCTCGTCCAGATTGGCGCGCAGATTGGTCGCCAGAATGGTCACGCCGTCGTAGCTTTCCATGCGCTGAAGCAGATAGCTGACCTCGATGTTGGCGTAGCGGTCGTGGGCATCCTTCACCTCGGAGCGCTTGCCGAAGATCGCGTCGGCTTCGTCGAAGAAGAGGATGGCGTTGCTGCGTTGCGCTTCGTTGAAGATGCGCTCCAGGTTCTTTTCCGTCTCGCCGATGTACTTGCTGATGATGGTAGAAAGGTCGATTTTGTAGAGGTCCAGGCCCAACTCGGCGGCGATGACCTCGGCCGCCATGGTCTTGCCGGTGCCCGGGGGGCCGGCGAAGAGGATGGTGATGCCGTGACCGGCGGCGAGCTTCCGGCCCACCCCCCAGGTCTCCAGCACCTTGGGGCGCTGCCGCACGGTGACGACGATCTCGCGCAGCAACTCCAGGCGATCCTGGGGCAAGATGATGTCCTCCCACGTGTAGCGCGGGGTGATCTGGTGCGCCAGGTGGGCCAGCCGGGGATTGGAATGCGCCCGGGCGGCGGCGAAGAGGTCGGAGCCCTTCAGGGGGGCATTGCGCGCGGCGGCCTGATCGCGCGCCGTCGCCACGGCGTCCCGAATTTGGGCCGTGGTCAGCATAAACTGCCCGGCCAGGGCCTCCAGTGTGGCGGCGTCCTCCGCCCCCTCCTCACCGACGAAATGCGCCCAGAGCTTCAAACGCCGCGTGTATCCCGGCAGGGGGAACTCTTGCCAGAGCAGGGGACGGTGACGCGCCATGCCCCCTATCTGCCAGCGTGCTTCACCGCTGACGACGATCGGATCGGGGTGCGCGTAGAGTTCGGCCAACAAGGCGCTGGGTGGCCGTCCGTCCTTCAGGCAGGCGTCCCAGCCGGCGACGTGGAGAAGCGCTCCGTTGAGCCGCGCGTCCCGCAGCGCCAGACGCAGCACCAGGGCTGGCGGAGCCGCATCCTCGAGAACGGCGCCCAGGTCGAGTGTGAATAGAGGGCGCTCCAACCGGGCCGCCAGAAGCCGCGCGGCCGCCCGCTGGGCGAGGAGATCGGGACCGTAGAAGATGACCAGGGGCGCGGCATCCGCCGTCGCGCCTATGTCCGGCGCCTCCGTCAACAGCGCGTCGTGAGGATGAGGAGCGCTGCCCCACGTGAGCTTGCCCTGCAATTCCGGCGGCGGACGATAGCCGCCCAAGAGCCAGGCGACCAGCGCCGGATCGACGTTGAGACGTTGGCTTAGCAACGAGGTCGGTGTGGAGTTCGCGGGCGCCTCATATTGAAGCAGACGGTAGTGGAAGAGCGGGGCGTCCTCAGAGAAATACACCAAGCGTTGTAACCTGGAGGCGCCGGGCGGCGCCAGGAGATCGAGTACCAGATTGACGGTGGGCGCCGTGCGCGTCACGTCGTCCTGCAGATAGCCGTAGATGCCCTCATACCGCAGATCGAGATGGGGCGCCAGGCAGATCAACAGCGTGTCCAGGGCGAACCGATCCACATCAAAGGCCGAGGCCAGGTAAGGCAGGCGGAGGCGGAGCCCTTTTGCACGGGCCTGTTGCACATAACGTTTCGCCTGCGCTTCCGCTGCGCGGACGGCCTCGGTGTAGAGCCGGGCCTCCTCGGAGGGGAGCTGCACCGTCTGCCCCCAGCTGGTGCCAAAGGGCCGTTTCACCAGCGCGGTTGCCTGGGCGTCGGAGAGATAGAGCCCCCGAAAGTCGTCCGCCGGGTTCTGGCCGGCGAGCTGCCAGCGGCGCACCTCACGCCGGATCATCGCATCTACGCGCTGGATCTCGGCGTAGAGATGTTGCAAATTGAGGTCGGCGGCTTTTTCGGCCCGTGACATCGCTGCACTTTAGCCGGAAGATATAAGGAAGACTAAGCCGCTTGAGCGCGTGTCCGCAGCTCGGAGGCCTGCAGGTATAAACGCTGCGCGGTCTCAGAAGCGCCCCGCAACTGCGCCAGCAGCCCCTGCTGATGAAGCGCGTCGGCGCAGGCGACCTCCTGGCCCAGCGTGGCGTAGCGCCTCTCGGCCTCGGCATATTGCAGCGCCGCCTCTTCGTAATCCCCGTCCAACAGGGCGAGCACGCCCAGAGAGAAGTGGGCGTCCGCCAGACCGGCTTCGTGGCTGAGGTCGCGGAAAGCCGTCAAGGCTTCCTGCAACAACGCCCGCCCGTGGCTACGCTCCGCCTGCAACAATGCCGTCCGGCCCTCGTCCAACAGCCGGTAGGCCGCCTCCAGGGCCACCTCGTCCTCGTCTCCGGTGTCCTTTTCCTGCACCTCGATTTCTTCCTTTTTCCCCTTTGGCTTTTCGTCCTTCTCCTTCTCGGCCGCGGCCGCTTCCCCTGCTTCAGCCTCGATTTTGGCCTCGGAGGCTTCGGAGGGTTCAGATTTTTCCACCTGCGCATCTTCCGCTTCCGGCGGTTGCTTCTCCACCTTCTCCTCCGCCGGGGTTTCGTCGTCCGGCTCCACCGGAGCGACGGCAGCTTCCGCCTCGACTTCTTCCCCTGCGGGTTGGGCTTTCACTTCTCTCTCTGGGGATGGCTCTTTCCCAGACGTTTCTTCTGCGTTCATGATCTCTCCTTAATCCCTCCTGTCAGTTGACCAACGATACAAAGCGGAGTCGCGTTTTCAAAAGCGGGTCCTTAACCACCTTACCGGTTTCCATTGTAGTCCAAAAGCCCGTCGGATCAAGGGCATGCGGGCCCTTGTGCTCTCAGAGATGTTGACAAAGGCAGCATTCTCGTTTATACTTTTATTCAAAGAATGAGTATTCAGTGTTTGTCTATAACGACGGGTCTTAAGGGGGGACGGAGATGTGTCCGATGAGACCGGCGCCGTTGGACGTCGAGTGGAGCCTGTTGGGATTTCTGCGGGAGCGCCCCAGACATGGATACGCGCTGCACCGCAAACTCTCCCGATCCCGAGGGCTGGGCATCGTCTGGAATCTCAAGCAGAGTCAGCTCTACGCCCTGCTGGATAAATTGGAGCGACGTGGCTACGTGGAGCACACGCTGGAGCCGCAGGAGGCTCGTCCTCCACGCAAGGTCTTCGCCTTGACACCGGCGGGCGAGGAGGCCTTGCAGGCCTGGATCGAAGCGCCTGTGGATCACGGTCGGGACGTGCGACTGGAGTTTCTGGCGAAGCTCTACTTTGCCCGGCGGGCGGGGCCGGAGACGGTGCGCACCCTGCTGGAGGCCCAACGACGGGTCTGCCGGGAATGGCTGGCGCGCCAGGAGATGGATGAGGCGCTGCGCGACGCAGAGCCCTACACCTGGCTGGTACGACGTTTCCGCGCCGGGCAGATCGAAGCCATTCTGGACTGGCTGGACCTTTGCGAGGCCACGCTGCTTACCTCAGAAAAATAGGTTTGTGAGCGTCCAGGTGCAACGCACTTAACGGATCGAAACAAACTGCGCTACAAAGTTCTCCGAGCATGGTTTAGGAGTCCCCGGCTCGTGAACTTCAGCGAAAGGGCGTCGCACCTCAGGAGACTAAACGATGGCTCACCTGAAAAAAGGCTTTTCAGGTGAGAAAGGGATACTATATGTTTCTTTGGCTGCCCCTTTTTTCGGGGCAACCAACGATACAATTCTATTTAAAACTAAAACAGCCTGCTGGAGGAACCTATGCACTTCCCATCACGAGTCGGTGTTTGGCTTGCTTTCATCGTCGTCACGGCCCTGCTCTCGGCGTGTGCGGTCATTCCGGTGACGCCCACCATCGCCCCGACAGCGCGTACCTCTTTCACCGTGGAGGACGCTCTGGGCCGCACGGTGACCTTCGAGACGCCGCCGCAACGCATCGTCATCGCGGGGAAGGCCAACTTTATGTTGAACGACGCCGTCTATCTCTTCCCCCAGGCTCAGACGCGCGTGGTGGCGCTGACCGAGGCCGGGCAACGGCAGGCCTTCGTGGCGCTGATTGAGCCCCGTGCGGCGGAGAAGCTTCGCTTCGCTCCGGATGTGGGGGCCGAGGAGATCGCCGCCGCCGACCCCGATCTGGTGCTCCTCAAGAGCTTTATGGCCGATCAGATGGGCAAGCCGCTCGAAGCTCTGGGCATCCCCGTGGTCTATTTAGATTTGGAGACGCCGGAGCAATACCGACGCGACCTCCGCGTGCTCGGTGTGATCTTCCAGGACGAGGCCCGCGCCGAGGAGATCATCGCCTTCTACGACGAGCGCCTGGAGCGCATCCGTGAGCGGTTGACGGCAGAGGCGCCGGCGCGTCCTACGGCGCTGGTGCTCCAATATGACGGTCGCGGGGAGGACGTGGCGCTCAAGGCGCCTCCGGCGAGCTGGATCCAGACATGGATGCTGGAGTTCGCCGGTGCCACGCCCATCTGGCAATCGGAAGCCGGCGGCTGGACCGTAGTCAATCTGGAACAGATCGCCGTTTGGGATCCCGAACACGTCTTCGTCATCAACTACTTCGGGAACGTCGAGGAGGCCGCGCAGTCCATCCGCGACGCTCCGCTCTGGCAGCCGTTGACGGCGGTTCAAGAGGGGCACGTCTACGCTTTCCCCAAGGACTACTACAGTTGGGATCAGCCGGACACGCGCTGGATCCTGGGCGTCACGTGGATGGCCAAGCAACTACACCCCGAGCTCTTCACCGACGTCGAGATGACGGAGGAGATCCATCGCTTTTACGAGAGCCTGTACGGTCTGAGGGCGGAGACAGTAGAGGACGAGATTTTACCTCTAATCCAGGGAGATCTGCGTTGAACGTAACCACGTCGCTGGAGAGGCATGAGCGGACAGCCGCGGCGGTAAAATCTGGCATAGCCTTCTCCCACGTGCGTTTCAGCTACAACGGACGGGAGCACACCGTCTTCGAGGACTTCTCGTTGGAGATTCCGGCACAGGCCGTCACCGCGCTGTTGGGGCCCAACGGCTCGGGGAAGACGACGTTGCTCCGCCTGATCCTGGGTCTCGTGAGACCTCAGGCGGGGGAGGTCCACGTTGCTGCTCGCACTCGCAGCGCCTACGCGCGTCAGGAGTTCGGGCGGCTGGTGGGCTTGGTGGCGCAAGAGGATCAGGTGCCCTTCGACTTCACGGTGCTGGACTACGTGTTGTTGGGGCGAGCGCCGCGCCTGCGGTTATTGGAGACCCCCACGGAGGAGGACGTGCGGGTGGCGCGCCGCGCCCTCGCCAGCGTAGGCCTGCTGCCGTTGCAACACCGTTCCATCCAGGCGCTCAGCGGCGGCGAACGTCGGCTGGCGACGGTGGCCCGGGCGCTGGCCCAGGAGCCGCAGATTCTGCTGCTGGACGAGCCCACGTCCCACCTGGACTTGAGCAACCGCCGTCGCCTGCTGGACGTCATGCGCCGGCTGCGCGGGGAGGGCAAGACGGTGCTCTTCACCACCCACGATCCCAACGAAGCCGCCGCAGTGGCCGATCACGTGGTGTTGCTGCGACGAGGGTGGATCGAAGCCCAGGGCTCCGTCCACGAAACGCTGACGCCTTATCATCTGCGGGCGACCTACGGTGTTGAGGTGCAGGTAATCGACTACAATGGGCGTCCGCAGATCATCGCCTGAGCGCTTGTGGCCACCGCGAATCCCCACGACGTTAACCTCATCGTTATCCAACCGATACTGAAGCCTGTTGCCCGCCCTGTTCAAAGGATGAAGCGTTGCCGGTAGTGCCTTACACCGGAAGCGACGCCCCCCGTCCGTTCACGGTGACCCCTTGAGGGGACGCGCCGCCTGAACAGACATGGCCTCGTCCACCTGATCGTTGAGGATCTTATGCCCCAGCTCCTCACCGTAGGCGGTGAGCACCGGGATCTTCGAGGGATCGTCCATAGCGATGGGCTCGCGCAGATCGACCTGGAAGCGGCGGAAATCCAGCTGCTCGAAGAAGGTGTCCACCAGATGGACCTGCTGGTCGTCGGCACTGCGCAGGAACGCGCCCAGGATAGGCTTCAGCCACTGCCACGTCCACAAGTTGTTGGCCTCTCCGGGTGCCAATCCGCCGGGATCGCGTCCGGTACCCAGGCTGATGAGCGTGGTCTCCGCCGGATCCCACGTCAGACAGAAACGGATCTCGTAGGCCGCCAGGTAGCAGGGGTTGGAATAGGCGCCCACACCGCCATCGACGTAGCGGCCTTTGACAACGGGGAAGTAGGTGGGGACGGTGCTAGAGGCCAAGACCGCCTGCACCACCGTCCACGTCGCGTACTCCGGTTTCCACGGCTTGATGAAGCGCGTACGGTTCTCCACCAGGTCGAAGGCCGTGATGACCACGTCCGTGGGCGGCTCCGTCGACCAGAAGTCGCTCATCGCCTGATCCCCGATGTACGTGCGCAGGGCGGCCGCCAGGGGTTCACTCTCGTAGCGATAGCGCGTCAGGGGCCAGAGCACGCTGCGCCAGGTGCGGGGGAAGATCGTCGCCCCCAGCTCGAGGTAGAGCGCGTGTAACGCCTCGGCGGAGAGGCCGGCTGCGATACCGGCGGAGATGATGGAACCGGTGGACGTGCCCGCCAGGAGCCTAAAGGTCTCGTGGGACGCTTGCCCTAGATGCTCCTCCAGGATCTCCAAGGCGCGGGTGACCATCACGCCTTTGATGCCTCCGCCGTCGATGGAGAGCGCGACGTGCTTGCGAAAGGGTTTCATGTGTCCTCCTCCTTCCTTTTAGGCCTTTTTGGTTTGCGGTTATTTTCTCCGTGCCTTTTGTCTCTCTGACCAGAGGTGCATTCAGTGTCTCAGCCAGACCGTCATTTCCCCCACGCCCCGGTGCGACCAGGCGTAGTAGGGAACTGCCGTGAGCTCCGCCGTCGCGCCCGCCGTCGTCTGAACAGGGCCGCGCAAAACGGTGACACCGCTCAACAGACCCTCGCGGCGTTCGGCCCGCAACGGCGCGCCGTCCGGCACCACCAGGTCGAAGACCGAGGCCGCGTGATCGACCCCTTCGACGCAGTAGACCAGCGGGCCGCGCTCCAGAGCCACCTTGCCGCGATCCGCCGCCACCCGGAGATGAGCAACGACGCGCCGCACGGGCAGGGGCAGCGTCAGCTCCACCACGTCGCCCCGTCGCCATCTCCGTCGGAGAGGGACAAAGCCGCGCTCGGTCTCCACGGGCCACGGCTCTCCGTTGACCGCCAGCGAGACGGGCAGTGCCTCAGCCTCCAGGTAGCGGTAGAGGTCGCCAGGCACCGGCTGACCGCGCGCCCAGCCGGGGATCCGCAGGTACAAAGTAAAGGTGAGGGGGGCTTCGGGTTCGACGAAGAACGTCACCGCGCCATCCCAGGGGTAGCGTGTGGTCTGCCAGAGTCGGAGAGGCATCTCGCGTACCCGCAGACGAGCTTCGCCGCCGACGAAGAGGTTGACGTAGAGCGCGTCTTCGCGCTGCGCGTAGACGTAGCCGGAAAGCGAGGGCAGGAAGCGCACCAGGTTCGTTGGGCAACAGGCGCAGTCGAACCACGGTTGGCGCGTGGCGGCGCGTCCCGCGTTGAACGCAAACTCGCCGTCGGACGCCAGGGGGTTAGGGTAGAAGAAACGCTCACCGTCCAAGGAGACGCCCGCCAGCAGCCCGTTGTAGAGCGTGCGCTCCAGCACGTCGATGTATCGGGCGTCGCCGTGGAGCAGGAAGAGTCGGTAGTTCCAGAAGACGTTGGCGATGGCGGCGCAGGTCTCGGCGTAGGCGGTGCGGTTGGGCAGCTCGTAGGCGTCGCCGAAAGCCTCGCCCTCGTGCCGCGCGCCCACGCCGCCGGTGAGGTAGAGCTTGCGGCGCACCACGTCCTCCCAGAGCCCGTCGATGGCCCGCACGTAGCCCGCGTCACCCGTCAGCGCAGCGATGTCGGCCATGGCGGTGTACATGTAGAGGGCACGCACGGCATGCCCCACCGCCTCCCGCTGCTCCACCACCGGTGCATGATCCTGGCTGTACGGCCCGTAGAGCGAGCGCCCGTGGGCGCGGCCCCGCGCGTCCAGGAAGAACTTCGCCAGCTGCAGGTAACGCCCGTCTCCGGTGATCCGGTAGAGCTTCACCAGTCCGATCTCGATCTCCTGGTGACCGGGCGGGTCGTGGCGTCCCTCCGGGCCGAAGACGCGGGTGAGGAGAGCGGCGTTCTTGAGTGCCACGTCCAGCAGGGTGCGCTTGCCCGTCGCCTGATAGTGGGCGGCTGCTGCCTCGTAGAGATGACCAACGTTGTAGAGTTCGTGGCTCTGCTCCAGGAACGACCAGCGCGCCGGCCCCGCCGGCTCGGGCGGATGGGCCGGGTCGATGGTGCGGGCGGTGTAAAGGTAGCCGTCGTCCTCCTGCGCGGCGGCGATTTTGGCGATGAGAGCGTCGAGGTGAGTGTCCAGCGCCGGGTCGGGCTGCAGCTGGAGGGTGTCGGCGGCACCCTCCAGCACCTTGAAGACGTCAGAGTCATTGTAGCGGCGGCCCTGATGCGGGCCGGGTTCCAAACTACCCGCGCGGGCGAAGTTGGCGATGCGTCCCGTCTGCTCCAACTTTTTGAGCGCGAAGGGTAACGTCACCCGGCGGTTCGTCTCCAGGCGCGGGCGCCAGAAGCCGTCGTCGATGCTCACCCGGGTAAAAGGCACAGGTTGGAAAGGATAGGCAGCCTGGGTTAATGCGCGCATGGGACACCTCGATACCGGATACTGGATGTTTGATATGGGTTACTCTTATATCGTATCTGGTTTTAGGATGAGGACAAGCTACCGTCGCCAGGTCCCTCTGTTTCCCCGCGGCGCTTGGGACTTACGCGGGACAGGCTCCTTGGGATGACGCTAAACCCGCACGCGACCGATGAGGCGGTCGTTCAGCAGACCACGCTTGTCATCCCGAACCCGGAGCGTAGCGGTCATTCCCTTGCAAAGCACCCGTTCAATGGTACATTAAACGGTGACCCGCAGTTTCACCAGACTCGTCGTGTTGTTGCTTTGCCGCATTGCCATCTTAGGGAGGTAAAGAGCATGACCTTATACGCCGGCCTGGAGGCTGGAGGCACCAAGTTCGTCTGCGCTGTGGGTAGCGGCCCCGACGATATCCGCGCGGAAACCCGCTTTCCCACCACGACGCCGGAGGAGACGCTGGCGCGGACTATCGCCTTCTTCAGAGAACAGCAGGAGCAGCTGGGGGTCCCACCGGAAGCGCTGGGCATCGCCTCTTTCGGGCCAGTGGATCCCGATCCCCACTCACCTACCTACGGCTGGATCACCTCGACGCCCAAGCCGGGCTGGGCCGATACCGACGTCTTGGGTCCTCTGGTCGAGGCGCTGAACGTGCCTGCGGCCTTCGACACCGACGTCAACGGCGCGGCGCTGGGCGAGTTCTGCTGGGGCGCGGCGCAGGGCCTGGATACCTTTATCTATCTCACCATCGGCACCGGCATCGGTGGCGGCGGCATGGTGGGGGGCACGCTGATGCACGGCCTCGTCCACCCGGAGATGGGCCACATTCGCATCCCCCACGACCGCGAACGGGATCCCTACGCCGGCGGCTGCCCTTTCCACGGTGATTGCTTTGAGGGACTGGCCAACGGACCCGCCGTTGAGGCGCGCTGGGGACGGCCCGGCGAGGCCCTGCCGCGGGACCATCCGGCCTGGCCCCTGGAGGCCCACTACATCGCCCTGGGCCTGGTCAACTACATCACGACGCTTTCACCGCAGCGCATCATCCTGGGCGGCGGCATCATGCAACAACAGCAGCTCTTCCCCATGATCCGCGAGGAGGTGCAGAGACTGCTCAACGGGTACATTCAAGCGCCCGCCATCCTTGAGGAAATCGAAAGCTACATCGTCCCACCGGCGCTCGGCGGACGGGCCGGTGTCCTTGGCGCCATGGCCCTGGCGGAACGCGCCACAACTCCATAGGAGCCCCTGATAAAAAATAGAAAGCTTTGGCAACACCTGCCGATCCTGGTGTTTCCGCCGGCTGCGCGGCCCTGGGCCGGGTGCTCACGGCGCTGACGCCGGAACAGGCGCTCGAGGAGATCGAGACCTCGGGGCTGCGCGGGCTTCCCTACGGCGCGTAAGTGGCTGTTCGCCCGCAACGCCCCCGGCGACGAGAAGTACCTCTCCTGCCACCCAGGGGCTGTGGGGCAAGCCGATGGTCATCAACAACGTGGAGACGTTGGCCAACGAGTCGTGGGCGGGCAGTGCACGCCCTGTCGGCCAGGTACCCAGGAGATGCTGAAGATTCTGACGCGGATCGATCCCGAGGGGCGCTCATTCTTCAACGTGAACACGGAGATATTTGACGTGTTGCAGGTGCTCTTGCAGGAAGGGCACCAGATGAAGCGAATATTGTTGGACACGCAGCGCCTCACGCACCCGATCTAACAGTTTCATAGGAAATGGATGTCCCTGATTCTTGCAGATCCCTGCAAATTATTGTATACTGTAATCGATCATTCGCCGCAGGATCGATTACATATATTCTACCTGATTCTTTGGGGTAGCGCAATCCTTTAGTTGGTTTAATTTCCAGTTAAGGGGACATAGAGGAGGCTTATTTGGGTTAATGTCAAGCTAAGATGCCAATCAAGAGATTAGGTCGGGATAGTTCCAGCTAAGACACCCATAAGTATCTTGGGTGGAGGATAAGCAAGCTAATTACTAGTTGGGCCGCTCTCGTCCGAGAGAAATACAGCCTTCCTCAAGAGAAAGGGATTTCTCTCCCAGGCTATTTGTAAGGCAGAAGAACATGCTATCGAGGATTTCGGGCCGCTTCCGTAATTGGGCTAAAGGTTGGCTGATCCTATCTATCATCGCAGCATTTGTGCTGCTAGCCAACCTACCTCTTGCTGACCCCGCCTTGATTAACATGAGTTTAGACGGGCGATTTGCCTATACACCAGAACAAGCATTTTCGGCAGTGGCTTCCTACGGCGACACTGGTCGTATCCAGATGATCTGGATTCATTTGGGGGACTTTATCCTAATCACCCTCTATACATCAATGTTCTGTTTGTCCATTTCGTGGTTGTTCCAGCGTGGCTTCAAGCCCGATAGCAGAATGCAAAGACTGAATTTGGTTCCGATTCTTGGGGGATTCTTCGATGTGCTGGAAAACATCTGGATCATGACTATGATCTTGGTCTATCCGGCTCGGCCCACGGTCGTGGCTTGGCTGTCTACAATCTCTACGACGGGCAAGTACATCATGGGCGTTCCGATTGTTCTGCTGCTATTGATTGGGTTGGTCAAAGCGGCAATGAACAGGTTCAAGGTTCAGGAAGCAGTGACGATTGGCTGATAGATATCTAGAGGTACTGAAAGCAAGAGATATGCTTTGAGTTCTAAGACTATGCGGCCCAACACGGGTTGCAGCCGACCAGGCTATCGCGGCTCGATTCCGATACCGGTTTCGTTATTGGAGGTGGTTCTGACCAGAGCGGCACACTGCAAACCCGCCTGGCGGCTGAACCCCACCGTTGGGCGGCTCGTCACAGAAAGGATGACAATAATGCAATCAGAAAAATCTAACCTTCGTTATCCCCTAACATGGGAGGCCAACCTGTTGGTAGCTGTCGTATCAATCCTGGTATTGATTGGCAGCGCCATGGGCATGGTCTTTGGCCTTGCGGGGACGCTGATATTTGCTCAAGCGTTTGTCATCGTGCCTGCCCTGCTTTGGATCGCAATCCGCCGCTTGCCTGTTCGAACAACCTTGCGGCTCAATCCTGTTGATGGACGCATTGCGGTGTGGAGTATGTTGATCGGCCTGGCTTGTTGGCCAGTCGTGGCGGGAATGGCCTCGCTCATCGAGCAGGGTTTGGCACTCATTGGCCCCAATCCTCAGATTACCTATCCCACAGGACTGGTCGAGAGCGTGATTTATGCATTCGTTCTTATCGTCCTAGCCCCTGTCAGCGAAGAGCCTGTATTCCGAGGCTTTGTGCTGAGAGCGTGGTTGCGGCGTGGGACAACGCTGGGGTTGGTGTTGTGCGGTCTTCTGTTCGCCTCATTCCACTTTCAGTTGGCAGCCTTTGTTCCTCTGACTTTTTGGGGCTTCGTGTTGGGCCTATTGGTTCACCGAAGCAACTCGCTCTATGCCGCCATGATTGCTCACGCGTGCTACAACACGGTTGGCACACTATTCATTATTGTTCCTTCGCTGCGGGATATTACCTGGCCTCTGGTGATAGTCGGTGCCATCACTTTGCCGATAACAATCTGGCTGTTATGGTCATTTGCCCGTCGGTTCCCTGTCTCTGAAGCTCCACTGGCGCGCGAGGACTCTCCTTGGATTTGGACAGTTCTCTCGTTGTTGGCCGTCTTGGCTATTACAGGTCTTGTTGCCGTGAGTATATATTTGCCTCTCCAATAGCCATAACAGCGGTAGAGAAAACATTTAGCGACGTGCGGCCGGGTCGCAGTTCCAATCGATCAGCCGCCCAACAGGCGCCTCGTGCGACCCGTTTACCCGAAACCGCGAGAGCGGGGGATGGGTAGCAAAGGGAG
>JBNGCW010000018.1:0-80445 GCA_049975525.1 Anaerolineae bacterium
GCAGTGGCCCGCCTCAGCTTTCCAGGAGTTGTCCCTAACATGATACGCTCCCGACGTCCAGATATTCGTCGTCCAGTTCCTGTTGAATCATCGTGAAGAACCGCTGAAACCCCGGCGAAGCAAACGCCTCGCTGTGCTGGTCAGCAATCTGCCGCAACCGACGCAGCAAGTCGAGGGAGGCTTCCAGCAATTCTCGAGCACTGCTCAGGATTAAACTGGGGCTGGAACGGCTCGGTGAGATCCACAACCACCTTCTGCGCTTGCGCTCCAGGAATTCCAGCGGGATTTGGTAAATCTGCCTGATAACATCAGGGTACTTCAGACAGTCTCTCAGGATCTCCTGACGGTAAACGATAGTATCCATTTCGTCCAGAGGCAATAGCACAACCTGACGGGCGACCTGAAACAAGAAATCATCTCCCTGAGCCATGGCCTCGAACAAGATGTTTAAGGCCAGATCTTGCGTCAAATCCTCCGCGTTGGGTGGCAATGACCGTGATGGCTCAAAATCCCGACCGGGGTACAGTAAGAAGACTTTCATCATAAGAGCCGCTCCTTGATTTGCCCATAAGTCAGGCGGTGCTTTCGGGCCAGCGAGAGGGCATAGGCTAACCCGTCGGCAGGCTTTCGCACGATCTTGAAGGTGCGCCTGGCAGGATCATCGGGGTCAACCAACGCCACCATGCTGACCGTTTTCTCGTTCAGCGAAGCCAGCTCGTCCAGAAAAGTCACCCAGACACCCAGAACGTCCGAATCCATCAGCTGGGTCATAATTTCCTTGCTCAAGAAGAACGCGTCCTGAATGGTGGTGGAGGAGAAAATCTCGTTCAGGATAAAGATGCTGTCAGCGGTAGCATGGATGAGCGCGTCGCGAATGCGGGCCAGGTCGTCCTCCAGTTTCCCCCGCAAGTTGCGGATGTCCTCTTCTCTCTCAAAATGGGTAAAGATGTGGTCAAACAGGAAGAGACGTGCCTGCCGTCCCGGAATAGGGCAGCCAAGGCTAGCCAGATAGTGTATCTGCCCAAACATGCGGGCGAACGTCGTCTTACCCCCCTGATTGGGCCCCGTGACGACAAGGATGCGCTCCGGGCCCTTTAGGAAGAAGTCGTTGAGCACGAGGGCCTCCTTATCGTAACGCCGGGTGTGAGCCAGGGCCAGATCGAAACCATCGCGTACATATATCTCTTTGCTCTTGGCGCTGACTTCAGGATAACAGAAGGGTAGCCCCCGGCGTTTGAGATCGGCTATGAAGTCCAGATAGGCCACGTAGAATTGGATTTCGCGATCGAAGGCTCGGATAGCGCCGTCGAGAAACTGGACGTGTTTCGTGCAAAATTGATCCAGCGCGGCGAAGGGCTCGGGGTATAACCTGGCGACGAACTCGAGGCTCTTGGCCTCGATGTGACTCATTCCACTTCTTTCCGGTAAACTCACCAGATAATTCTCGGCCTCGCTTTGCTTGAACTTCTCAAAGGTTTTCTCTACTTCCCGGGTATATTCTGCCTCTCCCTCATACTGCTTGACCTTGAACTTACCGCTCTCGATGATGACACAGTACTTGATCTCTCCTAGAGCCCGCTTGGCCTGCTGCCCATCAGCGGACAAGGACTGAAACGCCGGTGACTGGATGTAGCGTTGCAGGTATTCCTGAAATGCTGAGAGGCCACGCGATCTCAGAGGGGTATCAACTAGATGACGGGCCAGGATTGTAACAGCGTCACAGTAAACCAGGGCCGCCTCCAGAAACCATCCCTTTTTGTGGTAGTCAAAGTTAAGTTTTTCCATCAATGCCAGGTAGCGACGCACCACACGCATGCTATCTGCAAACACTTCGATGTGCTTCATAATGAGCTCATTTTCCAGGTCCTGGAAGACTTCCTGCCGATAGCGGATGGTTTGAGTATCACGCAAGGGGGACCAGAAAAAGGGCTGCAAGTTGTACTCCTGCCTGGGCTTGGCGATGGCCTCCACGATCTGATCCAGGTTTAGATCGGGAAAGAAATCAGGCTGGCGGGTGGTTTCACCCAAAAGGCCATTTTTGTCACCGAGAATATTGAGAGATGCCATCGTGATTGCTCCTGTTGCGTATCTTCTTGCCAACCCAAAGAAAAAGCCTCTCCAGAGAATTCACTTCTCTGCAGAGGCTATTAGCCAGAACGACGGTTCAGGGCGAGCCTCATCGCCTGAATTGATAGTCTGAGTTGATTTTAGTCTACATCCGCATGTCTGTCAAGTTGATGCTTCCTCTCGACGGTCCGTGCTTTGATCCAGTTAAACCCCTTGCCACCCAACGCCCAGGGTCAGGCGCGCGGCGGGTGCGGGAAAGACATCACCGCTAACCAGCTAACCACAAAGCGCGCGGGGCCTTCGCCGACTAGCCGCGCAAGGGGCGTCGGGTGGAAGCAATGTCAGGCGGGCTACCCAAGTATACTGAGCAAGTAGGTTACTTATCGCTTTTTGGTTTGTCTTTTGATCTTGCGTAAATGAAAAGGCCCACCACAAAGCCCATAGCCGGGCCGATAGGTATTCTCTTCTGTCCGACCGGGCAGTGGTGTGGCGGGGAGGGAGGTGAACGTGGGCGTGCTCTCTCTGGATGCGGGTGGGGAGCTGCACGCTATCCATAAAACGCAGAGTAGGGCAGATAATCCTACGGGCAACAGACCGGACTTCTTCATATTCAGCTATCCTTTGACTTCAAGTAAAGAGCCGAGTTCCAGGAGTCGGTCCGCTAATTTGGCGGCGGATTCCAGCGCTTCCGTGTCGTGTCGGATCTCTCCTGATCGAAACGCCAGGCCAGAAACACCCCGGTTAGCGATTAGCATTTCGTGTTTTAGAAAGAAGGCGTTCATCGCTGTGATGGCGCTCTCCGCTCCGTATTTGCGCCCCACGACGACGGCTGCGCCGATTTTGTTGGTCAGTGCGCCCCTGAGGGGCCAGGTTCGGTCGATAAAAGCTTTTACTTGGGCGGTGACGTTATTAAAGAAGACCGGGCTCCCTACGACCAAGGCATCCGCCGCCAGAAGCTTGGGGATGAGAACGGCTTCCATGTCGTCTTCAAGCACACAGGCATCCGTTTTCAGACAGGCCCAACAAGCCCGGCAGGGGGCAATGGTATACTCCACCAGTTTGACCATCTCGCCCTGCGTCCGGTGGCGCATATATTCCAACAGGTAATCGGTGTTGCTGCTTTTCCTTGGGCTACCGGAGATGTAAAGGATGTTCATGAGTCCTCCTGGAACGCATGTCGTTGCCTAGGCAATCCACAAAAAGTAGAGCCCCACGCCCAGCACAATCACCCCGCTGACCTTTTCCAACACGGGCGTCCAACGCGCCAGCGCGTTGAACTGCTTCAGGACGCCGGTGAAGGTGCCGGCGAGCACGACGGGGACGCCGCGCCCCAAGGCGTAGACGAAGAGTAGCACCGCGCCGTAGACCAGCGCGCCCTGCTGTGCCATCACATAGGTGAGGACCGCCGCCAGTACAGGAGTAGCGCACTGCGAGGCGACCAGTCCAGAGACCAGCCCAAGGCTCAGTGCACCGGGGAGTCCACGCAACGTGATACGCTCGCGCAGTCGTCCCACGCCGGGGAGCGCCGGCAGCTCGAAGCCCGCCAGGATCTGGACTCCGATGAGCAGGCACACCGCCGCGACGACATAGTACCACACGCGCGTCGCGCCGCCGAACAGTCCACCCACCAGCGCGGCGACCAAGCCCAGCCCCATAAAGGTCAGCGCCAGGCCCACGGCAAAGGTCAGCGAGAGGACAAAAGCTCGCCGCTGTGTGAGTTGTTCCCGTCCGCCAGCCACGTACCCGATGATGAGTGGGGATCATCGCCACGTTGCACGGCCCGATGCTGGTCACGATCCCCCCCAAGAAGGTGAGCACGAAGGCCAACAACGAGGCATTCTGCAGCACAGTTGGATCGAAGTTCATGGCGTCCCCCCGGCGGCTAACGACGTCAGCGCCTCTTGTAACTGCTCGGCTGGCATCACCCCGGTGGCGCCCGTGCCCTGTCCGGTTCGGTCAATGAAAATGAGCGTAGGAATGACGCGAATCTCGGCGCGTTGTAATAACGGGCCATTAGCCTCATCGTAGACGTTCACGTCCACCAGGGCCACTTGCCCGGCAAAGTCCGGGTAAACCTCCTGCACGCTTTTATCCATCTCAATGCATTGATAGCAGGTGTTCGAATGGAAGAAGGCAAAAATGGGTTGACCTTCCTCCAGCAGGCGGTCGAGGTGCGCTTCCGGCGATTCGCCCGGACGCGGCTCGAGATCCTCCGGCGCGGATGTTGACACGGGCGCTTCTGCGGTAGCCGGCCCCACAACCACGCTCTCCGGCGCCGCGGCAGCCCCTTCTCCGGTCGGCGTCGCCAGCGCCGGTGAGGAAGCCGCTTCCGTCTCCGTGGTTGTCGGACGGCCCTTCAGCCAGAGGTCCCCGGCGAGCAGGATAACGACGCCGATTTGCCAGGGTGTGACGACAGGCATCGCTGAGCACACCTGCGTCGCGCAAGGGGACTCTTCATGTGACGCTTTCTTATTCACCGCGGTTTGTACGCATCCAGCATCGAGCGTGGGGGGAAGGTAATCGCTTTGGGCTTGCAGATATTGGCGCAGGAGCTGCAGCCTACCACGCAGGCGAAGGGATCTGCGACCCACACCTTGCCGTTGTCGGTGGGCGCCAGCGCCTTCTGACCGCAGAGATCAAGGCAGCGACCGCAACCATCACAGAGATCCTCGTTGACGGTCGGAAACCAGGGGATGGTCTCTCGAGGCCGCCCACGCCAGGTGCCATAGCTCGCCTTGCGTGTCGGTGCACCACTTTCGCCCCGGGCCACGTATGCGGCATACTCCCTTTCTAACGCGACGGCGAAGTCCGCCTGCGCGCTGCGCGGGATGTAATTTTCTTTGCTCAGGCGTTTGACGATCTCCAGTCCCAACCCTTCCTCGCCCGGCTGCCGTCCCTCGGCGCGGAGGGCTTCCAGCACGTCATCCAAGCCTTGCAACCCCACCGGCGAACCGGCTACCAGTATTTGCCGATATGCACTCATGTTATCTCCTGGATATGGATCTGAGGTTCATCCTCTTGCGTTCTAATAGACCGAAAGTCAAAGCACCGGACCGCCAACGCCGGGCGTAAAGCCGAATCCGGTCCCCTCTCCCGGCCCGTGCCCCACTCTCAATTGTCCGGCCGCGACCGGCGTGGTCGGCGCCAAGAAATAACACACACCTTGTCCATAGCGCCTTTAATATTCATGAATTTGAATGTGTTATATCATAAATAGAGCAGAAGGCAATATCTGAGGGAAACGGGATCCTTTCCTTCAATGCTTCGGGACGGGGGGCTACTGCCTTGTCAAGTCTTAACGGATGGATGGACGTACCGCGTGGCCGGTGTCCCCCGGCAATTTCATTGCTTGCCAGGGACCGTGCCACCGCCCTGCTCGATGGTAACTCTACGTCACAGAGGAGAGATGCCTCGATTCGCTCGCGGCAAACGACGCCGCTCGCTTACTCGGCATGACGTGACCAGGAGGCAGATTGATTTCACGGCATAAAGTCGCACCTGGCCTCGGTAGGCAGAACGGCACTCCACTGCGTTCCGTGCCCGACTACAACGCTGATCTCGACCGCCCACGACCGGGACATCTTCCATTCGACAAGGCTCACGGCAAGCCCGGCGGAGTATGGAGAAAAGCGTATTGCCCGGCGGATCACACTATCGTTTCGTACCTGCCACTACGTGCACGCAGCCGCCGGGGCCGAACTCCTTGCGCGCCACCACCAGCCCGCGAGCGCGCAATAAAGGGACCTCGTCGCGCATGTAGTCGCCGAAGGTCTCCCAGAGGCGCGCCAGCAGCCAGGCAAACCAGTGCCCGTCGGCGGACTCGCCCGCGTCGACGAGGACGAGGCGCCCGCCGGGCTGCAGGACGCGCACCAGCTCGTCGAGCGCGGCGTCGGCGTCGGGGACGGCGCTGAGTACGAAGGTGCCGACGACAGCGTCGAAGCTCGCGTCGGGCCAGGGGAGCGCCCTCACATCCGCCTGCCGCAGATCGGAGTGCAGGCCACGCCGCGCCAGTCGCTCCTGCGTCAACCGCACCATGCCGGCAGCCAGATCAATGCCCGCCAGCCGATACCGCTCGGCAAGCTCGACGTGAAAGCGTCCGGTCCCCACGCCGATCTCCAGCACGCGCGCGCCCTCCGGCGGGAGATAGGGCAAGGCACGCTGCCGGTAGCGATGCGTGGTAAAGCCTGTCAGTGGATCGACCAGCAGATCGTAGAGCGGGGCCAGCCGGTCGTAGACAGGGCGCCAGAAGCGGCGCTGGAGCGTCTCACGGTCTACACGCCGCCGCAGGAGGTAGAGCGCGCCGGCGCCGAGAACCGCGCTCAACACTATCACCGTTCCACAGCCGCGTTTGCGTCGCTCAACCATCACCGGTATCCTCCTCTTTAAATTACGGTATTAGAACGTAGCCAGGTGCGACGCACCTTCAAATACTTGAACATAGCCATTTCATGCACGCCGGGATGGGGTTTTAGCCGGCATGATCGGGTCATCGCAGGTGCGTTGCACCTTATGAAGATTCCGGGCCCGGAGAGGGCGCATGCCGCTCAATAGTGTGAGACGACTTTGGTGCCGATGGGTGCCCAGCTGTAAAACCAGGCTGCGTCCGGGGTGCTCAGGTTGACGCAACCATGACTCATAGGCGTCCCGAAGTTGTTATGCCAGTAGGTGCCATGCAAGGCGTAGCCTCGAAAGAAGTACATGGTGTAAGGTACATCGGGCAGATAGTAGCCGGGGCCCGACATGAGCGTGGCACGATATTTAGCGTAGATGCGGTAGGTGCCTGCCACCGTGGGCGTGCGCCACGTGCCGGTGGAGGCGAGAGCAGTGTAAACGGGTGTCTGGCCTTCGTAGGCGGTCACCGTCTGGGTAGAAAGGTTAACGTCGATCCACTTTTCGCCGGCGGACCCGTGGCCGGGGGCGGGTTGTACGGGCGCCGGGGTGGACGCGCCACCGGGGATGACGAGCCGCTGGCCCACGTAGATGGTATCGGAGCGCAGGCCGTTGGTCGCCCGCAGGGAGGCGACGGTGGTGCTGTATCGGCGAGCGATGCTGAAGAGCGTATCTCCGCGCTGCACAACGTGGATCCCACCTGAAGAGGGCGTCGGAGCAGACGCACCCTCTTCGGGAATGACCAACCTCTGACCTGTGTAGACCCAGGCGTTCCAGGCCAGGCCATTGGTCGAGGCCAGCCGGCTGACACTGATCCCGTGCCTGAAGGCGATGCTCAACAAGGTATCCCCCGGCTGCACCACGTAGATGCTGCCGGTGGCAGACGGAGCCGGCGCCGGTGACGGAGAGGAAAGGCCGGGGATGGTGAGCCGCTGTCCAACATAGATCCATGCATTCCAGGCCAGGCCGTTGGCTGCGGCCAGCTCGTGAACGCTGACGCCGTAACGCCGGGAGATGCTGAACAGCGTGTCGCCGGGTTGTACGACGTAAGCGCTATGGCTCTCTGCAAAGACCGGTGTCACAAACACAAAAGCGAGGAGGCAAGCGAGAACAAGGCCTCTTTCAACCCAACGTTGCATGTCGTGACCCCCGAAGCGCGTCAAAAGGGTGTTCGTTTATAGCGTTATATTCCCATTATAATGGTATCTGTGAGAAAAGCCATCTCTGACAAAGGATGACCGTAGGGGGTGAGGGAAAATCGGCGGTGGCTTCGCGCCGCTCTCCCTCACCGCCCTCGATCCCTTTTCATCCGGCTTCTGGTTTTCTACTGTGGCTCCCATTTGACGGCGTCGAAGCCGATGAGACGACTGCGGTAAGGCTCGTAGGTCACGTCGGCCAGGGAGACGTACTCGGAGTCATCGCCGCTGAAATAGTAGGTCCCCAAGAAAACCCATTGATCGCCGTGAATGGACTGGTTCACGACTCGCAGGGTGTAGCCATTGGCGTGGCGAACCCAATAGCGGGCCTGGGCTGTGGTGGTATAGCGATAGGGGATGAAGACATAGACATCGTAGGTGCCCGGAGAGAGCTCCGGGTACCAACGCGCCCAGTTGTAGTTGTAGCGCACGCCGTAGTTGTTGTAGGTCCAGAGCATGCGTCCGTTGTACCCCTCGTTGACCACACGCCAACCGGCTGCAGCGCCGCCTTTGATGCAGCCGGGGTCCTGCTCATCGACGATGACGGTGCCCGGCGGTGTAGGTTCCTCACCGTCCCCGTCCCAGGAGAGTCTGGCGACGGCGTGTCCACCGTTTTCGTAGTACTGGAGTTCGATGGTGACGGGCCCGCCCGGCAGATAGATCTCATCGGTGTAGGTGGTAGCCGCCTGATCGTACCAGGCATCGACAAGCAGGTGGCCGTTGACCCAAAGTCGGGCGCCGTCGTCTACCGTCAAGGAGAAGGTATGCATGGCCGCCGGCAGATCCAGGGTGCGCGTCCAACGCGCCGAAAAGTGGTCAGATTGCACGGCAGCCGCGGGCGAGCCGGTTCCCCAATCATAGTTGACGGCGTTCTCGTAGCGGGTCAGCACGGGCCTTCCCCCCAAGGTCATGTTGTTGTAGTACTCGGCTTCCCACTCCCCGCCATCGTCGCCGTTCTTCTGCCGCCAGGAGAGTTTGGCGACGGCCTGACCACCGTTCTCGTAGTATTCAACTTTGAAATAATGGTGGCCTGGACCCAAATATTTGTCGAAGGTAAAAGTAGTAGGCGGATGGTCGTACCACTCATCCAAAACCAACTCGTTGTCAATCCAGATGCGGATGCCGTCATCGCTGGTGACGGTGAAGCGATAGGTACCCGGCGTGACGTCGATGTAGCGTGTCCAGCGGGCGGAGAACTGATCCGCCGGCATGCTGGGGGCAGGAGAGCCGACGCCCCAATCGAAGTTGATGTTGGCGTCCTCGCGGGTCAACACAGGCTCACCACTGAGATCTGGGTTGGCCCAGTAGGTAGCGTGCCAGGTAGGGTCGCTGTGCTGAGGCAGGATCGGCCCCTGCGCCAGAGCCGGGCTCACCGTCAACAACAAAAGAAACATCTCTAAGCCTATCAGACTGCATCGCTTCAACATGATCAAAACCTCCTTCCGAGAGTGTATACGCTTACGTTTTCATTATGCATAAAACAACACCACGAAACGTTACGGAACCAAAACAGTTCAGTATCCGGTGCTATCCGGTCAACAGCACCGCCGTTCATTCGACGACGACCACAACACCCACCTCGGCCCAGTGATAGAGCGTCTCGGCCTCCGGGATGCCCAGGATGACACAGCCATAGGAGGCCGGACGGCCCAAGGCGCCGGCCCACAGCCGCTGTCCGTTGGCGAGAATGGGCAGCTCGTGGATGCCATTGTAGACGTCCCCACCGGCGCGGTAGATGGGCAGAAAGTAGGGCATCCAGAGATCCCACTGGCTGCCGTAGGCCCGCTCCTCTTTACCGAGGATCTGGAAGACGCCGCGATGGGTGGGGGAAGTCTCCATGCCGGTGGAGACAGGCCACTCGTACAAGAGCTGCCCCTGCTCATAGACGCGCATCCGCTGCGTCTCGAGGCTGATAACGATCTTCTTGCCCGGCACCGGCAGGTAGGGCGTCAGCACATCCTGGGAGGGGATGAGGATCTGCTGTCCAGGGCGGAGCACGTCGGGATCCATCTCGGGATTGGCCTCGGCGACCAGGCCCGGAGGCATGCCGAAGCGGGCGGCGATGGTGGAAAGGATGTCGCCGGGTTGCACGGTGTACGTCCGCTCCGGATGCGTCAGGTAGAGCGGAACTTCACCGCCGCCGGCGTGGAAGGTCTGGAGTACCTGCTCCGTCGCCTCCTCGAGGCGAAATCCACGCCCCTCGCCCAATTGGACGGCGATATCGGCAAGGGTACTCTGCACGGCCTCGGGGGCGACGACGACCGTCACTTCGCCCGCCTCGTTCTGTTGCATGCGCAGCCACGATGCCATGGTTGCCCGATCTGGTGACCAACGCAGCGTCTCGTCGGTGAGCACGTCGTACGCCGTGAGCGTCAACCTACGCGCCAGCAGCGCCTCGACTTCGGCTTCGACAGCGGCCACGTCCGGCGTGGGTGGGGTTACAGGCTTAAAAACGAGAGGCACCTCCGCGTCCGTACCGTCGGCTGGCAGCGCCCGCAACGCTGCCAGCGTCGCTTCGACGTCGAGAGCGCGTCCCGGCTTGCCCGGCACGACCGAGAGCTGTCCATCGGCCCAACGCACAGAGGCCGGTACGGGCGGCGTGTCGAGATCCGAAGCCAGCGCGTTCAGGAAAGCGCTGGCCCGGTCGGCGTCCACGTCAAACACCGGCGTCAGCTCGTGGTAGGTCAGCCAATCGGTGAGCTGCTGCCAGAGGTCACCTGTGCGCCCCACCTCGTAGGCGGCGGCGACGGTGGCCTCGACGTCAAGGCCCAGACCAAGCTCCTCGTAGGCAACGGACCGATGCCACGCCCCATCGCGCATGACCAGCGTGCGCCGGGCATAGGTCTGGGCGAGTTCATCCAGGGCTGCCGCTGCCTCCTCCAAAGACTTGCCGGCGACGTCAACGCCCGAAATAGCCACGTTGGGTGGAAGGCGGTTCCAATAA
Source organism: Anaerolineae bacterium (assembly GCA_049975525.1). GTDB lineage: Bacteria > Chloroflexota > Anaerolineae > B4-G1 > SLSP01 > G713. The sequence goes on from JBNGCW010000018.1 coordinate 10,597, forward strand.
CGATGGCGCTGACGTTGAAAGGCATCCCAGCCATAGAACAGGCCCGCTGGCAACAGCGCCAGCAGGAGCAAGACTATCAGCATGGTTAAGAACCAACCACGCACGTTGTGAGTATCCTGACCGCCCCTCGTCGTTCCCAGGGTTTCCATAGTATTCGTTGCCATGATGCCTCCGTTAGAGAATGAGTACAGCTTACGCGATACAACCTTCGTCACTAGTAAAAACGTAGAAACGTAGCGCTTTGTTCCTTTCCTTTGTCAGGTGAGTCAAGCATCATCTTGCCAGTTTGATCAGATCGGTGTATCTTTCTGAGGATCGGGCAACATAGACAAAAGAGGAGAAGATGAATACCCAGGATCTGATGGACATCGCATTGGCATTGGTGGAATTTGAAACCCCGCCCGAGGATAGCGCCATCTACGTCCCCGGCGAAAGCATTGAGCGGGTGTTGTTCGGCCTGGATATCGGGACAGGTGAGTTGCTGATGGCGCGGGAGTTGGGATACGACGCCGTCATCGCGCATCATCCGGTGGGCGTAACGCACCAGGCATGGCACGTCTTCGAGCGGCATGTAGGGTTGTTGACAAGGGCCGGTGTGCCGGAGGAGGCCGCACGGGAGGCCGTCGCGCCCAAGTTGGAGCAGCTGCGGCTGCGGGGCATGGTGACCAATTACGAGCAGGTACCCCAGGCTGCCAGGTTGCTGAACATGCCGTTCCTCAACATCCACTGTCCGCTGGACGAGCTGGGGCGGCGGGTGATGCAAGCCAGGGTAGACGCGCTGTTGGAAGAGAAACCACAAGCGACCCTCGCGGACATAGTCGAGGCGCTGAACGCACTCCCCGCCGCGCAACGGGCCAAAACGGAGGTCGAAGCGCTGTTGGGGGATCCCCAGGCGCCGGCAGGTCGGGTTGTCGTGGCACATGGCGCGCTGACCAACGGCGGTTACGAGATCGCCCGCGCCTATTTCGACCACGGCGTGGAGACGGTGGTCTATATCCACATCGCGTCCGGCGATCTCCAGCGTCTCCGCGAGCATGAGAACGGGCAGCTGATCGTCACCGGTCATCTGACGGGCGACGCAGTAGGCATCACGCCCTATATCAAAGCGCTGCGGGAACGCGGGCTTGACGTAGACGTGTTGAGCGAGGTGATGTGAGATGAAGAAGGACACAGGCAGAAGAGGGAAAAGGATTTGGGTGTTGGGGATGACATTGCTGGCGTTACTGACGGCCTGCGCGACAGAGGTCTCACCGACGGGCGAGGCCACCACGTCTACGCCGCGTCCCAGCCCGACGAGCGAGGCGAGCGTTCCGGAGTCAGAAACGACAACGGCCCCGGTCGAGGAGATGCCGGAGAGACCGGCGGATCGAGACGGGATGTACAGCGCACCGCCGGAGATGCAGATCGACCCGGAGGGGCACTACGCCGCCGAGATCGAGACGGAGCACGGCACCATCACCGTCCGACTTTTCGCCGAACAAGCCCCCAAAACGGTCAATAACTTTGTCTTTCTGGCGCGGGAGGGCTTTTACGACGGAACCACCTTCCATCGCGTGATCCCGGGCTTCATGGCTCAGGGTGGCGATCCCACCGGCAGCGGCACCGGCGGCCCGGGCTACACGTTTGAAGACGAGTTTGACCCCCGGCTGAGCCACGACCGCGTAGGTATCCTCTCCATGGCCAACTCAGGGCCGGATACCAACGGCAGCCAGTTCTTCATCACCTTTGCGCCGACGACGTGGCTGGACGACCGACACACGGTCTTTGGGCGCGTCGTCGACGGTCTTGAAGCCCTCAAAGCCCTCAGCCCCCGCGATCCCGAGGTGGCTACGGAGCCGGGCGACATCATCAAAACCATCCGCATTGTGGAGCGCGAGACGCCTCTCGATTCCACGCTGCCCGCTCCCGGCGAGGTCGCCCCACCCCAGGAGCCGACGGCGCGCAACGCTTTCTACGCCCGTCCTCCAGAGATGCAGATCGACAGCGGGGCGAAGTACGAAGCGACCATCACCACCGCCAAGGGCGACATTGTGGTCAGTCTGGACGCAGCCGCGGCGCCCGCGACGGTCAACAACTTCGTCACGCTGGCGCAGGCGGGCTTCTACAACGGGCTGACATTTCACCGCGTCGAACCCGACTTCGTCATCCAGGGTGGAGATCCGGCGGGCAACGGTCAGGGTGGGCCGGGCTACGTCTTGCCCCCTGAAATCGGGCTGAAGCACGTGGAAGGCGCCATCGCCATGGCACGCCTGCCCGATCAGGGGAACCCCCGACGGATGTCGAGCGGCAGCCAATTCTACATCACACTCAAGCCTACGCCGCAGTTGGACGGCGCCTACAGCGTCTTCGGGCAGGTCACCAGGGGCATGGAAGTGGTGCGTGCCATTGAGGTGGGGGACGTGATTGAGAAGATCACAATCGCGGTGGACCGGTAAGGATCAGGAGTCCTGACATTACGGTATTAGCATTTAATCGGGTGCGACGCACCCTGCACGCTGGCAGGGATTTTTAATCCATCACGATCGGCTCATCCAGTGCATTGCACCCTATACCGTAATTTCCAAGGAGTCAGACATTGCAGCCGGGGCCGGCATCTCGCCGCGCCCCGGCTGTTATCGTTTTTGACTCTCAACATCGGCCACTCTCGGCCCCGAATTCTATGCCTTGTCACTTCCTGCTGACCGACGTCTGCGTGCCTGACAAAAAGCCTTCCGCTCGTAGTAAGCGAGGCAGCGTCAGCGGAGTCGCGTTTAGGAGAGTTGCCCCATAGGCCCGCTTTTAGGTGGCGTGGCATCAGAGAGACGGTAAATTTGAACTTGAATCGCAAAAACGATTACGTCAGCAGTGACCGATAGACAGCCAGCGTCTCGCGGGCGGCGCGCGCCCAGGAAAAGGCTGCGGCCCGCGCCAGGCCCCGCGCCCGCAGGTCGGCCCGCAGGTCGGCATCGCGCAGTAAGCGCCGCAACGCCGAGCGGAGCGCCTCCGTATCGCTCGGATCGATGGTCAGCGCCGCGTCGCCCACCACCTCCGGCAGAGACGAGGTGTTGGAGCAGAGGACAGGCACTCCGCAGGCCATGGCCTCCAGAGGCGGAAGCCCGAAACCTTCGTAGAGGCTGGGAAAGGTGAAGACGGTGGCAGCGGCGTATACCGCCGGCAGATCCTCGTCCTCCACGTAGCCCGTGAAGTGCACAGCCTCGCGGGAGGGATTCTTCGCCAACGCAGCGTAGAAATCGTCGGAGAGCCAACCGTGCTTGCCGACAATGACCAGCGGCGGCGCTTCGTGGCCCGCGTAGAGGGGCGCCCACGCTTCCAGAAGCCGGATCAGGTTCTTGCGTGGCTCGATGGTACCCACGTAGAGGACAAAGGCCTGCGGCAGATCGTACTTTAGCCGCGCCCGCAAGACGGCTTCCTGTGACTGAGGTCGGAAACGCGGGGCCGCGGCTTCCGGCACCACGGTGATCTTCTCCAGCGGCACATCATAGGCGTCCATGAGATCGCGGCGCGTCGCCTCGGAGACGGCAATGATGTGATCGGCCCGGCGACAGTAAAGAGGCATGGTCATATTGAGGTACCAGCGGTTAAGCGGCTTGTGGTGTTTCGGCAGGTGACGGAAGATCAGATCGTGCACCGTGAGCACAGTGGGCACGTCGCGCAACGGCGGCAAGAGATGTTCAGTGGCGTGAAAGAGCGTCGCGTCCGGCATCAAGCGGTTGAACGGAAAACGCCCCAGCTGGGCAACCCAGACCGCCATACGCCAGGGTTTGTAACCTAACGCCACCCTGGAGGTCGGCAGGTGATCAATCTCAGGCGGTGGTTCAATGCCCTGCTCAACGTTGTAGAAGACGGCCAGCTCGTCAGGGATCAAGGGGCACAGCGCGCAAGTCAGGCTGGCTGCATAGCGCCCCAGGCCGGCGCGCCGGTGCACGGCAGCGGAGAGGTCAAGGGTTATCATCGTTGAATGCAATAAACCGGTGTGGACGTGATCACTGAATACATCTCGATTTGGATACCTCGCATGATCTCTGAAATGACGGTCCTGGCCTCTCGGACAACACATCTTCGGATGCTGGGAAAAAGGCCCCCCTGCCCTTTCCCCAATTGAAGTTTAGCGCGACGCTGTCAAATAAGCGCAGGTGTGCTGCACCCTAATCCCGATCCAGATAAAGCCCCCACTCCACGCTCAAGAAAACGACTCACGGAGCTCATAGATGCCCTTCTGGGAACGGGAAACGACGTCGTCTGAGCGTATGCATCCAGTATACCACAAACCATTGGCCTTGTTTGGATGCATCCTCTGATCCCTCCGAGCGTCGTTTGCATCTCTGCGCTCCTTACAGTACAATCCCCATGGTCAACACCCCACCGTCGTGGGGTGAATACGCACTCCAGGTCGGCGGTGTAAGTCCCTTCATGATCTATTGAGGCGAAACGCAGATTTCGAGCGAGGTAATCATATGCAAACAGACCACCCTTTCACCCACAAGCAGATGACGAATGCCTGGTGTTTTTACGATTGGGGCAGCTCCGCCTTTTCGACGACGGTTGAATCCGCCGTGCTGCCGACTTATTTTGGAGAGATCACGCGGGGAACTCTTGCCACCCACGTAGCGACAGCCTACTGGGGATACGTCAACTCTCTCTCGCTTCTCGTCGTGGCCCTCCTGGCACCCATCTTGGGCAGTGTTGCCGACTACACCGGCTCCAAGAAGCGCTTTCTGGCCGCCTTCGCCGGACTTGGCATCGTGGCAACAGCCCTTCTGGTCTTCGTCAACACAGGGGACTGGGCATTGGCCTTGTTCCTTTTCTTCTTTGGATCCACAGGATTGGGGGCTTCTTACATCTTCTACGACGCCCTCCTCCCCCATATTACCGACGAGGAAGAACGAGATTACGTCTCCTCCAAGGGCTACGCGCTGGGCTACCTGGGCGGAGGATTGTTGCTCGCTGCTAACATCGCCATGATCTGGTTCATCCCCGCCAACAACTGGGGAACGCGCCTCTCCTTTCTGTCGGTGGCGATCTGGTGGGCGATCTTTACTCTCCCCTTGTTACGACGGGTTCCCGAACCGCCGGCCGACAAGAGCGGCGTCGGAACAGACGTCAAACCCTGGGTGGCAGGTTTTCAACGTCTGGGGCAAACGTTCCGGGAGATCCGCAAATATGGAGAGCTCTTCAAATTCCTCATCGCCTTCTGGCTCTACAACGACGGCATCGGGACCATCATCAAAATGGCCACCATCTACGGGCAGAGCATCGGCATCGGCACGTTGGATCTGGTAGGCGCGCTGCTGTTAACCCAATTTGTGGGGATTCCCTTTTCGCTGCTCTTCGGCAAATTTAGCAAGAGGGCGGGGGCGAAGCGCTCCATCATAATCGGCCTGGGCTGGTACGCCTTGATCTGTGTGGGCGGCTACTTCATGGCGCACCCCTGGCACTTCTGGGCGCTGGCCTTTGCCGTGGGCATGGTGCAGGGTGGCACGCAAGCGCTCAGCCGCAGTCTCTACAGCCAAATGGCACCCAAAGCCCGCAGCGCGGAGTTCTTCGGCTTCTACGACATCTCCAGTAAATTCGCAGGCATCGCAGGTCCCCTGCTCTTTGGTCTCGTCTCTCAATTAACGGGCGAGAGTCGCCTGAGCATCGTTGCTCTTATCGTCTTCTTTGTGGGCGGCATTTTCCTCCTCACGCGGGTGGACGAAGAAGAAGGGCGTCGCGTTGCCCGCGCTGAGAACGCCCGCGCTGAAGCCGCAGGCGTTCTATCTTGAGCCATCTTGATCCTCCGATCGATCAACCCTTTTCGGGGGGCGTTGACCGCGCAGGCTCCCCCATGTAATGACGAGTGGCTCTACTGCCTTGTCAAGTCTTAACTGATGGATGGACATGACCAGACGAGGCATCATCGCCGCTTGATGGTAACCCTACAACGCGGAGGGAAGATGCCTCGATTCGCGCCCGGCAAACGACGCCGCTTGCCCACTCGGCATGACGTGACCAGGATATAAGGTGCAACGCACCTGCGATGACCTGATCATGTTGGCTCAAAACCCATGCCAGCATGCACGGCATGGCTGTGTTCAAACCTTCGAAGATGCGTCGCACCTGGCGTCGGCCAACACCGAATGGCACTCCACTGCGTTCCGTGCCTGACTACGAACCGGTATACTTAAACTTGGCTGCCCCTTTTTTCAGGGCAGCCAAGTTTAAAAGATGCCAGGGATTTCGAAGCGGGGCCACTGGTGAAAACGCCCTCCGTACCATAGAATCTGCGTATCGCCCCCCCCGCTTCCTTGCCAATCATCTGAAAGCCGGTAGAATACCTTCTTGTCATGGCTCAAGAAACGCTGGTCTCAGGGGAAGTACGCCAGGTCACCCGTGCCGCCGCACTGATCTCGATAGGCAACGTGAGCAGCCGGGCGCTGGGACTGTTGCGGGAGATGGCCAAATCCTATTTCTTCGGCGCAGGCGGGGCCGTCAGCGCCTTCGACGTGGCGGCTCAGGTTCCTACCATGCTCTATGACCTGCTCGTCGGGGGCATGTTGAGCTCGGCATTGGTACCCGTCTTCTCCGACTACATGCACCCCGAGCGGCGTTGGGAGCTCTGGCAACTGGTCAGCCTGCTGCTTTCGCTCCTCACCCTCTCTTTGGGAGCCCTGGTGCTCCTCATCGAAATCGCCGCGCCCGTCGTGGCGCGGCTGCTCGGCGCCGGGCTGGATGCCACTTATCTCGTCTTGGCAACGCAGATGATCCGCATCACCACCCCGGCCATCCTCTTTCTAAATGTCGCCGGTTTGCTCTCCGGCGTACTCTACGTCCAGCAGCGCTTTAAGCGCCCCGCCTTTTTGGGGGCCGTCTCCAACGCCACATTAGTCATCGTCGTCGTCTTACTGGGACGCAGCGCGCTCGGAGCGCGCAGTCTGGCGGTGGGACTGTTGGTGGGCAGCCTGGTGCAAGTACTTTTCCAATTAGGCGCTCTTGAATACACTCGCCTGCGCTTCGTCCTCCCCCGACTGAACCATCCGGCTTTACGAACCATCGGCGCGCTTTACCTGCCCATCGGCCTGGGGCTAATCGTCGATCAGCTGGCGGTGGGGCTCAGTTTCAACCTGGCCTCACGGATCGGCCCCAGCGGCATCGCCTGGATGAAGTACGCCGCCACCGTGATCCAGTTTCCCCTGGGCATGGTGGTCACGGCCATCTCCATCGCTATTCTGCCGACCCTCTCCCGTTACGCTAACGAAGCGAAGGATGCACGCTTCCGTGCGACCCTCGCGCAGGGGTTGCGATTGGTGTTGCTTTTAATCTTGCCTGCCGCCACGTTGATGCTGGTGCTCGCGGAACCCCTCGTGGCTCTGCTCTTCCAGCGGGGCAATTTCATGGCGCAGGATACCCAGGCAGTGGCCCTCGCTTTGCGCTTCAACTTGCCGGGGTTGATCTTCGCCGCACTGGATCAGCTGTTGATCTTCGCTTTCTACGCACGCAAGGACACCTGGACGCCCGCCATGGTAGGTGTCCTCACCACTGCCGTTTACGCCCTGTTAGCCTTCCTGCCCACCCTCTTCGGGCGCTTGACGTTGTCGCTTTTGATCCTGGCCAACTCTTTAAAACTGGGGGTCCACGCCCTGTTCATGTTCTCCCGCTTCGTCCGCCGGGTGGGCAGCCTGCATCGCTACGGCCTGGTCCCCACAGCCACGCGCGCGTTGGGGGCTTCGGCGGCGATGATCCCCTTCGTCCTCCTAGGGTCCTGGGGAGCCCGGCAGCTGGGCTGGACAGGTCTTGAGGGGGTACTGCTTGAGGTAAGCACAGCAAGCGGGCTGGGGATTCTGGTCTACCTTGGGCTTCTGCGGCATATGGGATTGGAAGAGTTAAAATTTTTACAAAAGGCGGTAGTCCGTCGCCTGAACAGAAAGGAAGACCTGTCAGAAGAAAATGACTCACGCTGACGAGATGAGAAAGAAGATGCAGAGAGGATCTATCCCATGCTACGTCGATTGCTGCTGAGTGCCGCGCTGTTGCTCTTCCTGGCAGGCTGTGTCCCCCCTCCCCCTTCCACCGCCGAGCCGGAGATCCTGGTGCTCTGGCACACCTTCACCACAACCTCTGAGCGCAACGCCCTCCAAATCCTGGGAGACCATTTCAACGCCACCCATCCCGAAGGCGCAACGTTGATTGTGGAATATCAAGGGAACATTTTGGAGAAGCTGGAGGGGTTACCGGTGGATCAGCGACCGGATCTGGTCGTAACCGACGCGCGAACCGCCTCCCGCTTTGGGGATCTGGCCGTGGCTCTGACCTTACCTACCTCGTTGCAGCGGGATATGTTGCCCATGGCCACGTCCGCCTACGCGACGGAGGAGGAAGGTGAACTGTACGCCCTCCCCCTGGGACTCGCCACGTACGTGCTTTACTACAATCAAGTGTGGGTTCGAGAGCTGGGGTATCGCCCGGAATCCATAACGCCTGAGGATCTCCTCAACATCGCCTGCGCAGCTACAGATATGGAGGGAGGCCAGATCGGCCTGGGCATACCGGCAAAGCCGGAAGTTCTGCTGAGCCTCCTGGCTGCGGGGACGGTTTCCCTCAACAACGGAGAGGGAGGCTATACCCTCGAAGGCGACGGGGCGATGAGCGCCGCCGAACTGGGACACGCGCTGCTCACCCAGGGATGCGCGCGGATTTACGAGTTCCTGGATTTGGGCGTCGAGCAGTTCGCGGACAGTTCTACGGCCGCGTTAATCGCCTCCAGCCTGCGCGAACCTGAGATCGTCCAGACGGTGTTGGAGAAGCGCAATTTTACCACGGGGATAACAACCTTGCCACCGCTAACGGAAAACGGTGGCACCCTGTGGTGGAGTCGAGCGCTTCTGTTGCTCGCACCTGCCGGACCGCGCCGGGAGGCAGCGCGAGAGGTCGCCTTGTGGACGCTCTCCCCCAAGGCTCAGCATGTGTGGGGTGAGAGAACCAACTTTCTGCCCGTGCGCCGCTCACTGATTGAGGAAGAGCGTACAGGCCAGCAACTGCGGGCGTCGAGAGCGGCGCTGCTGGCTCTGACGCTCCAGGCTGCGGAGCAGGGAACCTGGATGACGTGGTCGCCCGTCACCGACGATCCCCAGTGTCGCACGGCGCTGGTGCGGGCGATCTTCGACCTCAACACCGCTCAGCCTGTCAAAGAGGTACTCACCGCCGTCCAGGCAACCTGCGACTCAGCACAAGAGGCCTCCCCATGAGCCACGAACGCTACGCTTCCTGGCTGGAGACGGCGGTGCGACTCGTCCGGCGCGCCGGCACAGAGCTGCGCCGGCGTTGGACGACGCAGCACACGGTGAAGCAGAAGGGGTTCCGCAATATCGTGACCGAAGCCGATGTGGCAGCGGAAGCCGTCATCTTGAAAGGGCTACGGGCGGCTTATCCGGAGCACGCCATTACCTCAGAAGAAGCCGGCGCCGACCCGCTGGACCGGCGCGTCCGCTGGTTCGTCGATCCTCTGGACGGCACGACTAACTTCTCTCGCCACAATCCCAACTTCTGTGTCTCCCTTGCCGCTTTGGAAGCGGGGCGACCGGTGGTCGGCGTGGTCTACGATCCCCTGCGCGACCACTGTTTTGCCGCCGTAGCGGGCGGGGGGGCCACCCTTAACGGCGCTGCCATCCACACCTCGGGGCGGACCGCCGTAGCGGAGATGGTTTTCGCCACCGACTGGCCGCGCGCTTACAAACTCCGCAAGCGCCACGCGGCCCTCATCGTTCGCCTGTTGACGGAAGCACGCACGCTGCGCTGCCTGGGGTCTGCAGCCCTGAACATCGCCTACGTCGCCGCCGGTTGGTTCGATCTCTTCCTGGCCCAACACCTCAGCGCGTGGGATCAGGCGGCAGCCCTGCTCCTGGTCCAGGAAGCCGGTGGGAGTGTTCAGACACTGAGCGGCGTACCGTGGACATCGGAGGCCCGTGACCCCCTCATTGGAGCGACGTCGACCCTCGTCACCGCCTGTCGGACGATGATCAGAGAGGAGGTCCGATGAGACGACTGAGGCTGTGGGGGATAAGTCTGGCACTGGTTGTCCTGACGGCTTTTGGCCCGGGACTACCTGCAGCGCAACTTCAGGAAGATCCGGCCCGCTCGTTCTACAACTTGATCAACGAGGCGCGCCTGGCGGAGGGGTTACCGCCTCTGGCTTCTTCGATCCTCCTGACCAGGGCGGCGCAACGGCATGCGGAGGACATGGCTACCCATGGGCACATCGATCAGAAGGGCTCCGACGGTTCCACCTATCAACAGCGCATTAGAGAAGCAGGTTACCAAGCGTGGGACAACGGTCTGCTGGTCAACGAATCGATCTGGGCCGGCCTGGGCACAGCGGCGAACGCGCTCAACTGGTTCCGCGAACGCCCGGAACGCTGGGAGATGTTCGTCGATCTACGTTACCGCGAAGTAGGGGTGGGTTATGCGCGGGATGAGCAGGGCGTCAATTACTTCGTCATTGATTTTGGGTCCCGGCCCGGTGTGCTGCCCATCTTTATCAACGACGGAGCTGAAGCTACTGACGATCCCCAGGTAGCGGTCCGTCTCACCAACGAGCAGGCTGAACCGCTGGGTGAAGGTGCTCATATCGGGGAAGCTATCGAAATCCGTCTCAGCCACACTCCCGACTTTGACGAGGAGCCCTGGCAACCCTGGGAAGCGCTGATCCCCTGGACGCTGGGAAGCACCGAGCCGGGCACCTATGCGGTCTACGTGCAGTTTCGCGACGGTGCGGGCCGAACGACCGTCAGCGAGGATACCATCCGCCTGGTCCCACCCGGCGAGACTTCACCGGAGCCGCTTTCCTTACCCACGCCACCTTCAAACGTGGAGAGCACCCCGCTGCCCACCTTCACGCCGGAGGAGCTGAGTGAAACCCCGTCCCCCACCCCGCTGCCCACGATGCCGAGCACCCCCACGCCGGAGAGCTTGCCAACAGAGACGCCGGCGGACGAGACGCAGCCGGAGGCGCTCACCCTCACCCCCGTGCCAACATGGACACCGCTCTCCGAGGAAACACGGGAGGCGCCCGGGGCGAAGGAGCCAGATTGGCCGATGTTGGTCGTCTTTCTCTTACAGGGGGTAGCCTGGCTGCTGGGCATCGCCCTCTTCCTGCGGCGCCGGTAACCCCTGTGAAGCATGCCTACGCACGGTTTGTTGGTCTCCGGTAAGGAGCGTAGATGAGAAAACCTCGACTCTCACCCAAACTAAAGCGCCATCTGAAAGACCTCTTTGACTACGTCTTGATGACGCTGGGCGCCCTCATCCTGGCCGCCAATGTCTCGCTTTTTTTAGAACCCAACCGCGTCGTCTCCACGGGCATCACAGGACTGGGGATGTTGGCCTACTATCTCTGGGAATGGCCCATCGGGTTGGTAACCCTGGGGTTGAACGTGCCGCTCTTTCTGATGGGCATCCGCTGGGGGGGAGGTTTCAAGTTCCTGCTGCGGACGATCTTCGCCGTCGTCGTTATGACAGCGTCTATCGACCTGCTACGCCCCTTCTTGCCGCCCATCACCGGCGATCCGCTGATCTACACGCTCTTCGGCGGGCTCCTGGACGGCGTAGGCATCGGCCTGGTGTTGCGCGGGCGGGGAACCACCGGGGGGACCGACATCGTGGCGCAGGTGCTCAACCGCCAAAAAGGGATCCCCTTCGGAACCGTGTTCACCATCGTGAACGGGGCCATTCTGCTGGGCGCGGCTGCCGTCGTGGGGATCGTGCCCGTGCTCTACGCGCTCATCGTCAACTTCGTCTCGGGTCGGGTCGTCGACGTAGTTCAGGAAGGCGTCGGCTACGCGCGGGCCGCGTTCATCGTCTCGGAGCACAACGCGCAGATTCGAGAAGCGATTTTCACCCAGCTGGATCGCGGGGTCACGCTGTTAGAGGCACGCGGGGGATACACGGCGGCACCGCGCCCTGCCTTGTACGTCGTCGTCTCCCGCACGCAGGTGACGACGCTGAAGCGTCTCATTGCCGACATCGATCCCCACGCTTTCGTTGTGCTCTCCGAAGCCCACGAGGTGTTAGGGGAAGGTTTCCGTCCTGTGACGGAAGAAGTGTAACGCCAGGCACCCGACGACAAAACGCCTGCAATCAGCTGGCAGGCGTTGGCTTGTTGCTCAAGGTCCCCCGCCCCCTCACGTCACAGACGCTTTCTCCTTTTCCAGCACCGCCTTCAACGCCGTGATCGCCACTTCCAACATCTCGTCGTCCGGCTCACGGGTAGTGAGCCGCTGAAGGGCCAAATTTGGTCGGATGAACCACGCCACCAGGGGATGATCGGCGTGCTTGCCGGTGAAACGCAGCACCTCGTAGGCGATCCCGGAGACGATAGGGATCATCAACAGACGCGACGCCAGGCGGAGAAGCAACGGCGGTCTGCCAAGGGGCGCAGAGACCAGGATGGAGATAAGCACAACCAGCAAGAGAAACGCCGTCCCACAACGGGCGTGCGCCGTGGAGTAAGAACGCACGCCCTCCACGGTGAGCGGAGCACCGTCCTCGTAGGCGTTGATGGTGGCGTGTTCGGCGCCGTGATAAGCGAAGACGCGACGGATCTCCTCCATCTGCCCGACGGAGACCATGTAGCCCACCAGAATGGTCAGGCGGATAAGCCCCTCGACGAGGTTGAAGAGCAGCTCGTTCTCCTGCACCAGCCAGCCCGCCACCCAGGAGGGCAACAACATAAAGAGCGCCAATCCTGCCAACAACGAAAACGCGCCCATGGCGATGCTCTGACCGTCCTCAAGAGTGAACTCCGGATCCTCGGCCTTTCCTACAATCTCAGCGGAGTAGAAGAGCGCCCGCATGCCCAGGCCCAGTGCGTCCCATAGCATGGGAAGCCCGCGCAGAAAGGGGATCTTGCTGATGGGACCTCGATAGAGCGGGCTGACCGCTTCCGTCTTGACGACGATCTCCCCGTTATCGGGCCGGCGGACGGCAACGGCAGCCTGGTGCGCCCCGCGCATTAACACCCCTTCGATCACAGCCTGACCGCCGTAGTTCCAACCCAGGGATTCGCGTTCTTCCGCCAGGCGCTGCTGTTCCGCCGTCAAGCGCTTCTCCCACGTCGTGCGCGTTCCCATGCCGAGAGGAGCGCGCGACGAGAAAGTACCTTCGCCATCTCCAGGCGATACTCGGAGCTACCACGGAAATCGCCGCTGGGATGCAGTTGCTCCAGCGCCGGCTGCAGTGCGGCGTCCAGGTCGGTCTGACCGAGCAGGGTATCTTTGAGAAGATGTTCCGCTTTCAGCAGCCGCACGGGGGTCTCATCGGCCCCACCCACGGCCAGGCGCACCGTGGCCGCCAGCCCCTCTTCGATTTCGACATAGGCCGCTGCGCCGACGATGGGCTTGTCCTTCGGCGAACGCCCCACCACCTCGTAAGCGGCTGCGCTGCACACCGGCGGGCGTTTGACGCGCACCTCGGTGATCAAGGCGCGGGCTTTGATCAGGCGATCTCGGTAAGCGACAAAACTCGCAAAGGGCGCGCTGTGCGACGCAGGATCAGCGTAAAAGATTTCACTGTCGAGCACCAGCAGCACCGTGGTCAGCGGATCGGCAGGCCCCGCGACAACGAGCGTGCCGCCCAGGGTTCCCTGCTCGCGCAGATTGCGGGATTGGGTTAGCCTTGCAGCCTGGGCCAGAACGCCCCCTGCCAGCTTTCCCACGCCCTCCTGATCTATAAGCTGCTGGAGGGTCACCATCGCGCCGATGCGCACGGCTTCGATGTCCCCTTCCACCCGGTCCAGGCCCATGTTTTGTAAATCCACGACGACTTCTGGTGAAACGTCGGCGTGAGCTGTGAGCCACGCACCACCGCCGAGGTAGGCCGCGTGTGTATTCGTCTGGACCAACGCCACGGCTTCTTCGATGGTAGTGGGTTTGTGATAGGCGTTTATGTTACGTAGCATAGAAAACCTCCTCACCCTGATTGTTTCTCTCTGTCCGCGTCCTCACACTCGCTGCTCCTCCGCTTCCTGCGCCCGGACGCCGGCCATCAGCAGGCCAATCTTCTCCGCCGTCGCCGCTTCTGCAGGCAGAATGTCCATAATCTGTCCCTCGTAGATAACGGCGATGCGGTCCGAGAGCGCCAAGACCTCATCCAGGTCCTCGGAAATCAACAGGATAGCCACGCCCTCGGAACGCTGCTGCAGGAGCTGCTCGTGGACGTACTCTGTGGCCCCGATATCAAGACCTCGGGTGGGTTGCGCGGCGACGATGACTTTAGGACGGCGGGAGAGCTCCCGCGCCAACAGAATCTTCTGAATGTTTCCACCGGAGAGGCTTTTAACCGCCGTTTCCTGGGAAGGTGTCTTGACGCTAAAAGCCTCGATGAGTTTCTTAGAACGCTCTGCAATCGCCTGGAAGTTCAGAAAGCCAAATTTTGAAGAGTATGGTGGTCTGTGATGCTCCCGCAAAATGAGGTTTTCGGCGACGGTGAACTCTTTAATCATGCCATCGACCATGCGCTCCTCGGGGATGTAAGAAAGGCCGCGTTCGATGAGGTCAGAGGGAGAGAGCCCGCCCACATCCTCGCCCTCAAGGAGCACGTGCCCTCGGGTAGCAGGGCGCAATCCGTTGATGACCTGTGCCAGCTCACGCTGTCCGTTGCCGGAGACGCCGGCGAGGCCCAGGATCTCTCCGCCGCGCACGTCGAGGTTGACACCGCGCAGGGCAGGAGTGCCTCGATCGCTCTCGGTCCACAGATCTCTCAGCGCCAGGCGAACTTCGCCCGGTTCGACGTGCTCCTTTTCGGGCCGGAACGTCACTTCGCGTCCCACCATCATGCGGGCCAGGTCTTTTTTGGTCATTTTGCCGCGCGGACGGCTGCCCGCGACTCGACCATCCCGCAACACCGTCACACGGTCGCTGATCGCCAGCACCTCGTGCAGCTTGTGGGAGATGAAGATGATAGCGTGCCCGTTATCCACCATCTGCCGCAGAATAGCGAAGAACTCCTCTACCTCCTGCGGGGTGAGAACGGCGGTCGGCTCGTCCAGGATCAGCAACGCTGCGCCGCGATAGAGCGCCTTGATAATCTCCACCCGTTGTTGTTGACCCACGGAAAGCTGCCAGACGCGCGCCTGGGGGTCCACGTGCAGGCCGTAGGTCTCCCCAAGTTCCACAATGCGATCTGAAACCCGGTCCAGATCCGTCAGCGGCTCGCGGGAAGAGGGCAACCCCAAGGCTACGTTTTCGGCCACGGTGAGGGAGGGGACCAGCATGAAGTGCTGATGGATCATACCGATCCCCAAGCGAATGGCATCCAGGGGTGATTCGATGTGCACCAATGCACCGTTGATATAAATCTCACCTTCGTCAGGCTTGTAGAGGCCGTAGAGCACCTTCATCAGCGTGCTTTTACCTGCCCCATTTTCGCCCAACAGGGCGTGGACCTCACCGGCGCGCACATCGAAATGCACGCCGTCGTTGGCGCGCACCCCCGGAAAGCACTTGACGATGTTGACCATCTCCAAGTGCTCGATCCGGGAGCGATCGAAGGGCTTTACGTCCCTCGTAGCCATAGGTTAAGGCTCGACGACAATATCGCCGGAGATGATGCCCTGCACCGTCTCTTCGGCCAGTTCACGCACCTCAGGGGGCATGTCAAAGGCTTCGTTGTACTCGATGTAGAGCCCTTCGTTTTCCAGGGTGATCTCAAAGGCCTGACCGCCCAAGGTCCCCTCTTTAATCAGGCTGATCATCTCCAGGATAACGCCGGACCAGTCGTAGATCTGATTGGCGACGACGATCTCGGGAGCCAGGGAGGTCTGGCTGGACTGCGTGCCGAACCAGAGGACACCCTGGTCCTTGGCGACACCGATAGCGCCCACCACCATCTGGGCGGTACCGGCCATCACGTCGGCGCCGGCGTTGATGTGCGTCTGCGCCGCTTCGGAGGCCAGGGCCACGTCGCTGAAGGAGCCGGTCCAGTTGACGTTAACCTGCGCGTCGGGGTTTTGCGCTTTGACACCCATGACGAAGCCATCCACGTAGAGCTTGGCGTCACCCGTCTCAATGGGGCCGATCACGCCGACGACGTTGCTCTTGGTGAGCGCTCCAGCCATCACACCGTTGACGTAGCCGCCTTGCTCAGAGCGGGCCTCGTAGGCAAAGACGTTGGTAATGCCCTGATCCACGAAAGTGTCCACCGTCGTGCCCCAGGCAAAACTGGTGTCGGGAAAGTCGGGAGCGATCTCCTGCAACGCGCTACCGTATTGAGAACCGTGGGCGATCACCAGGTCGTAGCCCTGGCTGGCGTAGTCGCGCACAGCGGCCGCGGCGTCGTCCACCACGAACATGCCGTCGGAGATGACAAACTCCATCGCCTCCGGCCCGCCCATCGCTTCCTGGACCTTGACCAAGGCGTCGTAGATGCTCTGGCTGAAGGCCAGATCGTTGGTAGCACTGGGGGTTACGACGGCGATGCGGAACGGTTCATCCCCGCCGGGGCCTTCAGCAGCCCCACCACAGCCGGTAATAAACAGGGCCAACAGTACAAAAACCGCTATCAGTTTATGTGGGTTAAACATCTCACGCTCTCCTTTATTTTATTATAGGTTATTGGTAAACCTGAAATTACGGTATGTTCAAACATTCGAAGGTGCGTCGCGCTTGGCTACGACTTAATACCATAATTTAAATTGGTAAACTATGGGTGGGGTTGCCGACAAAACTATGTTCTCACCCCCTTTTGCGAGTCACACATGGTTTGAGCGATCTTCAGATTGATGATGTGTGAGATAGCTATCCCTCACGGATAAAGGGCTTGGTCAGTGCCGTGGGCGGACGCACGCGCTGCACCGCCACGACCAGAGCGACGATGGTCAACACGTAAGGCATCATCACCGCGAACTCTGAAGGGATGGGAATGCCCAACACCTGGACCCAGAGCTGCAGCGCGTTGACCATGCTGAAGAGCAGCGAACCCATCAACACGCCCCACGGACGCCAACCGCCGAAGTAGACCAACGCCACGGCGATGAATCCCAGACCGCTGGTCAGGTTTTGCTGGAAGACGTTGAGGAGTGCGATGGAGAGGGAAGCGCCCGCCAAACCGGAAAACGCGCCGCCCATGATCACGGTGATGTAGCGCATCCGTATCACGTTGACGCCCAAGGAGTCCGCAGCCTCGGGGTTCTCGCCCACAGCGCGGACCTTTAAGCCAAAGGTCGTCTTGTTCATCACGAAAGCAGCCAGCGGCACCAGAAGGTAGGCACCATAGACCAGGATATTGTGGTTGAAGAACACTTCGCCGAGCAGCGGAATCCGGCTCAGCAATGGGAGGGGAAGTTGAGGGAAACCACTCACCGTCTGTACCGTGCCCAGCATCTTCTGGAAGAGCAGATCGCTCAAGCCCAGGCCGAAGAGATAGAAACCGATACCACTGATGCCCTGTTGTGCCCGCAGCGTCACGCTGGCAAAGGCCATAGCCAGCCCCATGATCCCCCCCACCACGAGGGCAACGATCACTCCCAACCAAAGACTGCCCGTCCGCATGGCGATGTAGAAAGCGGCAAAGGCCCCTATCAACATCTGGCCCTCGACGCCCAGGTTGAGCACCCCGCTGCGCTGACCAAAGGTCTCACCGATGGCGGCGTAAAGATAGGGAGTCGCCAGGCGGATGCCGGAGGCCAGGATCCCCAAGAGGACCGGTAAGGTTAGCAGCTCGCTGATCATAGCGTGACCTCCAACTCTTCAGTCGAATCGGTGACAGCAGGTTCTTCTTCGCGTTCCACGGCCTGTGCCGCGAGTCGCCGCCGGGCGCGCCGCTGGCGCCAGAGCTCGGTGCTGACCACGAAGACCACCACCAGACCGTTCAGTGTGACGATGAGCGCTGCCGGCACCTGGACTGCGCGCTGTAATTTGTTGGCGCCCACCAGCAGACCACCGAAAAGGAAGGAAGCCGGGATGGTGCCCAGGGGATGCAATTGCCCGAAGAGCGCGGCGACGATGCCGTGAAACCCGGCGCTGCCCGTGAAGCCTGTGGCCGACCCGTCGGTGAACATGCGAAAGTTCACCCCGTAGACCTGAACCGCGCCCGCCAGCCCGGCCAACGCCCCGCTGAGCGCCATGGAGAGCACAATATACCGGGGGACGTCGATGCCCGCATAGCGCGCGGCCTCACGGTTGAGACCTACGGCCCGAATGCGATAGCCCAACGTGGTGCGCCAAAGCAGAATGTAGACCAACACCGCCATGATCACGGCGATAAGCGTACCCAGGTGCAATCGCGTGGGGACCAGACGGGGGAGGTCAAAGGTGCGAGAGAGACGCGCCGTCTGCGGAATGCGCGACGCTCGCTCCAGCTGCACGGGGTCGATGAGCGGCCCGATGAGCAAGAAGTTCATGCCCTGCACGGCGATCTGATTCATCATCACCGTGCTCAGAATCTCATTGACGTTGAAACGTGCCTTCAGAAAGCCGGGAATGCCACTCCAGATGGCGCCGCCCAGAGTGCCTGCCAGCATTGCCGCGGGTACCACGATCAAGGGATGCCCATTGGGGAAAGAGAGACCCACCACCGTTGCGGCGAGCGCGCCCGCCACGAACTGTCCCTCGCCCCCGATGTTGATCACGCCGCCCCGATAGGCGATGCAGATGCCCACGCCCACAAAAAGCAGCGGCGTCGCCCGCACCAGCGTGTCGGCCAGAGAGTTGACGCTGCCAAAAGCCCCTTCGACCAGCGCCTGATAGCCTACCAGGGGATTGGCACCCAGTGCCAGGAGCATAAACGCACCCACCACCAGCGCTGCCAGCGTCGCCAGCACCGGGAGCAGGGCATCGACGACCGGAGAATTCCAGATGACGGCCAAGTGTCTTTTCATATGTTCTCTTTCTCTTTTCCCTCTTCCACGCGCCAGTATCCTTCTTCTTGTCCCCATGCCTCAAGCAGCGTGTTGGAGGGCTGGACGACCACAGCACTGACCTCGGCGGTGACGGTGCCGTCCGACAGCCGGAGCTCCCCGGCGACCTGCGCCGAACGCGCGCGCCGCTCCACGACCCAACCGACAGCCTGTAGCGGCGTCTCTGTAGGCGTGGGACGGCGATAGCGCAGCTCCAGTTTAGCCGTCACCCAGAAAGGCGTCTCTGCTTCGCCTACCATGATGGCGCGCCCTGAGACCTCATCGAGGATGGCGGCAACGATACCCCCGTGGGTGATGCCCGGATAGCCCTGATACGAATCGGGGATTTCAACGTGCGCGATGACCCGCTTTGGATCTTCTTGCTCATAGAAGTGCAGGTGCAGGCCGACTGGGTTCTCCCGCCCGCAGACGAAACACATACGCGAGATGGGCTGGGGTTTACACAGGCTGTTCTGATCCTTCTTTCTCAAGACTATAACTCCCCCCTTGGCTTACGGATACCGCCTTTGCGTTTGAGATCAAAGCCATAAAGATAGATGTCGGGAACGTGCAGCCGCCCGTCATCGGTCCGTCGGAGGATGCCGATGGAGAGCATATCCTCGATTAACTGCCGTGGCGCCGTATGTGGCGGCGGCTCACGCGCCGCCCCCTCCCACGAGACTTCTCGAAGGAGATCTTCCATCTCGCCCTGGGACATGGGAACTGATTTGTCCTGCAGATGAGGTTTAAGTTGTTTGATCCAGGGATATTCCTCCCCCAACTCCAAGAGTCTCTGCCTGGAAACCTCTTCCATGGCTTGTCGAAAGGAAGTCGGCGTCATTGGCAACTGTTCCCTGAATACAAGCCACCGAGCGGAGAGCTTTGTCGTACATAATGGGCCGGCCATAAAGGGCTCCCCCCAGATCGGGCAAATCTTCTGGGAAGCCTAAGTCTACCATAACCTGTTGAGCATGACATCGAAGAACCTAACTCTCCCTGGGCTTCTTTGTGCTAAGAAGGCAGAGCTATCCCAATGACGATAAAAAGCAGCCTGATAATCATCGACCATGTCTACTTTTCCTCGCGCATATAGGGTTCTCCCAGCGCCGCCGGCGCGCCGATGCGCTTGCTCAGGTTCTCCCACCACGTCGTGACGATGAGCACGATGATGGTCGCCAGATAGGGCATCATGTTCAGGTACGCCGAAGGGATGGTGGTGCCCGCCGCCTGCAGGCGGAACTGCACGGCGTTAATACCGCCGAAGAGGATGGCGCCTAAAGCCGCGCGCGCCGGATTCCACATGGCGAAGATCACCAGCGCGATGACGATCCAGCCACGCCCGCCGGTGATGTTCTCCGCCCAGCCGGGCGTGTAGGAGAGGGAAAGATGGGCGCCGCCGATGCTCACCAACACGCCGCCGAGGATGGTGTAGAGATAGCGCACCCGAATGACGTCAATCCCCATGGCATCCGCTGTCTGGGGATTCTCTCCCACAGCGCGCAGATTCAGGCCGTTGCGCGTCTTGTAGAGATAATACCAGGCCAACGGTACCAGGATGTAGAGGAAGTAGGTGAGCAGATCCTGGTTAAAGGCTGCGCCGATGACGGGTATCTGGCTTAGAATCGGGATGGCTTTGGCGGTAAAGCGCGGGCCTACCAGGCCAACGAGATAGTAGCCGTTGCTCGCCGGTCCCAGACGTTGCCCCAGAAAACTTGCCAGGCCGCTGCCGAACAGGGTGATGCTCAGCCCGCTCACCACCTGGTTGGCGCGCATGGTGACGGTCAAGAAAGCATGCACGGTCGCCAGCACAGCGCCCACCACCATGGCGACCAGAAGAGCTAACGAGGTGCTTTCGGTGTAATAGGCAGTAGCAAAGGCGGTCACGGCGCCCATCAGCATCATGCCCTCAAGTCCCAGGTTGAGAATACCGGAGCGTTCGGTGTAGATCTCACCTACCGTGGCGTAGATCAGCGAGGTACCGGCGCGCAGGGTAATGGCTAACAGCGAGGTCAGAAGTCGGATGAAGCTCACGATGACACCTCCGTTATGCTCGCTGAAGGAGGCGTCGGTGCCTCTTCGGAGCGGATGATGCGCAATTTGAACTCGGTGAACAAACTGCCCGCCAGCATGGGGAAGAGGATCATACCCTGAAGCACAACGCCCACAGCAGCCGGCAGCCGCATCATCATCTGCACCTGGTCACCGCCAACCAGCAGCGCTCCCATAAGAACAGCGACGAAGATAACGGCGATAGGATTGAGCTGCGCCATCCACGCCACGATGATGGCGGTGTATCCGTAGCCCAGTGAGAGCCCCTGCTGCAGGCGCCGGGAGATGCCCGTCACCTCACAAGCGCCCGCCAACCCGCTCAGCGCGCCGGAGAGCAGCAGGGCCAGGACGATGTTGCGCCGGATGTTGATGCCCAGATAGCGGGCCGCGCGCTGATTTTCGCCGATGATGCGCAGCTCGAAGCCCCATTGGGTGCGCTTAAAGATGAACCAGAGAACCACCGCGGCTATAATAGCGAAGACCAACCCCAGGTGAGCGCGGGTATTGCCCAACTGCGGCAACCAGGCCGCTTCCGGAAAGGGCGCCGTCCCGGGAAAGCCATAACCTTCGGGATCGCGCCAGGGACCGTAATAGAGGTGCTCCGAGAAGAGAATGGCGACGTAGTTGAGCATCAGTGTGGTCAGTGTCTCATCGACGCCCAGCGTGGCCTTCAAGGTGGCAGGAATGCCCGCCCACAGCGCACCTGCAGCGACGCCGAAAAGCAGCACGGTCGGCAGAAGCAGGAAATCGGGAATGGCGTCGGCAAGGAAGAGCGCCACCCAGGCCGCAGCGACCCCGCCCAGGGCAAGTTGCCCTTCGGCGCCGATGTTCCAGAATCGCATGCGGAAGGCGACGGCGACCCCCAGCCCTGTGAGCATCAGCGGAATGGCTTTCACCAACGTCTCCGAGATGTTATGCCAGGAACCGAAGGCACCTCGCGCCATGGCTATGTAAGTTGTTATTGGGTTGACACCAGAAGCGAGGAGCAGGATAGCACCCAATAAAAGCGAGACAAGAAATGAGATCACCGGCACCAATACCATAGCCCGACGAGAAACCGATTGACGCTTTTCAAAGACGATTTGCATGCTTGAGTCCTCCGTGGCGTGAATGGTTCACCTGCGATGTCACCCCGTTGCCTCTTTCTCCGTGCCGAGCATCATCAACCCCAGCTGTTCGATATCGGCCTCCTCGGCAGAGACGACGCCCATCACGCGCCCTTCGTACAGGACGGCAATCCGGTCGGCGATGGTCATCAGCTCTTGAAGATCCTCAGAGATAAGCAGCACCGCCTTGCCTGCGTCGCGCTCTCTCAACAACAACTTGCGCACCGCCTCCGTCGCCCCGACGTCCAACCCGCGGGAGGGATAGACCGCTACCAGCAAACCGTCACATGCGTCCAGCTCGCGGGCCAGGATCGCCTTCTGAATATTGCCGCCGGAGAGGAATTTGACGGGGGTCTGCGGGGTGGGCGTCTTGATATTGAAAGTCGTGATCAGGCGTTTGGCGTGCTCCAGGATGAGCTGCGGACGCAACAGTCCACCTTCACCTAACGGCGGCGTACGATAGCCCTTCATCGCCAGGTTGTCGGAGACAGCCATACCGCCGACGACGCCCATGCCGATGCGATCAGCCGGAATGTGGCTTACGCCGGCCTGGATGATCTTCAAAGGTGAGCTGTTGGTCAGGGGTTGCCCCTTGATCAGGACCTCGCCTTTGATAGCTTGACGCAGTCCGGTGATCACCTCGGAGAGCTCCCGCTGCCCGTTCCCTGCTACGCCGGCGATGCCCAAGATCTCCCCTGCTCGCACTTTCAGCGAAATGCCCTGCAACGCCGGCAGGCCCTTGTCGTCCAAAGCATGAACGTTGTTCAGTTCCAGGACGGTCTCGCCGGGGGTGCAGGCTCCCTTGTCGAGGCGGAAGAGTACTTCACGTCCCACCATCAAGCGCGCCAGCTCCTGCCGTGAGGTCTCCGCGGTCTCTTTGACGGCAACACTCTTTCCCTGTCGGAGGACCTGCACGCGGTCAGAGAACGCAACCACCTCGTCCATCTTGTGGGTGATGAAAACGGCGGATTTCCCTTCATCCGTCATCACCTGCAGCACCCGCGCCAACTCCCCGGCCTCCTGGGGCGTGAGCACCGCGGTGGGCTCATCCAGAATAAGGATTTCAGCGCCGCGATAGACCAACTTAAGAATCTCGACGCGCTGCTGCTCGCCGACGCTGAGCTGCCAGATGCGCGCCTCAGGATCAACTTTGAGATTGTAGCGGTTCGAGATATCCCGGATGCGCGCCTTGATCTTCTCCATATCCGGCACCAGGGGCAGCTCACGCATGCCCAGGACGATGTTTTCGGCAACGGTCATCGTTTCCACCAGCATGAAATTTTGGTGAACCATGCCGATGCCCAGTGCGTCAGCGTCACGGGGCGAATGGATCTCCACCCGTTTGCCGCGGACGTAAATCTCACCTTCGTCCGGGCGATAGAGACCAATGAGCACATTCATCAGGGTGCTTTTTCCGGCCCCGTTCTCGCCCAGCAGGGCCAACACCTCACCGGGGTAGAGTTCCAGATCGATGTGATCGTTGGCGAGTACACCGGGAAATCGCTTGGTGATGCCGCGCATCACCAGAACCGGCTCACGCTCTTCCGTCATAGTCAACTCCTCAATGCCACCAGAAAACGCCCACGACGATGCCTGCTTGCAGTTGACATCGCCCTTCTCAGATAAGAGAGGAGAGGGGACAGCGCGACTGTCCCCTCTCTTGCACGTGATCTACCCTTCGGGAATAGTGCCGACGACGCCTTCGACGAAGAAATTCATATTGAGCATCTCCTCGTCGCTCATACACTCACCTTCGGCGACCACGACGTTGCCGTCCTGATCCATGAGCGGTCCGCAGAAGACGTCCCACTCGCCACTGACAATTCGCTCACGCTCGGTCGCCACCGTGTCCCGAACGTCCTCGGGGACTTTGGGACTGAATTCGGCTAAATTCACAACATCTGCTTCTAAGCCGCCCCAAAACTGATGTGTCTCCCACGTACCCTCCATGGCTTTGCCCACGGTGTCAATGTAGTAGGTGCCCCAGTTCCAGATCGGGCTGGTCAATACTGTATCCCCGACAAAGGACCGCATGTCCGAATCATAGCCGATGCTCAAGGCACCGCGCTCCTGAGCGGCCTTCTGCGGTTCTGTGGTGTCCTGGTGCTGGGCGATAATGTCCACGCCCTCGTCCAACAAGGCCACCGCCGCCTCGCGCTCCTTGACGGGATCGTACCAGGTGTTGGTCCACACTACACTCACTTTGGCCTCCGGGTTGACGGCGCGCACGCCGCGCGTGAAGGCATTGATGCCCCGGATGACCTCGGGGATGGGGAACGCCGCCACGTAGCCGATCTTGTTCACTTCCGTCATCTTCCCGGCGACGATGCCAGCAAGATAACGCGGCTGATAGATGCGCCCGAAGTAGGTGGCCATGTTGTCGGCGGTTTTGTAACCGGAACAATGTTCGAAGTAGACGTCGGGGAACTCCTGCGCCACTTCCAACGTGGGGTCCATGTAGCCGAAGGACGTGGTGAAGATCATATCGTAGCCCTGCTGGGCGTAATCGCGGATCACGCGGGCTGCGTCGGGGCCTTCGGGGACGTTCTCGATGTAGGTGGTCTCGATGGCGTCGCCGTACTCCTCCTCCAGCATCTTGCGCCCGCGGTCGTGCTCGTAAGTCCAGCCCAGGTCACCCGGCGGGCCGATGTACACGAAGGCCACTTTGAACGCCTCTTCCGGCTCAGGCGTGCCGCCCAGGCCGCACCCCGTGAGGACAAGGACCAACCCCATCACTACAGAGAGCGTTTTCCACAGTTTGCGTTTCACAGTCTATTCCTCCTTCTTGCTTGCTAAAGAGTTAAAATACTGCACCAGCTGCCTGTTTCGACCTGTGTTGTGACGTTGAGCGCTCACCTCCTTATTGTGCACCTCACAAACTGCCGATGTATCGTTCCTCTACCTTCCCTTCAGGCCCCACCCCCCGATAGAGAGGCCCCCACGCCACTCCAGAAGAATTTTCAGCGTGAGGAAATTCGCATGCTCTGAGAGGTGTGACCTGATCCACTTCAGGGGCGAGCAAGAATCATGCCGTCGCACACAACTCCTATGAATACCAGCTTTACCCAACCTGCTTAACCTGCCGGATAAAACTGTCCGGCTGCCGACGTTCGTGTATAAGACAACCCATTTGTCTGACATCCATCATTATACAGAGAGAACGAGGAGGTTGTCAAGTCAAGGTCCTCACTCATCAACCAAAGTGCTAAAGAAGATTTCGTCGTCATGCAGTTCTTCATTGACCACATCGATGCGCTCGCGGGTCACCCGATAGCGGTCGAAGTCACGGGCGACGATGGTGTCGGGGAAGATGGCCCGCGCCTCGGCCAGAATATCCCGCACGCGGTAGCGTTGAGAGAGGTGGTTGAGCACCAGGCTGCGCACGCCGGCCTCCCGCGCCAGTCTGGCCGCCTGGGCCGCCGTCAGATGCCCGAACTGTCGAGCGAGTGCGGCATCTTCTTGCAGGTACGTGGCCTCGCAGACCAGCAGGTCCACGTCTTCCACGTTTTCAATCACGCCTTCGATGTCGGCGATATCTCCTGTGAAGGCGACCGAAGGGCCGGGACGCGGAGGCCCCAATACGTCGTCCGGCTCTATGACCCGACCGTCTGCCAGCGTGACACGCTTACCGTTGACCAGATCACGACGCTCCGGCCCAGCCGGCACCCCCAGCACTTCCGCTTTTTCCACCAGGAAAGGACGGTGCGCCTTCTCTTGGAAAAGGTAGCCGTGGCACCCCGGCCCACGATGCTGCACTGCGAAGGCGTGTATCTCCAACGTCTCGCCCTCCTGCAACAGACCGGGGCGAATGTCGAGGAGCTCGATGGGCACCGGCGGGGAGGGGCCCCGTAGTACCACGCGAAAAAGCAAATCCTCGACACGATCCAACGCCCAACGCCCCCCGTAAATCTGCACTCGATCCACCACCTCCCAACGAGCAAAGGTGGAGACCAGCCCCCCTAACCCCAAGATGTGATCCAGGTGTCCGTGGGTGAGAAAAATTTGCTCCAGACGCCGGAATCCCAGACCGCTGCGCAGAATCTGCCGTTGGGTCCCCTCCCCGCAGTCAATAAGGAAACGCTCATCGCGGTGAAGGACCATTTGCGCCGGCAAATTCCGCTGAATGGTGGGGGCCGAGGCGGCGGTACCAAGCAAGACGACTTCGATCATAAAGATTCTCCAATGTAACGTCAAGGTGGCGTCAAAGTAGCGTCGATGCATTGAGGCGGATTGACCTGTCTTACGGACGACCCTCGCGCCTCATGATCATGCCTGATATTATACTCTGGGGGCATGAGTTGACAAATTCTCACCTTCGTTTATCTTAGTGTAGCAAACTGTTAGCAGGGGCAACAATCCATGGATCTGATACACACCTACTTGAATAAAGTACGGCGGTTCTCACCCGAGGCTCGTCTCTACCTGCTGATCACAATGTTGCAGGGCATCGGCTGGGGCATCTACCAACTCTTTTTCAACTTCTACATTCTCAGCCTGGGCTACCGGCGCGACTTTATGGGTCTGCTGATCAGCATCCCTCCGATGACGGCGTTGATCGTCGCCTTGTTCGCTGGTTACGTCAGCGACCGGGTGGGATACAAACGCACGCTGCTGCTGGGCAGTGGCCTGACCGTCGCCGCGCAGGTGCTGATGCTCATCTTCCCCATGCGCTGGATGCTGATCGCGGCGAGCGCCCTGCGTGGCTTGGGTATGAGCCTCTTCAGTGTGACGTCGGCGCCCTTTCTAATGGAACATAGCACCGAGGCCGAGCGCACGCACCTCTTCAGCTTTAACTCCGGCGTGCGGACGATGTCCTCCTTTGTCGGACGCGTCTTTGGCGGCGCTATCCCGGCGTTGATCGCAGGATGGATCGGCGTCGCACCGACGGACAGCCTGGCCTACGCAGGCGCCCTGGGCGTGACTACGCTCCTGATGTTCATCGCCATGTTCCCCATCAGCCGTCTGCCCCTGACCCACGCCGTGCGCACCGATGACCCCATGGCTCCATTCCGGACGCTCTGGCAGCATCGGGGCACCATGACACGCTTGTTGTTGCCCTCACTGGTCATCTCATTGGGCGCGGGCATGCTCATCCCGTTCCTGAACGTCTTCTTCCGCTATCGTTTTGGGCTGTCGGATAGCATCATCGGCTCACTCTTCGGCTTTGGTTCGCTGGGGATGGGCATCGCGCTGCTGGTCGCGCCGGTGCTGGCGGAGAAATGGGGCAAAGCCAAGACCGTGGTGATCACCCAGGGGCTCTCCATCCCCTTTCTGATCGTTCTGGGCTTCGTGCCCAGCCTCGGTCTGGCGATTGTCTCCTTTCTCATGCGAATGGCCCTGATGAACCTCTCCGGCCCGGTCTACCAGACCATGGTGATGGAAGAGAGCGACGCCGAGTCGCGCAATATGACTGCCAGCCTCTACAGCATGATCTGGAACTTCGGGCGCGCCGTCACCCCCTCCATCAGCGGGCCGATCCAAGAAGTCTACGGCTTCACCCCCGTCTTTGTCACCACCATCGTCGCGTATGCGCTCTCCGTCTATCTGGTCTACCGCTGGTTCGTCCGCCGCGATCGGGCCACAGAACCGCAACTCCGCCCCGATGAAGCGACGCTCTCTCTAAAGCGTGGGTAGATTACCAAACTGTCGGTATTATGCTATAGTTAGAATGTATACCCTCTCCCGGCACGAGAAACGCAGTCGAACCCATCATCACACATAAAATGAGGAGGCAGAGATGTCCAAGTATTCGGTCGCGGAATTTGTGAAATCCAGTGCGCAAGATAGTACAGCCGATAGTTTATTCGAACTTGAGAATCCCTATTTGCTGGAGGTCAACCTGAAAGACCGTGCCTGGGCCAAAATCGGCACCATGATCGCTTACGTCGGTAACGTTAAGTTCACGCGTGAGAGCGTCATGAAACAGGGCATGAAGAAGTTCTTGAAAAAGATGGTTTCGGGCGAAGGCACGACGCTTATGCGGATGGAGGGACAAGGCCGCGTCTACCTCGCCGACGTGGGCAAGAAAGTGCAGATTCTCCGGCTCGAACACGACACCATCTTCGTCAACGGCAATGACCTCCTGGCCTTTGAAGCGGGCATTGAGTGGGACATCAAGATGATGCGGCGTGCGTCCAGCATCCTTGCCGGCGGGCTTTTCAACGTGGAGCTCTCGGGCAACGGTCTTGTCGCCATCACCACCCACTACGACCCGCTCACGCTGCGGGTGCAGCCCGGGCAACCCATCTTCACCGATCCCAACGCCACCGTGGCCTGGTCGGGCGCTCTCTCTCCGGAGATCGTCACCGACATCTCCTTCAAGACCTTCATCGGCAAGGGCAGCGGAGAATCCATCCAGCTCAAGTTCGACGGCGACGGCTGGGTTGTCCTGCAGCCCTTCGAGGAGATCTATACCACCGAGTCGTCGTGACATATCTTCATCCAGGAGAGGGCTCTCACCGTCCCCCGTGACCTTATCTTTTCTGCCGGGGCCGGTTTTCCCACCGCGCCCCTACATACCATCAGGAGGCAACCATGGCCATAAAATTCCCCTCGGACGCATGGATCAAGGAACTCGGCAAGCTGCTTAACGCCAGCGAGTCCTACGCCCAGTCCGCCAAAGATTGGGAGGGCGATTTCACCTTCGTCATCGAAGGTGACGAACAGCACCCTCAAACCCACTATCTCTTCCTGGGGCTCTATCACGGCGAGAGCACCGGTGCCAGAGAACTGAAAAACCTCGACGAGCAGCCGGCCGAGTACGTCATCAAAGCACCCTTCAGCACCTGGCGGAAGGTGATCGAGGGCAAAATCGATCCCATCCAGGGACTGATGACGCGACAGCTCAAGCTCAACGGCAACATGATGAAGATTATGCGCTACCCTCAAGCCGCCAAAGAGATCATGGCCTGCACCGGTCGGATCGACACGGACTTCGAAGAGTGAGCGCCAGGAGGGAGCAATGTGGTACTTCGTTTCGCCTCAGATCGTGTTCGGCGACGACGCACTGGAAGCGCTGGACGACCTCCAGGGGCAGCGGGCCTTTATCGTCACCGACGAGACCTTAGTCGAACTCGGCCTGGTGGACCGAGTTGCCCGTCATCTGCACAAGGCGGCGCTCACCGTCGAGGTCTTCGACGGCGTCGAAGCTGATCCCAGCCTGCGGACGGTACGAGAGGGTGCAGCGGTGGCCCGCGAGTTCGCGCCGGATTGGATCGTCGGCGTCGGCGGAGGCTCATCCATGGACGCCGCTAAGGCCATCTGGGTTCTCTACGAGCGCCCCGATCTGGCAGCGGAGGAGATCACACCCTTTGCCGAGCTGGGGCTGCGTCAGAAGGCGCGGCTCATCACCGTGCCCACCACCAGCGGCACCGGCGCCGAGGTCACCTGGCCCATCGTGCTCACCGACACCGAGGCACAGCGCAAGATGAGCCTGGGCAACCGGGAGAACGTCGCCGACCTCGCCGTCGTCGATCCCGACATGGTCATGGGGATGCCGCCCCGGCTGACCGCCGACACCGGCCTCGACGCGCTGACCCACGCCATCGAGGGATACACATGCACCTGGCACACCGACATGACCGACGGCCTCTGTGTGGACGCCCTCCGCAAGATCATCACCTACCTGCCCCGCGCTTATGCCGACGGGTCTGATCGCGAGGCGCGCACCAAGATGCACAACGCAGCCACCTTAGCCGGGCTGGGCTTCGGCAACTCGCTAGCGTCCATGGCTCATGCGACGGGCCACGCTCTGGGCGCTCTCTTCCATATCCCCCACGGGCGCGCCGTGGGCACGCTGCTGCCTTACACCATCGAGTTCGTCGCGCGGCAGGCCCCGGCGCGCTTCGCCGAACTGGCCCACGTCCTCGGTTGCGACGCAGAGGACGACGCCGGGGCTGCCCGGACGCTGGCGGATCGCATTCGAACCTTCGTTCACGCCCTCGGTAACCCCGTCAGCGTGGCGGAGATGGGCGTCGACCGCGCGGCGTTCGACACGCACGTCGAGGCTCTGGTGGAGAAAGCTTTCACCGACGGCTCCCTGGTGGCCTCCGCCCGCACGCCCAACGTGGACGAACTGCGGCGCTTCTTTGCCTACGCCTACGAGGGCAAATCCATCGACTTCTGATCAGATCAACAAATTGAACGGATTCAACGGATTTTTATATCTCTAATCCTTTGCATCCTTTCGCATCCGTTGACTCTCTGTAATCGTTTAGTTTTGTGAGCAAACGACGGGTACAACGCACTTTCGAACCCAAGTCTATGATACCAGAGGCTTCTTGCGTCGTTCATGAAGATTCAGTAGTATGTGCCTCCCCTCCCTAAGTGCGTCGCACCTCTCAAAATACTAAACGGAGACGACTTTCTTATGTCCGTTCTATCGCCTGAAAATGACCAGAGGACTAAGCGACTACCCGACTAACCACTACCTGACGCTCCCAGGAGGCTCACAATGCACGGCTATATGAACAAAATCCTACATGTCGATCTCACAACCGGGCAACTGCGTGACGAAGCCCTCGACACAACCTACGCCCGCCACTTCGTGGGCGGGAGCGGCCTCGCGGCGCGCTACGCTTACGATCTGGTAGACGGGACCACCGATCCCCTCGGTCCGGAGAACCCTCTGATCTTCATGACCGGCCCCCTGGTCGGCACACGCATGCCCTCGGCGGGACGGTACAGCGTCTGTGCGCTCTCCCCCGTCACCGGCATCTGGGGCGAGGCCAACGCCGGCGGTTTCTTTGGGCCGGAGCTGCGCTTCGCCGGCTATGACGGCCTCATCATCACCGGGCAGGCCACGCAGCCGCTCTGGCTCTCCATCGTCGAGGGCGTCGCCGCACTACACGACGCGACGGCGCTCTGGGGCCTGGACAGCTACGAGACCCAGGAACGCGTACGCTCGCTGCTGGACGAACCCCAGGCCCGTGTAGCCTGTATCGGTCCGGCAGGCGAACACCGCGCGCTCATGGCCGCCGTGATGAACGATCACGGGCGCGCCGCCGGACGCACCGGCATGGGTGCTGTCATGGGGGCCAAGAGGCTCAAAGCCATCGGCGTGCGTGGGACGGCCTCGGTCCCCTTGGCCGACGAGGCTGCGTTCAAGGCCGTCGTCAAGGAGATCCTGGGCCAGCTCGATGAAGATATGGCTGCCATGTCGCTGCGCCTGGCAGGCACCGCCGGCTACGTCGATATGGGGCTAATGTACGGTGACGTCCCCATCCGCTACTTTAAACAGGGGCAATGGCCCGAGGCCGGCAACCTCTCCGGTGTGCTCATGGCAGAGAGATACCAGAACCGCAACCGCGCCTGCTACCGCTGCCCCATCGCCTGCGGACGGGAGACGCACGCACCGCGCTACGGCCTGGATCGCGTAGATGGACCGGAGTATGAGACCATCGCTGCCTTCGGCTCGCTGATGATGGTCGATGACCTGCAGGCGGTTATCAAGGCGGGGCATCTCTGCAATCGCTACGGCCTCGACACCATCAGCACCGGCAGCACCCTCGCATTGGCCTGCGAACTCTTCGAGCGGGGCCTGCTCACCTCCGAGGAAACCGGCGGCCTGGAGATCCGCTACGGTGACGCAGAGACCGCACACCGCCTCATCGCGCTCATGGCGAAGCGCGAGGGCGTGGGCGCGCTGTTAGCCGACGGCAGCGAGGCGCTGGCCGCGCACGTCGGCGCCCCGGAGCTGGCCGTCACGGTGAACAAGCTCGAGGTGCCCATGCACGACCCGCGCGCCTTCGGCGCCATGGCCGTGACCTACGCGCTCTCCCCGCGCGGCGCCTGTCACATGCAGGGCGATATGTACGGTGTGGACACCGGACAAGGGCCCCCCTTCGAGCTAAACGTAGTGCCCGGCGACCGCTTCGACGACTCCGAGGCTAAGGGGCGAATGGCAGCCCGACATCAGGCCTGGCGCACACTCTACAACGCCATGACCCTCTGTCAGTTCCAGAATCCCGGCGTCGAACGGGTGCTGCGCGCCATGAACGCCGTCACGGGCTGGAATCTGGCGACCGAGGATCTGCTCACGCTGGGCAAACGCATGGTCACGCTCAAGCGGCTGTTGAACCTTCGCCGAGGCCTCACCCGCGCCGACGAGCGCCTGCCGAAATTGCTGCGGAAGGCGCTAGAGGGCGGTACCGAGGGCCATGTCCCCAACTTGGAGACGCTACTGCGCGGCGCCTACGCCGAGTACGGTTGGGACCTGGAGACAGGCGCGCCCACTGAATCAACCCTGGTGGACCTCAACCTCGAGCCTCTCACGTTTTGACGCAGGCGAATCCTTCTTGGAGAGATCCGATTTCTGGTAGAAGTCGGATCTCTGGGGCCTCCCTGATCTGCAGCAGAGCTTACGCTTCCGTATACCCCGCCAGCGCCAATGCCTCCGGCCCGGTGTTGATCCCCAGGACAGGGCCGGTGATGTTGATGATCAACTCCTTGGGGTTGAACGCTTCGCGGATGCGCGCCGCCAGTGCCTGCGCTTCCTCTGGAACGCCACCGTGCAGCACGGCGACGTGGAGCGGCTTTGTCGTGTCCAGACGTTTGAAGAACCCCTTGTAGAGCGTCTCGACGCCGCGTCTGCGCGTGCGCACCGCCGTCTCCACCTCCACCACCCCCTTCGCGTGGTCGATGTAGACCACGGGCTTGATCTTGAGCAGCGTCCCCAGCAGATTGACCGCGTTACCGATGCGCCCCCCTTTGTGCAGATACTCGATGGACTCCATGTAGACCAGCTGGACCATACGCGAGCGGGCGTCCTCCGCTGCTGCGACCATGACCTCCGCCCCACCCCCGGCCTCACGCGCGCGGGCCGCCGCCAGGACCTGCCAACCCAGCGACATCGTCGGCCCCTTCGCATCGACCACGTGGACCGGGAGCGTGATCATCTCACCGGCCTGTCGGGCCGCGTTGTAGGTGCCGCTCATGGCGCTGCTCACGGTGATGACCACGATCTCCTCGGCCCCGTCCTCGTGCACCTGCCGGTAGAGCTCGAGGAAATCGCCGGGCGTCGGATGGGAGGAGGAGGGATAGACGGGATCCTTCTGTAGACGCCGGTAGAACTCCTGAGGCTGCAGATCGACGCGGTCCCGAAATTGCTCCTCGCCCCAGATCACGTAGGCCGGGATGACAACGATGTCGTAGCGTTCCACCAGCGCGTCGGGGATGTCACAGGTGCTGTCGGTGATCAAAGCTGTCTTTAGATTGCTCATAAACTCCTTCCCACCTCTATACGTTTGCCGCCCCTCATTATACTCCAACCGCGCCGGTGGAGTACTTCCCGCTCCCGACGCCCCCCTGCCTCGATTCGCGCCCGGCAACAATTCAGCCGTAGTCGGTGCCTCCACCGTGCCCTCAGTTTTTGAGCGGAACACCGGAGATCCGATTTTTAGGACCTTTTTTCAGGTGAGTCCATCGTTGCGGTAGCACCACATTTAACCATGGTGGGGCGGAATCACCCCACAGGGGGAATGATTTCTGGCATCTACGTGCCTCATATTCCCCACTTTGGCGACTTTTAGGACGCAAAAAAGGGTTGTGCTACCCACTTTCAGGTCGACCACGGTTAAGTGTGGTCGTACCCATCGTTGCTTTGCCTGACAATCTATGATATACTTTTTTATAAAGACAAGCCAGGGGAACCCTCTCATGCCTGAAACCACCGTCAGTCACAGGTTTGCAGATCTGAGAATCCGTGCTTTCTCTAACGAAAAGCGGACTCGGCTGCGAGCTCTCCTGCAGTCCCCTTTTGCTCGTCTCCCTGCTTCCGCCCCCGCCTGGGCTCAGCTTTCCGCGCCTTTGGTGGGGACAGCAGGGTAGCACTTTAAACCCCAAGCCCAAGAGAGGCTGCACAACAGCAAGTGAGGAGGATGGCTGTGAACAATGAGGAGAAAAATCTGTATTTCAACGGCATCAACGGCGCCAGTGGCGACTACTGGCTGCCGCCCCTGTCTCCCCAAGACGTGGCCTCGGTCGCGTTGGGCGAACGCCCGAGCGACGCGTACCTCCGGGAACTGCGGAACCGCTACGAGCAGCGGGAAGCCCACTTCGGCATCCAGGCCGACCAAACCAATTTGGCGGAAACCGGCTGGGGGGTGATCTTCGCTGCTAAAGACACACGGGCACCCGCGATCCGCGAAGCGCTGAAGCCGCTCCTCAAGCTGCGGCGCGAGCAGGCCACGCAGAAGGACGAGCGCTACTATCAGGAATATCTGGGCGCAGCCGGTTATCGCCCGGGCGACTCCTACCTGGATTTTCTGGGCCGCGATCCACGGAACATGGGGCCGGGGCCGGCGAATCCGGCCAAGGTGCCCTACTACCTGCTCATCGTCGGTGACCCGGAGGCCATCCCCTACCGTTTCCAGTACCAGCTGGATGTACAGTACGCCGTCGGTCGCATCTACTTCGATACCCTGGAAGAGTACGCTCAATACGCCGCAAGCGTCGTGGCAACGGAGACGGGAGACCGTCTGCGGCTACCCCGGCAGGTGCGCTTCTTCGGCGTCCACAACCAGGACGACCCGGCCACAGAGCTCAGCGCCCAGGAGATGATCCGCCCCCTTGCCGAGGCCATGGCCGAAAAACGGCCTGAATGGGACATCCAGCGCGTCGATCAGGCCACCAAAGCGCGTCTCGCCACGCTGGTCGGCGGCGCGGAGACGCCCGCGCTGCTCTTCACCGCCAGCCACGGCATGGGTTTTCCCAAAGGCGATCCGCGCCAGCTGCGACACCAGGGCGCGTTGCTCTGCGAGGATTGGCCGGGACCGCGCCGCTGGCGTGAGCCCATCCCCGAGGACTTCTACTTCTCGGTTGACGACGTGGGGTCGGACGCGCGCCTGGCCGGTATGATGGCCTTCTTCTTCGCCTGTTACGGCGCAGGGACTCCCCGGCAGGATCAGTTCGCGCACCGCGCCCTGGGTCAGCCGGCCGAGATCGCGCCCCACGCCTTCATCGCGCGGCTGCCGCAGCGCCTGCTGGCCCACCCCAAGGGCGGCGCCCTGGCCGTCGTCGGGCACGTGGAACGCGCCTGGGGCTACTCCTTCATGTGGAGCGGGAGCGGACGGCAGCTGGAGGTCTTCCGCGCCACGCTGGATCAGCTCCTGGACGGCTACCCCGTGGGCGCGGCCATCGAATGGTTCAACGAACGTCACGCCGAGCTCTCGGTGGTGTTGACCAACGAGATCGAGGAGATCAACGAGTACGGTAAGCAGCGCGATGATGTGAAGCTGGCAGGCATGTGGACGGCGAACAACGACGCGCGGGGCTACGTCATCCTGGGCGATCCGGCAGCGCGCCTGCCGGTGGCCGAGGATGACGAACCGACGACGGAACGGCCCACCATCACCATCGGCGAGACGACGCGGGCGCACCTGGCTGCGGCAGAGGACGAAACGCCGACCCCGGCAGCGGAGATAGCCAGCCCCTCCACCCTTCCGGCACGGGAGGCAGTGGAAGCCCAGGACTACGCCATGGCCTTCGGCCTCCAGGATCAGTTCGCCGGATTGACGAAGTCCCTGCGCACCTTCACCGATCAGCTGGCGAAGGCGTTGGGCGAAGCAGCCGAAAAAATCGCCACCCTGGAAGTGCAGACCTACACCAGCGACGACCTCCCCGCCCTCGCCAAAGGCGCAGACGCGGCGAAGACCCTGCGGGCGCTTACGCGCATCGAATTCGACGGCGACATCCAGGTCTACGTGCCGGAAAAAGCCACAGGCGGTGTCGACGAGACGCTGTGGCGAATCCACGCCGACATGGTCAAGGAAGCTCAGCTCAATCGGGCGCAGTTCCTGGAAGCCATGGCCGAGATGGCGACCAACTTGCTCAAAAGCCTGAAACCCGTATGAGCGAGCGCGGTTTTACGCTGATCGGCGTCGCGCCCACGGAGGTCGGGGATCCGCTGGGGCTTTGGGACGTCCCTCCCGCGGCCGTCACCTTCGCAGCAGAGGGGGCAGAAGCAGGGCCGACGTGGCGCGTCGAGCTGCCGGCATCACCGGAGGCGGCCCGGCAGAGGCTTGCGGCCCACGCCCAGACGCTGAGGTGGGGACGGCGCGATCTGGAGCGCGTCGAGGCCCTGCTGGCAGCCTTCGATCCCACAGAGGCGGTGACCTTCGACATGCGGGAGCCGTTGGGCGAACAGCGCCGCGCCCTACAGGAAACCATCGCCGCGTTTCAGCAACCCGTGGCCTACGCAGCCACACCTCCCGCGGCCGTCCGCGACGAGACGGCATATCGCCAATGGCGTGAGTTCGTGGCATGGGTGCGTCAGCTGATCTCCCACTACGTCCGCGTCGAGACGCTCATCGCCGAGCAGTTCGTAGGCTGCACCGAAGTGAGCTGGACCGGGGACTTCGCCACCACCTGGGCGCCGGAGGTCGAGCAGCTCGCCGTGACGGAACACCGACAGGCGGTGCGCCAGGCGTTGGCTTCGCGGATCGTATGGGTGCGTCTCGTCTCGGTAGTGACCACGGGCGCCGCGAGCCTGGCGCTGAAAGCGTCCATGCCGGGCGGACAGCTGCTTCTGCTGCCCGCCGTCTGGCGCTTCGTGCGGGACGTATTGAAGGAGCTGCGCAAACCGCGGTCCACCCTACGATCCCCAATTTAACTCACAGATCATCTAACTTAAAAAAGGAGATAGAAATGGCCAACTTGCAAGAAGCAGTACGGAAATTCGCCAGTGACCTGGCGGAACAAGTGGAGACCTTCGTAAAAGACGTCTCGGTGCTGGATGTAAGAACTTACACGACGCCCCACGATCAGGTCCAGACCTTCATCAGCGGGCAGCCCGACGTGGCCAAGGCCGCCGGCGAGGGCAAGATCGAGCTGCGCGCCTTCACCCAGATCCGGCTGGACGGCGACATCGACATCTGCGTGCCCCAGGCGGAGGATGGATCGGTGGACAAAGGCGTCTGGGACATTCACACACAGACCGTCGAACAGGCCATGGTCAACCGCGCCAAGATGATTGAGACCATCGGGAACGCCGCGGCCGCCGCGCTCAAGGCGATACAACAGGCCCAAGAGTAGGCTAACAACCCACCCGGCTTGTCAGGCTCTCGTAGTCGGCCACGCAGTGAAACAGAGTGACATCAGATTGCCAAAGGGGCTTGGAAGCGAACCAGAAACATAATCGTTAAAGGAGGGTCCTGATGAGCTTTCGCATACGTTGGCCAACACAGTTCAATAAGATCACCCAGGACTTCGGCGCTCGCCCGGAGTTCTACCGCAAATTCGGCCTGCCCGGCCACGAAGGCCTGGACTTCCAGGCGCCGGAGGACAGCGAAATTTACGCCGTCGCCGACGGCTTCGTGAGCCGCGTGAGCCTCGATGGCAACTCCGATCCCAACCAACGTCCCTACGGCAACCAGGTGCGCATCCAACACGATGAGGGGTTCACCAGCGTCTACGCGCACCTGGCCCAGATCGTCGTCGTCGAAGGGCAAGCCGTCTGTGCCGGCCAGCTCATCGGTCTCTCCGACAACACGGGCAACTCCTTCGGCTCACATCTGCACCTCACGCTCAAAAAAGAGGGCGCCACAGAGCGCGGTGAGACCGACTACCCCTACGACATCGTCAATCCACGTCCTTATCTACTGCCTTTCTCCGGGGAAGGGGTGCAACCGCAGCCGCCGGAAGCGCCCAGCATGCGCGTGCAGGTGCACAGCCCGGAGGTCGGTTACTTGAACGTCCGGCGCGCGCCCTACGTAGGCAGCGAACAGATCGGACGGGTAGAACACGAAACCCGGCTCGGCTCGCTGGAGGAGGTGGAGATCACGCTCAAGAAGGTGGGCCAACCCGGCCAATGGCTGTGGATCCGTCTACCTGACGGACGGAACGGCTACGTGGCAGCCTGGTACCTGCGTCTTCCCGAGGCGGAACAACCCGAGCCGACGCTCTCCGTCATCGTCGAAAGCCCCGAGATCCCCCTTAAGTTGCGCCAGGGGCCGGGCACCGAGCATGAGATCCTCGCGGAGATGCCCCATGGTACCGTGCTCCAGGCGCAGGAACCGGACGTCGTCGTCCGGCGCAAGGTGGGCGTCTACAGCGAGTGGCTCAAAGTCAAAACGCCGGCGGGCGAACGCGGCTACACGGCGGCCTGGTATCTCCGGCTGCCGGAAAAGGAGCAGCCCACAGCGACGCTGCTGCTGACGGTGGAGAGCCCGGAGGTGCCGCTCAAGCTGCGAAGCGGACCGAGCACCGATCACGCCATCCTCACCGAGCTACCCCATGGAACGGTGGTGAAGGCACTGGAAGCGGCGGAGGAGGTGCGCCGCAAAGTCGGTCAGGGAGGCGAATGGCTCCAGGTCGAGACTCCGAGCGGTGAACGCGGCTATACGGCAGCCTGGTATCTCCGGTTGCAGACCGAGGTCGAGCCCAAGCCAACACCTTCCGGCGAGCCGACGCCCTTCGTCGTCGTGGAAAGCCCGGAGTACGGCCTGCGGGTGCGCAGCGGACCCGGCACGGATCACGCCCAGGTCTGGTGGGTACCCCACGGCACCGTGCTGCGCTCCCTGGAGGATCCCACGTTGACAGGCCAGAAGGTGGGCGAACAGGAGCAGTGGATCCATGTCCGCACCCCCTCACGGAAAGAAGGATATGTGGCCGCCTGGTACGTGCGCCGCCCCGCAGCGAAAGATGAGCGGGTGCCTGCGAAATCCGCCCACCTGGACGCCGGTCTCTCCCCTCACATTTTCGGCATGCACGCCGCGCAGCTCAGCGACGACCACTACACCCGCGATCCCATCCGGCAGATCTTCGAGGAGAGCGGCAAACGCGGCTGGGTCTTCTTCACCGAGGTGGTCCAACGGCAGCCGCAACACGTCAGCTTGAACCCGGATCTCCGCAACCGCGTGCAAGACTGGATGGAGCAGGGATACGGCGTCATCGTGCGCCTCAACCACGGCTACCATCCCGCCGGCACGCTGCCCGAATCCCAGCACTACGACGAGTTCGCCCAGGCCTGCGCGCGCTGGGTAGAGCTTTACCTTAAGCGCGACGATCTTTCCCCCCACGACTACACTTGGACGCTCCAGATCGCCAACGAACAGAACAACCCCAGCGAACATCCCGGTGGGTTACATCACCCCAAAGAGCACATCACGCCCGAACTCTACGCGCAGGCTTTCAACAAAATCTACGCCGCTATCAAGGACGTGCTGCCCAATGCCGTCGTCTGCCCGGGGGCCGTGGACCCCTACAACTCCTCACCTATGCCGCTGCTGGGCCACGTGCGCTGGCGACCACTGGATTATTTCCAGAAGATGTTGGACAACATCGACGCGCTGGACGGCTTTATCCTGCACGCTTACACGCACGGCCCCTCATTAGACGCCATCACGCATCTGGCGACCTTCAGCGATCCCTTCCTAAACGACCACTACTTCGACTTCCAGACCTACCGGCAGTTTATGGAACGCATCCCCGCCAGGTGGAAGGACCTGCCCGTCTACATCACCGAGACCAACCACGTCTGCCGCCCGGAGAACGCTCCGGCGTGCGACAACCCGGCGCTCCAGGGGTGGATCAATGCCAACATCGGCTGGGTGCGCAAGGTCTATGCAGAGATCAACGGCTGGAATACCACGCCCTACGCCCAGCAGATCCGAGGCGTATGTCTCTACCGCTGGACAGGCGACCAATGGAAGCTCCACGACAAGCAGGGCATCCTGGAGGACTTCCAACAGGCGATGCAACGCGACTACCGCTGGCGCATACCCAAACCGACGACCGCAGCGGTCTCCTTTGCGGCGCCGTCTGTCGCAGCGGAGCCGGTGGAGGAACGTCGCCTGGTCGTACCCGACGAGCTGCAGCGCATCTGGGGGCTAGGCCCCAAGAGCGAGAGAATGCTCAACGCTGCCGGGGTGATGCTCTTTGAGCAACTGGCGGCAATGAGCCCGGAGCAGATCCGTGCTCTGCTTCGGGAGTGCGGCCTTCGCGTCCGCTACACGGAAAGCTGGCCCGAGCAGGCGCGGCTCCTCGCAGAGGACGATCTTGAAGCGTTCATCGCGCTGCGCGAGAGACTGAGCGGACATCGCCCGCGCTAGCCGCGCACAATAACGAACCGCCACACGAAACCCGCGAACACAAGCGGAGACGTTCCAACGTCTTTTGCCTACGGCGCCGGTGGATTCATCTGCACCAACGCTTCGTTACTGTCGTAATCCCATACAACGACGTAGGTGTTGAGCAGGGGATCGCCGAAGCGCATCAGGCGCCCACCTTCCGTCGGTTGGACGAGGAAATTCAGCCCGATCTCCGGCTCGCGAGGCCAGCCGATGCTCTCCCAAAGCTCCCCATCGCACCAGAGCTTACCAAAACCTCGAATCGGCATCAGGTATCCGTCGGGCACCGTCATGCCGGCGCAGGCCGGGCGCGTCTCGGGCATGCCCTCCTCCCAGGTATCGTAGGCGGCGTGGAAAGGCTGCACCGGCGAGGTCTCTGAGACGGTGACGTAGTAGATCTCGCCCTGCTTGTAGGGCGTATTCCAGATCATCAGTGTGCGGTAGTGCATGTGGGGATTGGGATGCTCCACGTTGGCCCAGAAAACCTGCGCCGCGCCGCTGACATCGTAGGCCGCGCCCTGCGGACAGCCCACGTCGAAGCCCAGAGATGTCGCGTAGTCCAGGGTGGCGGCGAAGGCGGAATCATAGGGGATCTCGCACCCTGTCTCCTCGGGCGTCAGCGCAGAGGTGGGCGTCACCGTTGCCTGCCCCGGCACAACGATCTGCACATAGATCGTCGGCCCGAAGCGCGCACCATCCGGCGCCTGCAGACGCCACTCACTGCGATACGTGCCGGGCGTCGTGGGCGCGAGGAGATCCACGCTGAGATCCACCGTCGCGCCCGCGTCGGCAGGCGGCACCGTCACATCGGTCGGCCCGCCCAGGGGATCCCCGCCGACGAAAACCAGGCGCGTGCCCACTTTCCAGGCGCAGGCGCCGCTGTTGCGCAGGCGCCACGTCTTGCGAAAGCTCACTCCAGGATCAATGACGGTATCGTCGGGGAAAGTCACGTCGGAGACGAAGCGTGCGTCCGGCGGACAGCTTCCCGACGTTGCGGTCGAGGTGACCGCGACATCTTCAGTGACCGTCGGCGGGACGGACGTCTCCGTCGGCGGCGGCAGCGGCTCCTCCGTGGCGGCGATCGTAACCGTCTCTGTAACGGGCGACGGCTCCTCCGTCGGGGTGAGCGACGGCTCCTCCGGCGCAAACAGCACACAGGCCCCGGCGGTCAACGCCAAAACCAACCCTATCCACAGACGTGCAGGTATAGGCTTCACGATCTTTACCTCCTCTACCCCTATCAACCCACCTCTCGGAGCGCCGGCCTAACCACGCTCCTCTCGGCCGTCCCAACACAAGACCGCACCCAAAGAATCCACAAAACCGTTCGCGTCCGGGAAACGTCGACCGGCAGGTCGATCACAAGCCCCAGCCGTACTCCAACGACCATCGTCCATCACCGGAAGGGTTGGCGTGGTCTTCCACTCCCAGTATAACACAACTTCCGTCCGATTGCCTGGGCGGCTTGGAGTTCCGTGGTCGCGAGCACCTGTCACCCCGCCGATGCCCAAGCGGGCGTGTTTGTCATCGCGTCATTTTTCACTATACTTAAGAGGATGCTCGGATGGAGATCGTCGACGGACCATAAGGAGTCGGGTATGATCAAGTGGGTTAAGTGGATTCTTTACGGCTTTACACTCAAGCAGCTCCTTTTTGGCGTCATCGGGCGCCCCATGGAAGAAGGCACGTGGGAGGGTTTTATCAACTACATCGCCGGTACCGCAACCTTTCGACCGTGCAAACCCCGTGAGACGTGGTGGTTGAAGGGAAAGCGCTATTCGGGCATCGGGGAGGAGATCAAGCGACGACACAGGGAACTGAGCGAAAGCCCCTACGATAAAGTCTACGCCCGGCTTCGCGGCAAGATCAACAAGACGAAAGGTCAATACGGCCCTTTGGGCACCTATCATCGCGTCTTTTACGTCACGGAGATCCTGGAACTCCGCCCTCGGGAGGATAAGGATTGCAAATAGGCGCTGTAGCGCTGGCCCTCGGAAAGGCTTAGGGAAGCGACCGGTGTCGCGTCCCTGCTCCTTTTGAAATCCGCACGTCCCACCATGAGTCACTTGCAAGAAAGGACTGTCATGCGTCGTCTTTTGCTCTCTCTCAGCCTGGTACTGCTTCTGGTCGGGTGCGCCGACCTGGTCGAGCTGCTGCCGGAGGACGAGGTGACGGAGATGCCCGACATCTACACCGCACCGACACCGCGTCCCTTTCCCCCGGAGACCAGCACCGCGAGGCGGATCCAGGAGCGCGGTGTGTTGCTGGTGGGGGTACGTTATGACCTGGAGCCTTTCTCCTACGTCACCGCGGAGGGTCAACTGAGCGGTCTGGAGATCGACCTGGCGCGGGCCCTGGCCGAACGCTGGTTGGGCGACCCGGAGGCTGTGCGCTTCCGGCAAGTGCGCAGCGACACCGCCTTCCATCATCTACAGGCCGGCAACGTTGATATCGTGCTGGCCGGCATCATCCACACTCAGGAAGCGGAAAGCGAGGTCGACTTCGGTCCACCCTACTTCATGGACGGAGAAGCCCTGCTGACCTTCCCTCAAACCGGTATCACCTCGTTAGAAAATCTCGGAGCGTACAAAATCGGCGGGCTGCGGTGGACGGAAAGCCGAACGGCACTGCAAGCGGCCTCTCCGGTAACGATCACGTATGTACCCTACGACAATTTCTCCCAACTGCTGGAGGGACTGCGCACCCGACAGATCGATGTCTACGCCGACCGGCGCCGGCGTCTGGAACGGGCACGGCGCGCGGTCGCCGGCACGCAGATTGTGGCCCAGTACACCCAACTGCCGGTGGCTCTCGTGCATCTGGAAAACGACCCCTTCTTCGCCGACCTGGTGACGATGACTTTCCGGGAGATGGCGGCGGACGGCACGCGCGCCGCGCTCTACGCCCGCTGGTTGCCGGATACGTCGCCGCCGAAGCTGATCGATTGGCCCGCTTCACGCCCGACGCCATCGTTGAGCGAAGCCCCGCAAACCCGAAGCACGCGCAACACGTTGGAGCAGATCCGCGAGCGCGGCGGCCTGCGGGTGGGTTACTTTCCCAATCGCTGGCCTTACAGTGCTGATCGCGGTGACGGGGTACAGACGGGCTTCGAGGTGCGCTTGCTGGAGCTGATGGCGGAGCGCTGGCTGGGGTCGCGGCAGGCGGTTACCTACGTCCCCGTGACGGAGCCAACGGCCTTCCGGCAACTCCAGAGCGGCGATCTCGACCTGCTGTTGGGGGGGTGGATCCACACCGAAGAGGCCGAGACGACGGTGGCCTTCTCACTGACACTGGTGGATGATGGCGTCAGTCTGCTGTCTATGCAAGGCACGCCGGTGGAGACGTTAGAGGCACTGGGCGGGCGCCCCGTGGGGGTGATTGCAGGAACCGCCGGAGAAGCAGCGGTGCCTCAGATCACCGAAGCGACGGGCATCGGTTTAAACACGGTCACCTACGCCGACCGTGCTGCCGCTGTGGCCGGGTTGCAGACTGGCGAAGTCGTAGCCCTGTTGGCGGAACGTTGGATACTCCTGGACCCCTTCTATCGCGTCGGCGGCTTTTTCCTGCCCGACACTCGTCTGACCTTCCGTCCGGTCGCCTATGTGCTACCTCGGGGCGACTCCGACTTCCGCGATTTCGTCAACCTGACGCTGGCGGCGCTCCACGCCGACGGCAGCTTTGCCGAGCTCTACCGCATCTGGTTCGACGATCCCATTCCCGAGCTACCCCCCTGGCCCGGTCATCCCCTGGCCCCCCTGACCCTCCAAAAGTGAAACAGCGGCACCTCTGTAAGCCCACCTTGGGCCTCCGCTATCCCCTCGTACTGCTGCGTCAGCCCGGGTTCCGCTTCGCGCCCCACGAGGTGCTCTACCCGCATATCGCCGTCCGCTATCCGATTCCATCCTTCGAGCTGGAGGAAATTGAATGGGGACATTGATGAAAAAACCTGTTTACCGCAGAAATCACAGAGAACGCTGAGAGCATCTTAGCGTCATAGCGGAACTACTGCTGGAACGCCTTGAGAACCCGGCGCATCCACCCCGCCAGGTCATCCTGCGGGGCGAGCTCCTTGCACGCGGCTCCACGCTTCGTTCAGAGGCACAAAACAGGCAACGCCGCCGGGCTTGACAACCTCCCCACTTGAGATATGCTTGTCACTCAGCCGAGGCGCGAGGCGTCCGGCTTTCATCAGTGCGCACGTCCACCGGTTTTGAGGCAAACGTGCCCTCGGAGGGTTTCGACCGAAGCGAGAACACACAATTACATCTACGGAGGCTACTTAGATGCAAAAATGGGAATGCATTGTATGCGGCTACGTCTACGACCCCGAAGTAGGCGATCCTGAGGGAGGCATTGAACCGGGCACTCCCTTCGAAGACCTGCCCGATGACTGGGTCTGTCCTGAGTGTGGCGCCACCAAGGATATGTTTGAGCCTTACGAGTAGGTCCTGACGCCCCTTTGTTCAGCAGGAGTACCGCTCACAAAGGGATGGATGGCCCACAGAGGCGCAGAGCGTTGCCCAAGAGCAGCCATCGCCGAGGATGGCTGCTCTTTAGTGACAGAGGAGTTCATACATGACCCCAAAACAAGCACAACTGTTGGAACACGTCGAGGAGATCCTCAGCCAGGAGAGGACGCGGGAAGAGCGCCTGCAGGCGGTCAACCGGCTGCTGGCAACCAATTTCCCCACCTTCGATTGGGTAGGTTTCTATCTCGTCGACCCCAACCAGGAACGCCAGCTGGTGCTCGGCCCCTACGTCGGCGAACCGACAGAACACAC
This sequence comes from Anaerolineae bacterium, assembly GCA_049975525.1. Taxonomy (GTDB): domain Bacteria; phylum Chloroflexota; class Anaerolineae; order B4-G1; family SLSP01; genus G713. Next base: position 55,460 of record JBNGCW010000018.1, read on the forward strand.
CCACATCGCTTTTGGGGAAGGTATCTGCGGTCAGGCGGCGGACGTCCAGGCCACCTTCGTGGTGGACGATGTGCGCGAGGAGGAGAACTACCTGGCTTGCAGCCCCGACGTCAAATCGGAGATTGTCGTCCCGGTCTTCAAAGACGGTCGCGTCGTTGCGGAGCTGGACATTGACTCCCACTCCCTCAACGCCTTCAATGAGGAAGATCGAGCGTTTCTAGAACGAGTCTGTGAGCGGTTGGCTACGCTTTTCTAGTCCGGGGTTTGCGGCACTCGGTCGACGAGCACGCGCCGGATAAAACGCAGACTGGCTTCGGCGGCATCGAGATCCTCCATCTCCACGACCAGGCCGGGCGTCCGTTTGAGCGCAGCCAGCTTCGGCAGCAAGGTAGCGTAGGGCACAACCCCGGCGTGGGCGTGCAGAGGGAGGTGCTCATCGATCTTGCCCAGGGTGTTGTTCAAATGCGCGTGGACGATGTAGGGCTCCAGGACCTCCAGCCAGGTATCGATGGTGTGGCCCTGTTTCTGTCCGTAGAGAAAAATGTGACTCACGTCGAGACAACATTGGACGTTATCCGACGCCACCGCTGCTAACAGATCGCGCAAGACGAAGGGGTCGGGATCCCACATATTTTCCAGGCAGACGGTCACCCCGTCCTCTGCCGCTCGCGCACCGATCTCCCGCCAGAATTCAATCTGCCGCTCAATCCACGCTCGCCGGTAGTCTTCGGTCCCGATCATGGGGAAAAAATTGGTGTGAAAGACTAAATGCGTCGCCCCCAGCGCAGCGGCGATCTCCAGGTTGCGCAGGTAGCGCCGCCGGGTTAACGCTACAATCTGCGTATCCACGCTGGCGCTGACCATATCGAAGAAGGCACCATGGCAGGCCAGCGGGCCGGAAAAGGAGCGCAGCTGAGTCTGATAAGCAGCGAGCAGACGCCGCCACTCCCCATCTAACACGTTAGGATCGGAAAAGGCCTGAATCTCCAGACCGCACCGGTACCGACGGGCCAACACCAAGGAGCGACGGAGGTCGCGCCACCGCGACGCCACATAGATGTCATTCATGCAGGATATTGTACCCACAGAAGTGAAATAAGCAAATACGCTCCCTCAGGGGCATAAAACAGAAAATCAGTAAAGTCAATATTCCCCCCACGCTTGGTGACGAAGTCGCTGTCACCGTCCGCGATCTTTTTTTTCTCACCAACACTGTGCAGGGAGACTACTCGGTTAAACATGGTGCTACCAGCCTCAACGGTTATGATTGATAGGCTGTATAGTCTCCGTAATTTTCCACGCAAGCGGGATTCTGCACCGGGAACGGCAGCGATTCCACCACGGTCTTGGAGAGGACATGAGATAAGTGAATCCCCTTTTCCGTGAGTTTGCCGTGTCGGATGTAGTTGGTCAGGTTCAAGAGGGCGACAAACCCTCGGATGGAGAGCGGCAGATCGGCGAAATGATCACCCCGCAGGTCGTAGATACGCCGGGCGAAGACGCGCCAGTCATCGGTATCGGCGCGTTTGGGCGCCACAAATCCCATGCGTTCTCCCCTGGCCAGGGATTTGAGATAGACACAGAGCTCTGGATTGACGATCTTCCAGCCGCCATAGGTCGAAAAAGCCGCCGGCCCGAAGCCCACGTAGTCTTCGATCAACTCATCACGGGAGGAGTCGTAGACGTCATCGCCCTGCGCGAAGGTCCAGATGCTTTTGCGCTCGTAGCCTGTTTCCTGGAGCAGTAGATACGCTTTTTCGATGAGGGAGAACTGTTCCCGTGAGGGAAAGCCCGGCGTGCTTTCCAGGCCCCGGATTACCATGAAGGGATACGTTGTAATCTGCGAGGGGTGCATCGCTGCCATGACCCGGATGTCTTCCAAAAAGGAATCCGGCGATTGGTTGGGTAACCCTACCATCAGATCGACGTTGACCCACAGCCCAAGGGTGCGGGCCGTCTCGATGAACGTGCCGAGTTGTGCTTGTTGATTGAGCTTCCGCCCGGTCTGAAGCATAAGCGGCCGCGAGAGACTCTCGACGCCCAGGCTGATCTTCGTGAACCCGATGCGCTGCAGATCGTGCAAATAAGGTTCCGTGATACGGGCCGGCAATAGCTCAATACCGATACTTTCGACCTGTACTTTGGCACGAATTCCCTCCAAGATTTGCGCTAACTCGTCAATAGCAAGCAGATTGGGCGTCCCGCCACCGACGTAAATCCATTTGGCTTGCCCCCGCATCTGTGTGGTCGCGATCTCTTGAGCGATAGCCGCCAGATATTGCGCCTTCTCCTGCTCCGAAAAAAGCTCCTTATAAAAGGGGCAAAAGGTGCATTTGGAAAGACAGAAGGGCACATGGACGTAAATACCGAAGTCTCCCCGCAGATCCGCAGGGGGAATCCGACGAAAGCGGTATATGGTCTTCTCAAATGAGCGCCGCATCATGGCGCTGCTTCTTTCAATGATCATAGGGGGTACACTCCCAGCACGCACTTGACGAAACACGATTCATGGTTAAGCTGATGTGGCTCAGGAGATCCCTGGGCCAATCCTGCAAAGTATCTCACAGGGTCAAAGTAAATCAAGTGACAAAGTAAATCCAGGAGGATACAAGTCATGTGCGACACCTGCGGCTGTGAAAATCACGAACATGAACACACACCCGAGACCACGACCGGCAAAGAGATCCCGGTCGTGCAGAAGATCCTGAGCGCCAACGACCAGGCGGCCGCGGACAACCGCGCGCATCTGGCGGCGCACGACATCTTTTCCGTCAACATCATGTCCTCGCCGGGCGCGGGAAAGACGACGCTGCTGCTGGCGACTATTGAGGCGCTGGGCGAGCGGCTGCGCCTGGGCGTCATCGAAGGCGACACAGCCTCGCAGGTCGATGCCGACAAGATCGCCGCGACGGACACGCCCGTGGTGCAGATCAACACCGGCGGCGGCTGTCACCTCGACGCGCCTATGGTGCACCAGGCGCTCCACAATCTGCCGCTGGACGACCTGGACGTGGTCTTTATCGAAAACGTCGGCAACCTCATCTGCCCCGTCTCCTTCGACCTGGGCCAGAGCGTCCGGGTGGGCTTGATCAGCGTGCCGGAAGGCCACGACAAGCCCTACAAATACCCCGCGATTTTCGAGGCGGTGGACCTGGTCGTCGTCACCAAAGCCGATCTGTTCCCCTACCTCGATTTCGACCTCGACGCCTTCCGCGAGTTGGTCCACGGCCTCAACCCCGATGTCCCCGTCATCACCCTCTCCGCCAAAACCGGCGAGGGCATGGGCGCCTGGCTGAACTGGCTGGAGACTCAATTAAGCTGAAACGTCTTCCTACCCAATCTGTGGTAAACTTAAGATAAGACTACAGGGTGAGGAGAATAAAGATGGAAAACACAGTCGATCTTACAGTGAATCTGCCACGGTCAGTCTTCGCTGCACTGCGCGAGGATCCGGCCCATTTCGTGGCGGAAATGCGCCTGGCTGCTGCCGTAAAATGGTATGAACTGCGTCGCCTCTCACAAGCAAAAGCTGCCGAGGTTGCCGGTCTTTCACGAACCGAGTTCTTGGCGGCTTTGGCAGCATTTGATGTCACACCTTTTCAATATGACGCTGATGAAATCGTCTCTGAGGTTTTGAATGAATGAACGCTGGGTTCTAAATGCCTCACCTATCATCGTTCTGGCAAAAATTGAGAAACTTGATCTGATCTCATTACTGACAGATGAAGTGGTTGTCCCGAAGGTAGTTATAGATGAAATAGCAGCGGGCCCCCCAGATGATCCAGCTCGGCAGATTGTCCTGCGTGGTGATCTTCCTATTTCACAAACCACATTACATCCCGATATTCTCGCCTGGGATTTAGGCGCCGGCGAGACAGCGGTCCTCTCTTATGCATTGGAAACGCAAGGTTGGACAGCCATTTTAGATGACGGCGTGGCACGCCGATGTGCTCAATCTTTTGACATCCCATGCATAAGGAACACTAGGTATCATTCTGTTGGCCCGAAAACGTGGCTTTATTCCGTCAGCCTCAACACTACTGCATGAACTGCTATGGGTAGGATTTAGATTGGACGAAAGCATTATTCGCGAAGCGTTACTATCAGGAGCAGTAGTTTGCTTAATCAAATGTCCACCAAATCGGGGGAAGATAGTATTGTGGCTAACGCAGCAGCATTTCACATCACTATCACCGGCATCGTGCAGGGCGTGGGCTTTCGGCCCTTCGTCTACAACCTGGCCCGGCGCCTCGACTTGCACGGCTGGGTGCTTAACCACTCCGGCGGCGTCGATATCGAGGCCGAAGGCTCCCCCGACGTGCTGGACGCTTTCATCGCGGCGCTGGAGGACGAGGCGCCGCCGCTGGCGCACATCACCGCGCTGGAGGCGACACCCATCCCGCCCAACGGCTACCCGGACTTCGAGATCCGCCACTCGGAGGAGAAAGCCGGGCAATCGCTGCTTATCTCCCCCGACGTGGCGACCTGCGACGACTGCCTGGGCGAGCTCTTCGATCCCACCGACCGCCGCTACCGCTACCCCTTCATCAACTGCACCAACTGCGGGCCGCGCTTCACCATTATCGAGGACATCCCCTACGATCGGCCCAAGACCACCATGCGCGACTTCCCCCTCTGCGACGCCTGCCGCGCCGAGTACGAAGATCCCGCCGACCGTCGCTTCCACGCGCAGCCCAACGCCTGCCCCGACTGCGGCCCGCACGTCTGGCTCGTGGAACGCAGCAAAACGACCGTAGAAACAGAGCACGCACCCCGCAATCCTTCGACTCCGCTCCGGTCACGCGATGAAGCGCTGATCCGCACCCGCGACCTGCTCCTGGATGGCAAGATCGTCGCCCTCAAAGGCCTCGGCGGCTTCCACCTGGCCTGCGACGCCACCAACGCCGACGCCGTCCGCACGCTGCGCGAGCGCAAACGCCGCCCGCACAAACCCTTCGCCGTCATGCTTCCCACCCTCGACGCCGTGCGCGCCTATTGCGACCTTCCCCCCGCCGCCGAGGAGCTGCTCACCTCGCCCCAATGCCCTATCGTCCTCCTGGATCGCCGCCCCACCCCGGATCTCTTGCCCCCCATCGCCGACAACGTCGCCCCCCACCAGCGCACCCTCGGCGTCATGATCCCCTATACCCCACTCCACCACATCCTGCTGCGCGACGTGGACCGTCCCCTCGTCATGACCAGCGGCAACCTCACCGAGGAGCCCATCGCCAAGGACAACGACGAGGCCCTGCGCCGCCTGGCGCCGTTGGCGGACGCCTTCCTGCTCCACAACCGCGACATCTACGCCCGCTACGACGACTCCGTGGTGCAAGTCATAGAGATCAGACGTCACGAGTCAGGGAGCACGAGTCAAGAAGCATCCAGCATCGAGCATCCGGCCTCCGACTCCCACGTCCAGCCCATCCGCCGCGCGCGGGGCTACGCGCCCTTTCCCGTACCGCTGCCCTTCTCCACGCGCCCGACGCTCGCCGTCGGCCCGCTGCTCAAAAACACCTTCTGTCTCACCCGCGACACCAACGCCTTCCTCAGCCAGCACATCGGCGACCTGGAGGATCTGGAGACGCTGCAGCACTACGAAGCAGCCCTGGCGACGTACAAGCACCTCTTCCGCCTGGAGCCGGAGCGCGTCGTCAGCGACCTGCACCCCGACTACCTGAGCACCCGCTTCGCGCGCGCGTACGCCGCCGACCACGACCTGCCCGCGCCGCTGCAGGTGCAGCACCACCACGCCCACATCGCCGCCTGTCTCGCCGACAACGGACGGGCGCCCGACGCCGGCCCCGTCATCGGCGTGGCCCTCGACGGCACCGGTTACGGCGCCGACGGCGCCATCTGGGGCGGCGAGTGGCTCATCGCGGACTACGCTGACTTCCGCCGCGCGGCCCACCTCGAATATCTGCCGCTGCCCGGCGGCGACGCCGCGACCCGCCATCCCTGGCGCATCGCCGTGGCCTACGTCACCGCGCTGCTGGGCGCCGAGGCTCTGCCCGCCGGCGAGTTCTGCCCCGCCGAGACCGGTCTCATCCGCCAGATGGTGGAGCGTAACGTCAACGTGCCGCAGACCTCGTCCATGGGCCGCCTCTTCGACGCCGTCAGCGCCCTGCTGGACGTGCGCCGCGACGCCACCTACGAGGCCCAGGCCGCCATGGAACTGGAGCAGCTTGCCGCAAGCCACCGCGCCCCCGCCGCGCCCTATCCTTTTGCTTTGGCGGATCACGAGGGCGTCATCCAAATCCGCGTGGCTGCGCTTTTCGAAACCTTACTCGACGACGTGGCGCGGGGAACGCCCGTGCCGCACATCGCGAAGCGCTTCCACGACACGGTGGCCGAGATGATCCTGCGCGTCAGCACGCGGCTGCGCGAAGAGACCGACATCTCCACCGTCGCGCTCAGCGGCGGCGTCTTTCAGAACCATCTCCTGCTGGAGCTGACCGTGCCCCGGCTGCGCGCCGCCGACTTCGATGTCCTGCTGCACCGCCAGGTCCCGCCCAACGACGGCGGCCTCTCCCTGGGCCAGGCCGCCATCGCCAACGTGAAGCATGAAACGTAAAACGTGAAAAGAGGATCCTATGTGTCTAGCCGTTCCGACCCAAATTAAATCCATACGCGACAACAATATGGCCGTCGTCGAACTGGGCGGCGTCGAGCGCGAAATCAGCCTCATCATGACACCTGAAGCCGAAGTCGGCGACTACGTCCTCGTCCACACCGGCTACGCCATCAACCTGCTTTCAGATGAGGAAGCGCAAGCGTCCCTGGAAGCCTTCGCCGAGCTCGCCGAGATCCAGGCGGAGATGGAAGCCAACGAAGCGTGAACTGTGAAGGCATCCTGAGAAGACCTGACGTTTCACATCAATCTGTGACACCAAAGTATCATGATAAAGACTCAGAAGTCATGGAAGATCAAAGCGTGGACTTTGCAGAGTTCCTTGAACGACCGATCGAAGTAAAGAGAGGTAAGATCTATCCCCGGGAAGCGCTACATGAGCGATAACGGAGCGCTTGCAGTCGGCGGGCTTGCGCGTTGTCGAGAATCTGGGCGTGCCCTGAATCAGAGAAGGCTATCCGGCCCGGCGGCGCGTGGGCCTCGGTTGTGTTCGCGCTGTGCTGCATTTGCCCTCGAGCGGCATGGCGTGTGCAAACGATTAAGGTAGTCTTCCCCCTCGTTTTCTGTGCTTGAGGGCATCCCCCTAAGCGCGCATCGCTTGTTAAGGAGAGATGGAGATGTTCAGCGAAAAAAAACTCAAGACCCTTTTGCAGGCTTTTCCTCCTCAGGAGCGGGACCTACTTCTGGAGCAGGCAGAAACCTACGAAATGCTTCTCCATAGATTCCCGCGTGTTGCGGACCTTGACGTGCGCCGTCCAAAGCCAACGTGGGGGATTCTGGCCTTGAACGGCGCGTCCGGGGCCGGTCAGAGCTACGTGATGACGCGCGTGGAGCGTTTCTTGCACGAGCGCGCCATCGAACTGCCGCGCATCTATCTGCTGGGCACCCGTGATCCGCGCCCCGGCGAGGGCTACAAGAACCCCTACATCTTCGTTCGTGAGACCGAAGATGGATACCAGGATATCTACCATCCGGAGCGCGTCTACACGCCCGACGACATCTATTACGCCTACGAGTCGCGCCCCGGCGCACGCAACGCTATTCTCCTGGCGGACGCTCAAGCTGCACGAAAGCAGGTCATGTACCTGGAGACGGTTATCCCGACGCTGCTGCACCTCAAGACGACGCCCATTGCCGGTCTGCCCCCCTGGGGGAACGATCTGCATATCGTCTACCTGGCAGTGCCCAGTGGCGCCGAGTGGGTTTACCGCTTGCTCAACCGCGAGCCGGAGCGACTCAAAGAAGACGCCTTCCGCGAGCAGATTCTGGGCCGCACGACCTCGTCGCTTGCCGATATGGAGGTCGCCGCCGAGCACGAGATCCCCTGCGTACTCAACCCCTACCATCGCGCCGACGAGGCCGCCCAGGAAATCCTGAACGCCTGGGGCCTTTAGAATTCGGCTTGTCTTGAGGGTCATCACGGAGCAGCCGACCGCATGATCCTGGCCGGTGGAGGCACGCTTCGATTGACAGGCCGCTACGCCAGAGGCGTTTGTCCCTCGATCAATGGAGAGACCCGACTTAACGATCTATTCCTTGACCGTTCACGAGGAGCCAGCAAACCATGATCGTCATCATTAACGGCCCCTGCGGCGTCGGCAAGACAGCAGTCGCCTGGGAGCTCAACGCGCGCTTCGAGCGCTCTGTCATGCTCGACGGGGACTACATCGGCGCGGTGCACCCCTTCGAGATCTACGACGCGCCGCGCGTCACGTACCTCTACCGCACGCTGCGTCACCTCATCGACTTTCATGTCCACGAGGGCGGCTACCCCAACTTCGTGATCAACTACGTCTTCGAGAAGCCGGAATCACTGCTGCAGTTGCGTCAGACGCTGGCGACGTTCGGGATGTCTATGCCCGCCTATCGCCTCATCGCCGACGACGCCGAGATCGAGGCGCGCATCCGTCGCCGCGAGCATGACCCGACGGATCGCCGCTGGCACCTCGACCGCTACCGGGAGCTGGTGGAGATCCAGGCGCGCAACGCCCGGCGTGGCGATCTGGGTACGCCCATCGACACCACCGGGCTGACCACGAACGAGGTCGCCGACGTCATCTGGCGTCACCTCCACGGCGGCGTCGTGATCTCACCCTACGATCCCGCCTGGCCCGCCCGCTATGAGGCCGAGCGGGCGCGCGTCGCCGCCGCGTTGGGTGAGCTGGCGCTGGAGATCCACCACGTTGGCAGCACCGCCGTGCCCGGCCTCGCCGCCAAGCCCGTCATCGACCTGCTGGTGGCGGTGCCCGACCTAAGACCCGGCGACTTCTACGCGCCCTATCTGCAGCCGCTGGGCTACGTCTTCCACGACCACCCGGAGAACACTGACCGGCGCTATTTCTCCAGGGGCACACCGCACACACATCACCTGCACATCGTCGAGGCGGGCAGCCCGGCGCTGGACGTGCACCTGCGCTTCCGCGACGCGCTGCGCACCCGCCCCGATCTTCTGGAGAGATACGCGCAAACCAAGCAGACGCTCGCCGCGCGCTACCCCGACAACCGGGCCGCTTATACCGAGGCCAAGACTGCCTGCGTGCGGGAGATCCTGGCGGCGTGGGACGGAGGTTCAGCGTGAAGATCGTCATGGTGGGCCCCTTCGGGCTGCGACCGCGTGGCACTATGAGCGTGCGCGCGCTGCCGCTGGCGAAAGCCCTTGTCCACCGGGGCCACGCAGTGACGCTGTTGCTTCCGCCGTGGCAGAACCCCGAGGACGCGGGACGCGCGTGGCAGGAGGACGGCGTGCGCGTGGAGAACGTCGGACTGCCCGCCGGTGTACCCGGCTGGTTCCACCTGCGGCTGACGGCGCGCCTGACCCACCGCGCCCTGACTCTGCGCCCCGACGTCATCCACGCGTTCAAGCCTAAAGCCTACGCCGGCCTCGTCCACTGGGCGCTGCACCACCGGCCCGGTGCGCCGCCCGTCGTCGTGGACACCGACGACTGGGAGGGCCCCGGCGGCTGGAATGAGCTCCGCGACTACCCTCTACCGCTTCGGCGTTTTTTCACGTGGCAGGAGCGCTGGGGCCTGCGTCACGCCGTTGCCATCACCGTCGCCAGTCGCGCGCTCCAGACGCTGACCTGGGCGCAGGGCAACGACCCGGCCCGCGTCAGCTACCTGCCCAACGCCAGCGCCTGGCCCCATCCGCCGGTGACGCGGTTGCCCGAGGGGCGTCCCACGCTGTTGCTCTACACTCGCTTCTTCGAGTTCGACGTGGCGCGGCTCTGGCGGATCGTCCAGGGCGTGCGTAAAGCCGTGCCGACCGTGCGGCTCTGGGTTGTGGGCAAGGGCTTCTTCGACGAGGAACAGCGGCTGATGACCCTGGGTCGGGAGGCCGGCTGGCGCGTCACCGAGGGAATCGCCGCCGCGGATGACGCGGATCTGGTCTACGTGGGCTTCGTCCCGGTCGCCGACCAGCCCGCGCACTTCGCTCAGGCCGACGTGGCGCTCTACCCCTTCGACGACACGCTGGTCAACCGTACCAAGTGTCCGGTGAAATTGCTGGATCTCCTGGCGGCGGGGCTGCCGGTAGTAGGGGAAGCCGTTGGGGAGATACGAGAGATCATCGCGGACGGCGGAACGGGCGTTCTGGTGCCGCCCGGCGATAACGCGGCCTTCGTCGCGGCCATCGTCGACTTGCTCAACGCCCCGTCCAGGCGCCGGACCCTGGGCGAAAAAGCGGCGCGCGTCGCCCGTGAGCGGCTCACGTGGGACCGACGCGCGGTCACCGCCGAGCGGGTGTACCAATACGCGATGCGCAACGCCTGATTGGCTCAGACGCTGCGCATTCCGAAAACCGACAAAATCTCGGAGGTCTATCTTCCCAATGATCTAGAGATAGCGCTTCCCGTGAGCTGCATGTTTACGCTCGTCCGTCAAGGACAAGACCTGCGAGATTCTCACTTGCCTGCCAGACCCAGATCGTCGGCGATTTCCTGCATGGCCTCCAGCACGACGCCGATGTGCTCCTTCAGCGGGACGCCCAGCATCTCGGCGCCCTCCTCAATGTCCTTGCGGTTGACCCCGCGGGCGAAGCTACTGTCCTTCCACTTCTTTTTTACGGAACTGACCTTGACGTCGTGAATCGACTTGCTGGGCCGCACCAACGCCACGGCGACGATCAAGCCCGTCAACTCGTCCACGGCGTAGATGGCTTGCTCCATCTTGTTCTGGGGCGTGATACCCGTCAATGCCGGCGCGTGTGCCTGCACGCCGCGGATCAGGTCCTCCGGCATCTCCATCTCACGCAGAAGCTCGGCCCCCTTGGCGGGATGCTCGTCAGGATATTTCTCGTACTCGAAGTCGTGGATCAGGCCTACGACGCCCCACTTCTCCTCGTCCTCACCGAAGCGGCGCGCGTAGGCCCGCATCGCCGCCTCCACGGCCAACGCGTGCTTGATCAAATTCTTGTTCTTCGTGTAGGTCTTGAGTAACTCCAGCGCTTCTTCTCGTGTCGGCCACGTAGTCATACATACCTCCATTGTCTGTTAAGCAGAATTTTCGTCTGTGTGGATCAGCTCTAGCACTTGGGGCAGTAGTTGCTGCGTCGTCGCCAGGGCCTCCTCGGCATAGATGGTCTCGTTGCCCGACCAATCCCCGAAGTAGCCACCCGCCTCTCGGAAGATGGGCGGAAACGGGCCGCAATCCCAGACGCTCATGATGGGATCCAGCATCAACTCGGTGCGTCCCGTGGCGACGAGAAGGTAGCCGTAGGCATCGCTCCAGCCGGCGCGATAGTATGTCGCAGCCTGGATGCGCTTCCAGGCCGCGCCCCGCCCGTGACGCTCGAAACCCGCGACGTCGGTGAAGTTGACGATGGCCTGATCCAGCGACGGCACGTCGGAGACGTGCGCCCGCCGCCCGTTCCACCAGCAGCCCTCGCCCGTCGCCGCCGCCAGCATCTCGTCCAGCGCGGGGAAGTAGGCCACGCCCACTTCGACGGTTCCTTCGATCTCCAACCCGATAAGCACGGCGTAGAGCGGCACCCCGCGCACGAAGGACTTGGTCCCGTCGATGGGATCGATATACCAGCGGTGCGTCGCGTCCTCCCGGCCCTGGACTCCGTGTTCTTCGCCCACGATGGCGTGCCCGGGATAGCGCTGCTCGATGCGCCGTCGGATCAGCGTCTCCGCCTGGCGATCCGCCGCCGTGACGGGCGTGTCGTCGGCCTTCAGGTCGGGTCGTAGACCCGTTTGGTAATAGCCCAGGGTCAGCCGCCCGGCAAGGTAAGCCGTCTCCGTCGCAAAATCGAGATAAGAACGTAAGGATTCAAGCATCGCTCTCCTTATCTACCCTTCAAGACATATGACTCTACTGAAAAGAGGTTTTTCAATAGAGATCGGATGTCTTCAAAACTTGCCACTACATGGGGGAAAATTCGCGCCCAAAGCCACTAGATATAGAGGGCGGCCAACTAGAAATCCGATTTTCCTCTTTTTCTTTTCTGGAGTCTGAGAGCTATTCAGCGGCAAAGATGGGCAGCGGTTCCCCCAGGATCGGTTTCGGGCGCGTGATGTGCAATTCCCACCAAGCGAGCCACAGCGCCGGGATCTCCCGCAGGCGATACCAGCGGAGGTTGACGTAACGCTGCCGGTCGGCGACGTAACCTACCGCATCCAGGCCCAGGGTGCGACAGGTCAGCAACGCGCGGGGCAGGTGGTAACGTTGGGTGACCAACACCACCTCATCGACCTGGAAGATGTCCCGCGCACGATAGCACGTGTCGTAAGTACGGCGACCGGCGTAGTCCAGCACGATGTCTTCCCGCGGCACGCCCCGCTGCAGGGCGTACTCCAGCATCTTCGCCGGTTCGTTGTAGTCCGCGACGCGGTTGTCGCCGCTGAAGAGCAACTTGCGCACCCGACCCGCCTCGTAGAGCTCGATACCCGCGTCAAGACGATCCTGCAGCACATCGCTCAAATGACCACTGGGCCAGTACCCCGCGCCGAAGACGACGGCGACGGGCGCCGAAACGTCCTTCGCATCCTCGTAGATAGCGTCCCGGTAACGCCGGTCCAACGTCCAGCCGGTATATGCAGCAACGCCGACACTCACCACCAGCGAGGTCAGCAGCGCACCCAACAGCACCCTCCACCGTCGTGGCTTACGGGGCATCCCCTCTCTCCAGCAGGGAGGCCGCGATCGTCTGTACGGCCTGCTCGTCGTCACCCCAGAGCAACCAAACCCGATCCAGGTAGCGGTAGAGGAAGGCCACGCCCCGGCTGCCCTCCCACCATCTCCCCGGCGGTAGGCCCTGGGGACGCTGCGTCTCGCGGACGTAACCGGGCAGCAGGCGGGGGAGCAGCGCCTCAGCCTGGGCCTCGACGTCCACTGCCAGGCGGCTGGAATCCCACGCCGTCTGCCAGAGCACCACCTCGGCGCCTTCCGGCCCGGCCCAAACCTGTAGCAGGTCTCCGTCCCAGCCCTCCACCGACGGGGTCAGCGTCTTCCCGGCCCAGCTCTCGAAAGCCAGACGCATAAGCACCTGTCCGACTCGCTCGGTGTGGGTCAGCACCCAGGTCGCATCCAGCGTCGGCGTGAGGGGATCGAGGGCGGTGAAGTCTGCATGACGTTCGTACTCCAGAGGATGCACCAGCTGCGCTGTGGAGCGCGGGGGGGCGCGTAGCACAGCGTTGAGGCCCGACAGGCCCTCGGCTTCGTAGCGCGTCAAGGCGAAGTCGTGGCCCAGTTTCAGCGGGAGCCGCGTCAACGTCTCAAGCTCGGGGACGTCTGTCCGCCAGAGTGGAAAGATCGCCGGCTCCAATAACCCCTGGAGCGCTTCGGCGCCGGGCGAACCGGGTTCCACGTCGGCATAACGCCAGAAAGCTACCAGGGCATCGCCCAACGCCACGGCGTCCAGCGCCAGTGCCTCGTCGATGGACGTGGCTTCGCTGCGCAGGCGCGCCAGGCCACCGTATTGTTCCGATAAGGTACGTGCGTAACCGTAGGCGAGCTGCGCTTCCAACTTGCGGAAGGCGTCGCTCCAATCCCGGCGGATGTAAAGCTGACGTTGTGCGGGGAGATAGAGCGCGGCAACGGTCTCGGCCTGGGTCACGGGGTCGGGTTCCACGTCGGCGGTGGGCCAAAGGTCCAGGACGGCCAGTGTGCGTTGCGCCGAGAGGGGAAAAGGCGGCGTCTCCTGGTAGGAGTGGTAAAGGATGACGCTCAGGTCATACGTGTTCACAAAGGTCAGTGGCGTCTCCCAGCGGGGAAGCAGTTCGCGGGCCGCGGCAACCTGTTGGGCGATCTCCCCGGCCCTCGCGGGTTTAAAGAGAGGTGTCGGTGTAAAGGTAGGAACGGATGTCTCCACCGGGGCAGGCGTCTGCGTCGGCGCTTGCGTCGGGGTGGGGATCACCGAGATAGTGGGCATGGCCCGCAGTGTCGTCCAGATGGACCATCCCATGGCAGCCAGCACCAGGAACAGGGCCGCCCCGAGGCCAAGCAGCACCCGCCGCTGGCGCGACGTCAACGTCGGTTGTCCGCGCACGAGAGGGCCTCCCGTTGGGCCGCAATGAGCGCCTGAACGCCGGGAACACTGAGCGAAAGCAACGCATCGAGGGTTTCACGGGAGATGGGTTCCCCCTCCGCCGTCCCCTGGACCTCGATGAAGCGTCCGTCCTCGTTCATCACCACGTTAAGATCAACCTGCGCGCGGACATCTTCGGCGTAGTTGAGGTCTAAGAGCAGGTCACCGTCCACCACACCCAGGCTGATAGCGGCGACCGGCGGTGCGAGGACGTCCGCCGAGAGCTCGCCCTGTTCGGCCAGATGGCGGACGGCCAGCGCTACGGCCACGTACCCGCCGGTGATGGAGGCCGTGCGGGTGCCCCCATCGGCCTGCAAAACATCGCAGTCCACAATGATCGTGCGCTCGCCCAGCGCCGCGAGATCCACAGCGCGCCGCAGGCTGCGCCCGATGAGCCGACGTATCTCCTGCGCCCGTCCCCCCTCGATGTGACTGCGCCGCGTCCGCTCTTGAGTGGCGCGCGGCAGGAGGGCATACTCCGCCGTCAGCCACCCGGCTCCGCTTCCCTGGCGCCACGGGGGGACGTGGGGCTCTACCGTAACGGCGCAAAGCACCCGGGTATCGCCCATGCGGATCAGCGCCGACCCCTCCGGATACTTGAGAGGGGCAAGCTCAAAGCTCACAGGTCGAATCTCGTCCGGTGCTCGTCCATCGATGCGCACTGTCATCTTTCTCTCTCCCTCATGGATGGTTCCACGTCCGGGGCCCCTCCCCGATCTCGCGTCAACTTATGACGCGAAGCGACGTGAAGGGGCGTGCGAGATAAAAGGCACCGCCCCACGGTCGCCAGGGTTATTGTAAATAGGCGGGGGGCATTGTCAAGGGGGCTTCGGGGAGAGACACGGCCCCCAAAAAAGTCAGTCGGGTGCTGAGCCCAGCACCCGACTTGAGAAGGAGGAGAATCTTCAGAAACTTATCCTAACCCCGAACCACCCCTACTTTACCCGCATTCGTCCGCATAAACTTGACGGCATGCTGACGTTTCCCTTGTGATCTGGCCAATTTTGGAGCAATCGGAAACGCCCGCGCCGGAAGTGCAAAGGGGCCTTACAAAGGGATCAGCCGAAGGCAGTCCCAGGCCCTCGGCTGATTGTAAGGAGGAGAATCTCATGCGTTTCCAAACCCCACATCTGTTCCCATTGTAACTAATAGGTACCCTGCCTGCTTGACGCAAATCTTACGCTTTTCTTACGATAGAGCGATATCCGAGCGTAGCTGAAGCGTTTGTATGAAATCCGCCGTCATGTCGGCGGATAGCCGGTGATACGGCGGATCTCCTCGTAAAGCGGGTGGAGGCGCTTGTACATCTTTTTGTAGACACGTTCGTAGAGGGCATCGTAAAGTGCCCGGTGGGCGGGGTTGGGTTCGAAGACCTCCTTGACGCGCGTCATCTCTGCCACGGCGGTCTCGAAGTCGGGGTGCAATCCCAGGCCCACAGCGGCGTCGATGGCGGCGCCCAGGCCTGCGGTCTCGTAAGTGTGGGGACGCGCCGCCGGCATGTTGAAGATGTCAGCCGTGATCTGCAGCGCAGCGTCGCTCTGCGAGCCACCGCCGGAGACGCGCAGCTCAGTGACAGGCACCCCTGTGCGCCGCTCCGTGCGCTCCATGCCCTCGCGCAGCGCGTAGCTCAGCCCTTCCAGAATGGAACGGTAGAGGTGCGCGCGGGTGTGGACATCCCCAAAGCCGATGATGGCGCCTTTGGCCTCCGGGCCGGGGGCGCGCACGCCCGGTGACCAGTAGGGTTGCAGGATCAAACCCATCGAGCCGGCCGGCACCTCCTCGACTAAGGTGTCGAAAAGATCCTCTGGCTCAACGTTGCGGTCCGCCGCCAGCTGCTTCTCCCGCAGCCCAAACTCCCGCTTGAACCAGCTGACCATCCAGTAGCCCCGATAGATTTGGATCTCCATATTGTACGCGCCGGGGACCGCTGCCGGGTAGGGGGGGATCAGGGGGATGACCTCGGTATAGGTACGGTGAGTGGTGTTGATGGTCGCCGTCGTGCCGTAGCTCAGACAGCCGACGTGGGGTTTCAACCCCCCAGATCCCAACACCTCGCAGGCTTTGTCGGCGGCGGCGGCGATGAGCGGAAGGCCCTCGGGAATGCCGGTCGCCGCTGCTGCCTCCGGGGTGATCTCCCCCAGTGGCTCCGCCGGGGGCACCAGCTCGGGCAGCAGCGCCGGGTCCATGGGGATCGCCCGCCACTTCCAATCCCAGGATTTCGCCCATTGCAGGTTCTTATAGTCGAAGGGAACGTAACCCACCTGACAGCCTACGGAATCGACGAAACGCCGGGTCAGACGGAAGGTGAGGTAGCCGGAAAGGAAGAGGTATTTGTGGGTACGGGTCCAAACCTCCGGCTGGTGCGTGCGGATCCAGTTGGCCTCCGCCTCGGCTTGAAGGTAGGCTACGGTCTCCGAGGCGCCGATGAGCTTAAAAGCCAAGCCCCACAGTCCCCCTACGGGCGGCAGACCCTGGGTGCGGCGTTGATCCAACCAGACGATGGCGGGCCGCAGCGGACGTCCCTCGCGGTCCACGTTGACCACCGTGGCGCGTTGGGTCGTCAGCGCGACGCCGGCGATCCGCGCTTTGACCGCTGGCTGCGTCTTCCACAGCCTCTGACACGCTTCGCCAAGCGCCTCCCAATAGAGGTCGGGATCTTGCTCGGCCCAGGCCGGCTTCGGGGAGACGTAAGGGGTGATGGGGACCCGCTGCTTGGACAACAGCTGCCCTTTAAGGTCAAAGACAAGTGCGCGCATCGACTGCGTGCCGACGTCCAGGGATAAAAGCAGGTCTTGGGTCATGACATACCTTCTCGTGAATCGAGCGTTTGGGCCTTCGGCCTAAAAGATATCTCCGTAGATGGGGAGATGTGCGCCGTTGATGGCGTCCCCCGCAGGGGAGAAGAGAAAATGGATCAAAGCGGCGATGCTCTCCGGCGGCACCCACGTCTCAGGATCCATCCCCGAGAGCGCCTTCCGGTTCGCCGGTGTATCGATGACGCTGGGCAGGACGACATTGGCTGTGACGCCGCTCCCTTTCACCTCAGCAGCGATGACGTCCGTAAGGGTGACCAGGGCCGCTTTGGCGGCTGCGTAGGCGGCGTTGTTGGCGCGGGGGTGCAGAGCCGAGCGGGAACTGACGTGGACGATGCGCCCCCAGTCGTTTTCCAGGAGATGGGGCAAGACGGCGCGGGAAAGCAAGAAGGCACTGCGCAGGTTGATGTCGAAGGTGCGCTCCCACATGCTCACCGAGGTTTCGTGAACCGCGCGACCGCCGCGCCACATGCCGATGGTGTTAACCAGCGCGTCAAGCTGCCCGAAATGCTGCATGACGTCCTCAATCAGCGCCTGGACCGCGTCTTCCCGAGTGGCATCGGCGGCGATGGTGTAAACGTCGTCCTCGGAGAGGCCGGTCTCGCCCGCCAGCTGCGTCAATTTCTCGGGAGAGGTGCTTATCAGCGCCAGGCGCGCCTCGCTCGCGGCGAACTCGTGGGTCACGGCACGGCCCAAGGCCCCGGTCGCTCCGGCGATCAACACAACTTTGTCCTTCAATCTCTCTGTCATCGAGGGTTCCTCCTTTGTGACTGTGTAGTCTTGTGAGTAGCCCGGCACAACACACTTACTAAGTGAGAGGTACGCGCTTTTTATTGTACTATTTTGTGTTTGTTATGTCTGAATACCACACCCATTTTACGCGGTCTCTTCTGCTAAGTTTATCCTCCCGGCGCGTCAAAGCAAGTTCCGCATCAACGGGCAAACGAAGCAGCTTCGGCTCGCATCAACCCCAGCTTTGTTTGCCTTGCTTTCGTCTACGCAGTTTCTACGGTACAGGAGGCGTTTTCAGCGGCGGACTTGCTTCGAACTCCTCAACGTGCGCTTGATCGCGCCACGCCATTTCCACCACGACGGGCAGGTGATCGGATTCTCCGTGCGTCCCACCAACGCGGCTGCGCAGGGCGACGAACGCCCGCGAGTAGAAAACCATGTCCAACCGCATCAACCTGGGCGGAATAGGGACGCCGCGAAAGCGCCCCGCGTAGGCAGGAAACGTGTGCCCAAAGCCCCACCCCACGGCACGGTGCGCTTCCGTCAACGCCTGCGCCAACATACGGTAGGCGGCGCTCTGATCGGTGCTGTTGAAGTCTCCGGCCACAATCACCGGCTGTCCCCGCGCCTCGATATCTGTTTTCAGAGCGTTGATCATCCTCTCCCGTGCTGCAAAACTCGCCCTCACCTGCCGGGGAAGGGAGAGGTTCGCTTCCAGGAGATACAAGATATTGGTGCTCTGGAGATGACAATGGTACAGGACGAAGGGGCGGTCCTCAAGGATCACCTCGACAACTTGCATGCGCCACCGGGAAGACGCGGTCAGAGCCTCGGTGTCGAGCTCTCGCAGAGGATAACGGCTGAGGATGCCCATACCCCGGTAGCCCTCCGCGGTCTCCAGCAGGTGATGGGGGTACACATCTCCGACTTCCGTCAGGATGGTCTCCGCCATCTGCGGGCTCAACTCCTGTAAGAGCACCACGTCGGGCAGACCCATGTCGTAGATAACGCGGGCCGTTTCAGGGGCGCGGCTCCATCCCCAAATGTTGAAGGACATCACGGAGACAGCTACATCCTTTTTGACGAAGTGAGAGGGCCGGGGCAGAAAGTGCTCCCCATACAAAAACAAGAACAGTGTCAAAGGGAGGGCAACGCCGAGCCACGCAGCGCGACGTTGGATCACCCCGGCGAGAGGCGGGAGAAACAGCAGGGGGGCGAAGAGAAAGGGGGCGAAAGTGTTGAGCAGTGCCAGCCACCAGAGGGCATCACCCCACCCGCTGCGCAGTGCAAACCAGCCAGTGTAAGCGTCGCGTAAAGCCAGATGATGGTGAGACCGAGCTTGTGCTCCTGCATCGTCGCTTCGGCCATCGCTACAATACCAACCCCGCCAGGGCAACGCCGGCCGCCAGCAATATCGCCAGGCCGTCGACCGCGCGAAAGCGGAGGACAACCATCGAGGTGCGTCCACGCCCGCCGGTGTAACAGCGCGCCTCCATCGCCAACGCCAGATTTTCGGCGCGACGCAACCCGCTCAGGAAGAGGGGCACCAGCAGGGGGAGCGCCTGCCGAGTGCGCTTGAGCCAGCCGCCGCGTCCGGTGCCCCATTCCGCCCCCCGCGACGCCTGCGATTTGGCGATGCGCTCGGCCTCCCGCGCCAACAGCGGCAGGAAGCGCAACGTCACCTGCACCATGAGCACCACGTCGTGCGTCGGCACTCCCAACGCTGTCAGCGGACGGAGCAGCGCCTCCAGACCGGTAACCAGCTCACGGGTGGAAACGCAAAAGGAGAAGAGGCTGAGCGTCAGAATTAAGGCAGCGAAGCGCCCGACGAGCATCAGTCCCATGTGCAGGTCGGCCCACGAGATCCGTACTGCGTTCCACGCCAGCACCAGTGCATCGTCCTCCTGAGGGCCAAAGAGGATTTGGAGCAGCGCCAGGATCACGATGAAAGGCAACGGCGGCAACAGACCCTTCAGCGCGTAACTCAGGGGGATTCTGGCCACCGCCAGCGCCAGCATGATCACGGCGAAGACCAATCCCAGGCCGCTGAAGTGTGAGGTGGCCGTGACCGCTCCGATCAACAGGGCGGCGGCGACGAGACGCGCGCGCGGATCCAGCCGATGGATCACAGAGCCGGTGGGCAGGTACTGTCCAATGGTGATGAAGCGCTGGAACTCGAAGTCGCTCATCGCGCCTCCAACGACGCCCGCAGGTGGGCAAGCAGCGTCTCCCGACGCACAATGCCCACCGGCAACAGCCAGCCTCGCGCCCGCAAGCCCTCGGCGACCGCCGTCACCACCGGCTGGCCCAGGCCCAGCGTCCGCAGCTGTTCTCCGCAACCGAAGACCTGCGCAGTGCTGCCCGTGAGCACGCTCGTCCCCTCGGCAAGCGCTGTCAGGTGATCCGTTAACAGCCCTAGATCGTCCATTTGATGCGAGGAGAGCACGAGGGTCATGCCGTCGTCCGAAAGCGCCTGGAGGTGGTCCAACAGTTCCCGATGCGAGGCCGGATCGAGGCCCGCCGTCGGCTCGTCAAGCAGCAGGATCTCCGGCTGCAAGGCCAGAATCGAAGCCAGGGCCACCTTCCGCTGCTCGCCCCCACTCAACGCGAAGGTCAGCCGATCCTTGAACGTTTCAAAGTCCAGGCCGACCAGTGACATAGCCCAGCGCACGCGCTCACGCAACGCTTCCCCCTCCAGGCCCTGTAGGCGCGGCCCATAGGCGATCTCGTCGCCCACGTACTGCTTGAAGATCTGTACCTCGGGCATCTGGAACACCAGCCCGGCCAGACAGCGCACGGCCTGAATGTCCACGGCAGGGTCGTTGAGATCGTATCCGGCAACGCACACCGTGCCCTCCTGCGGACGCAGCAAGCCGTTGAGGTGCTGCAACAGCGTCGACTTGCCCGATCCCGTGGCTCCCAGCAAGCCGTGCGTGTGTCCCGCGTCCACGCGCAGCCCGACGTCACGCAGAGCGCGCCGCGCCAGCGGTGTCCCACGCAGGTAAATATGACCCAGTCCTTGCACCTCAATCCGCGGGGGAGGTGTCGGCGTCTCCCACGTCTGCGCGGGAAGCGACGCTGGGGAGGGTGCAGGGCGACGCAGCCGCGCGTCCAACGCCTCGACCAACGCGGGCACCGTCAACGGAGGAGTGGCGAACGTCACCGCAAGATGACGCTGCAGGAAATGCCCCAGAGCGGCAGCGGGCGGGAGCGCCAGATTCAGGGCCTCCAACGCTCCGGCGTCGGCGAACAAGGCTGCCGGTGTCGTATCTGCCGCGACACGCCCCTCCTGCAGAACGATCACACGCTCCGCGTCCAGCACTTCCTCCATAAAGTGAGTCACGGCGACGACGGTCAAGCCCTCGCGGTGCAGACGCCGCATCATCGACCGCACCTCCCGCCGGCCCGCCGGGTCCAGCATCGCCGTCACCTCGTCGAAAACGATGCACCGGGGACGCATCGCCAGCACGCCGGCCAACGCCAACCGCTGTTGTTGGCCCGCCGAAAGCAGGTGCGGCGGGCGTAGACGCTCCTTCCAGAGGTCCATTTCCTCCAAAGTCGTCCACACCCGCGCACGGATCTCCCCAGGGGGAACGCCGAGGTTCTCCAGGCCGAAGGCCACGTCGTCCTCGACGACGGTCGCCACAATCTGATCCTCGGGCTGCTGGAAGACCATGCCGATGGTGCGACGGACCTCGGAGTGCGCAGTGGGGTCACGTGTGTCGAGGCCTTTGACTGCCACGGTGCCGCTGTCCGGCGTCAACAGCGCATTGAGGTGGCGCGCTAAGGTCGACTTGCCGGAGCCGTTGGCTCCCACCACCGCCACATACTCGCCTGGTGCGATGCGCAGGGAGACGTCGCGCAGCGCCGGCACCCGCTGCCCATCCGGCAACCGGTACGCAAAGCTGACGTTTTGAAGTGCGATCAGCGGTTTCACTTTCGCCTCTTTCGTCCATCGAGACACGTGTTTACGTCCCCAGTATAAACGCCAGGCGCCCACCGTCAACAGGCAGAGGGCGTCACGCACCGAAAAACCTTGGCTGCCCTGAAAAAAGGGGCAGCCAAAGAAAATATGGGGTATATGTTGTGGTTGGGCTGCGCCCAACCACAACATATAGTACTCCCTTCTCTACTGAAAAAGGTTTTTCAGTAGAGTCAACCTTTATACTCAAGAGCTATTGATTTCACGTTAAACGCTTGCGCCGCTTTTATTTCTCCCTGGTGAAATAATCGATACCCGTCAGGAATAGCCACAGCAGGATCAGGGCCAGTGCGCCGGGCAGCAGACAGATCAGCCCGGTGAGCGCCGCCCGCCATCCGTAGATGAAGCCGATGGCGAGGAAACCGCCCACAACTAAAAAGAGCGCTACGACAACCAATAACGTCCGCTCATTGCGTTTGCGATACTCACGCAGATTCGTCGGTTTTTTCATCCTTTGGGACCGCCAGATCGTACCTGTTTAAACGTATGACACCGTTGAAATAATCCCTAAAAATCGGATTTCTCCAAAACTTGCCACTACATGTGGGAAATTCGCGGCCAAAATCACCCGGTATAGGGGATAACCGACTAGAAATCCGATTTTTTCACCTTTTTTTCAGGTGAGTCAACGTATGGTGATGACACAATTCTCTTTCCGCCCGGGCCACGATCCTTTGGGGCGTAAAGCCAAAGGCGAGGGCTTAATCAAGCCCTCGCCTCCGGTGTGGGTACTCAATAACGCAACAGGGCGCCGACCCGAGTCTCGCCCATGGCCCCGTTGTCCACCACCTGCACCGAGCCGCCCTTTTCCACCACCTGGGTGACGACGGCCTCGGCGGCGTCGGGAATTTCCACGAACACCGCGCCACAGAACGGACAGGTGCCCAGTTCCTGAGTGGTCAGGTATCCACAGCCGCTGCACTGATACCCCGGTTCGTGATAGTCACGTTCGATGACGAGAACCTGGACGCGGCCCTGATGGGCGGCGCTGAGGGTCTCCCCCAGACGGATGACGCCGTTTCCACCTTTGGCCGCCGCCGTAATCACCGTCTCCACTATGGCCTGCTTACGTTCCTCGCCCAGCGTCTGGAGCACCTCCAGGGCCTGTTGCCCTATCTCCGCCTCCCCGACCTCCATCTCGGCCGTGAAGGTCCCGACCACTGCCTCTCGCAGTGGGGTGGGGAGAAGGTCCCTGAAGCTGGCCACGTTGTGCTCAATACCCGCTAACAACAGGCGCCGGGGTTTGTGACGCTGACAGAAAGACGCCAGCGCATCCACCGCGCCGCGAAGATTGCGCTGGACGAGCTCCTCCGTCTTTTTCTTCGAGCCGCGCCCGCCTCCGCGCATGCCGACGCGAGCCGAGCCCATCCCTTTGCGCGCCCCACGCACCTCTTCGCCCTGAAAACGTTGCTCTTCCACCAGCTCGCCCATTTGAAACAGGAAGAAGCGAGCTTGCTGCTGGTCGACCAGGGCGACCACGAAGCGCCCGTAGAGGCCGTCCAATTCCACCAGAGGAGAGATGTAAGGCTTACGCGCCACCGTGACACCGGAGCGCACCGGCACGGCGATGGAAAGAGCGTACCAGATGTCGTCGGCCTGGCGGGAGAAGAAGACCAGGCCACGCCCCGACCAGTCGTACTCCAGATCGACAAAGCGCTTGACGGCCTCGATGTCGGCGGCATCTGCCTCGTCCCCCGCTTGTTTCAGCAGATCGCGCAGGATCAGCTTGTATTCCTCCGGGGTGTGCTGCAGCGGATCTACGTTCAAGTAGACGCTTAAGATAGGTCCGGTTCCCTCTACGGAAGCTAACTCTCGCAGTAACTGCTCATCGAACATAGCGCTATCCTTTCTCCCTTTTGGGGCCTAGGTTAACACAACGACAAGAGGAGGGACCTCTCCAAAGTCCGTCAGCGTGTTTCTTGGGGGTGGTTGAACCACGTGGAGGTCGTCTCCTCACGATACCACTACGCTTCGCTATCGGTTATCACCTCCCTGCTTCACTTTGCCTGCGAGGGTTAAAACTTAGGTTTGCTTCATTTCAGTTGATGGAACCCGGTGGGTCCGCTCAGGAAAGCGGCCGGAGCCGGCCGGGGTCGGTCGTCTGATCGTCCCCAAGGCGTTTGAAACACCCCGGAACATTTGAGTGTGGCTAAACGGGTGGGATGGATCCATCGAACCCTCTGAATTTCACCGCTTTCGTCTCCAGCTCACCTCTGGTAGCCCCAAGACATGTGGAGCATCCCTGCCAAGAAAGGGGGATACCGAGATGCCTCCCCGGTTTCTAAAAGCATGACTGCGGGTTTCAATCACCCGCAGCCCTGTATGCTTCTATCCGGATCTCTGTTCCGCTCTTTCCCATTATCCCTCCGTTCCGCTGACACCAACACGCCTCACAGCGTCATGGTATTTTTATTGTATTCAGTTTCCCAAGAGGTGTCAAGCACGGTTCCCTGTTGTGCTGACTCGCCATGTTGATTTTTGACTCTACTGAAAAAAGGTTTTTCAGTAGAGAAAGGGATACTATATGTTGTGATTGGGCGCAGCCCAACCACAACATATGCCCAATATTTTTCTTTGGCTGACCCTTTTTAGGGCAGCCATTTTTGAGCATCGAATTCAGGGATACCAAAGTCGCCAAAGGCGACAAGGTTGACAAAATTGAGAGAGTTGTGTATACTAATGCTTGCCAGCGGAAAAGGGGGGCGAACCTTGACCGGGCGGTGCTGTGTGTTATAATTTACGCACTGCCGGCGTAGCTCAACGGTTGAGCATCCGCCTTGTAAGCGGAGGGTTGTGGGTTCGATTCCCACCGTCGGCTATCGTGGGCAGATACCCAAGTGGACAAAGGGGGCTGACTGTAAATCAGCTGGCTCAGCCTTCGGTGGTTCGAATCCGCCTCTGCCCACCTTTTTTGTGCCCATGTAGCTCAGTCGGTAGAGCACATTCTTGGTAAGAATGGGGTCCTCGGTTCAAGTCCGAGCATGGGCTTTGAGAAGGCGAGGTTTTGAACAACAGCGTCCTTCACACAATAAAGGGAAAAGGGAGTTTGAACTATGGCCAGAAAACGCAGACCGGTTCGCTCGCACATCACGCTGGCATGCACGGAGTGTAAAGAGCAGAACTACCTAACCGAAAAGAATCGGCGCAACGATCCCGGTCGGTTGGAGCTGAGGCGATATTGTCCCCGATGCCGACAGCATACCCTGCATCGGGAGACTAAGTAGCGAGAACGTAGGCGAGTAGCTCAATTAGGCAGAGCAACGGTCTCCAAAACCGTAGGTTGCGGGTTCGATTCCTGCCTCGCCT
>JBNGCW010000019.1:0-60283 GCA_049975525.1 Anaerolineae bacterium
CTTCAGCGCCGTTTACTGCGCCGTTGACCGCGCTAAAGCGCGTAACTACAAACCCAACACAGTTCGTAGTAAGGCGCTTCAGCGCCGTTGACCGCGCCGTTGACCGCGCTCAAGCGCGTAACTACAAACCCGACACAGTTCGTAGTAAGGCGCTTCGGCGCCGTTGACCGCGCCGTTGACCGCGCTCAAGCGCGTAACTACAAACCCGACACAGTTCGTAGTAAGGCGCTTCGGCGCCGTTGACCGCGCCGTTGACCGCGCTAAAGCGCGTAACTACAAACCTAGTGTTCCGTCTGTACCGGTAGCCACTTTCGTCCATCAGTTAAGACTTGACAAGGTACTAGACATCCGATTTTTTCTTCATCAAGCGGCGGATCGACGGGCGCCGCTCCAGATGATAGGAGATGTAGCGCTCCATCACGCGATCCAACTCGGCGGCGGTACGCGACGGGAACGCCAGGTCCGCCAGATCGGCGTAGGGTCGCGCCTGAAAAGCCTGCAACCAGGAGAGCGCACTGGGCGAAAGCGGCCCCACCGTGGCCTCCTCGCGCAAGGCCACGAAGCAATCGGGACAGAGCGCCCCACCCCGCTCAGGATGCACACCGTAAGGTCGCCGATCGGCAGGACGAGGATGCAACTCACGCCCACACGGGCCGTCCTCGCCCTCGCCCACGCACTGTTGCCACTCCGGACGAAAACCTGCCAGCGTTAGGAGCTGCTGCTCATACCAACGCACGACGCGCTCGGCATCCGTGGCCGTCTCCAGCAGGGTCAACGTGGCGTCCACCAGGGTGTAAAGCGCCGCGTCGGCCTCCCGCTCGAAGAAACGGAGCACCAGCTCTCCCACGTAGCGGGCGTAGGTGCCCCGCTCGAAGGTCGCCTGGAGGCCATCACGGGCAGCCAACACCTCGGCCTGACTAATGATATCCCAGGAGTTCTTGACGCGCGAGACCAACAGCGCTGTGCGACTGAAGAGCTCCACATGTCCCGCTTTACGCGAGCGCGGCTTCCGCACCCCCTTGGCTAAGAGGTCGAGCCGCCCCTCGGGTGTCAACACGATAACGACGCGATCGGCTTCCCCGTAATCGCGCCGTCCCAGGACTATAGCCTCAATACGATAAAGTCGTTCTCGTGTCATCCTCCGCCCCGGTCAGGACCCGGTAAGCGGGCGGCGGGTGGCCCGCGCCACGGCCTCGGCCAGCTGCCGGACGGCGGGAACGTCCATCCAATCCACCAGCGGCTGCCCTTCGCCTTCCTCGGTGAAAAGCAGCCAGAGCCGGGCCAGACGTACCTTCTCACCTCCGCTCTGCTCAAAATCGTGCTCTTCCACCCAGAAACCGGCGACCTCTTTCAGAGGGAACTCAAAGAGGAGCTGCTCACCGCGCAATATCAAGCTCTCCTTACGCCACACCACACCGCCCTCCGGCGTGCGCTCAACCAGACCGGTCTCCCGACGCGGCTTCAGCAACACCAACAAGAGCAACGTCACCACTCCACCGACAATCACCCCCAGTAAGGCGATCCACACCCAGATGTGCATGTTCGGAAAAAGCAACAACAGCAGGACGCTGATGAGTACGGCGCCCCCAATGCCCAGGAGTACCTGTTCCAGGTGCGTCTGGATCTCCCACATCACTTTGTTGTGCGCCTGTTCGACGATCTTGAGTTGCATAACCTCCCGACCTTTCGTCAAAATCCGAGCGTCTAGTATACCGCGAATGGGGAATTAGGCGAATAAACGAGGGATCCCCACTGCTTTTTTGAGTTGTCCTCACTCAAAAGCAAACGTATAATGGAGCACGTGGCCAACTCACAAAATTCACGAGCGACAGGTTGTCTTATCGGCGGGCTGATCGGGTTGATCGGCGCGACCGGCGTACTCTTCCTGACCCTGGGCTGGCTGATGACGCGGGAGCCGCCGCGTCCCCCCGGATCCCGGCCCACGGCCGTGGTCTGGACGGCAACGCCGGCGCCGAGGCCCACCGTCACATCGACGCCCACCGTCACACCACCGCCTCCGGCCACACCACCGCCCCCCACCCCCACGACGGCGACAGGCATCGCCATCGGGAGCCGCGTGCGCGTCTCCGGGACGGGGAACGCAGGCCTCAATCTGCGCAGCGGGGCAGGGTTGAACTACGAGCGCGTCGACATCGCCGCTGAAGGTGAGGTCTTCATCGTCGCCGGTGGTCCACGCGAAGCCGACGGTCTGACCTGGTGGCTGCTGAAAGACGAAGCCGATCCCGCCCGCGAGGGTTGGGGGGCTGCCAACTACCTGCACCCTACGCCGTAGGAGACAAGACGGAGGATAAGGGATGGAGAACAAAGAACAGGCACGGGAACGAGCTGAGGAGCTGCGCGATAAACTGAATTACCATAACTACCGCTACTACGTGCTGAACCAGCCCCTCATCAGCGACGCGGAGTACGACGCTTTGATGGATGAACTGCGTGAGATCGAAGCACAGTATCCAGACCTCGTCACGCCGGACTCCCCTACCCACCGCGTGGGCGCGGAGCCGGCCGAAGGCTTCGTCAAAGTAGAGCACCCCGTACCCATCCTCAGCCTCGACAAGGCCAACAACCGCGAGGAGCTCTTCGCCTGGCGTGAGCGCATCGCCAAATTGCTGCCGGAAGACGCACCGCCACTCGCTTACACCGTGGAGCCGAAATTTGACGGTCTCACGGTGGTTTTGCACTACGAAGACGGCGTCTTCACCCTGGGAGCGACGCGCGGCGACGGCCAAGTAGGCGAGGACATCACCGCCAATCTGCGCACTATCCGCACGCTGCCGCTGCGTATCCCTCGCACCCCCGAAGGGCCAACACCACCTCCGCGTCTGGTGGTGCGCGGTGAGGCCCTGATCCTACTGCAAGACTTTCAGGCACTCAACGAACGGCTGCGCCAGGAGAACAAAGAACCCTTCGCCAACCCACGCAACGCGGCCGCCGGCTCCCTGCGTCAGCTCGATCCGAGTGTCACGGCACAACGCCCGCTCTACCTCTACGCCTATCAAATCGTGGACGCCGACGGCGCGATTCCCGAGACGCAATGGGAGACACTGACGTATCTGGAGGCGCTGGGGTTCCCTGTCGCCAAGGAGGTCAACCACCACTTCGAGACGCTGGAGGAGGTCGCAGATTACTGCCAGACGATGACAGAACGCCGTGATACCTTCCCTTATGAGGCCGACGGTCTGGTGGTCAAGATCGACGCACGTACGACCCGGGAGGCCCTGGGCGTGGTCGGCGGGCGTCCGCGCGGCGCCATCGCCTACAAGTTCCCGCCACAGGAAGCCACCACCCAGCTCCGCGACGTCACCTTCACCGTGGGGCGAACCGGGGTGATCACGCCCGCGGCCCTCCTCGAGCCGGTGGAGATCGCCGGGGTGACCATCAGCCGGGCTTCGCTCCACAACTTCGACCAGGTGCACGAGCGCGACATCCGCGTGGGCGACCGGGTCATCGTCCGCCGCGCCGGCGACGTGATCCCCTACGTCGTCGGGCCGGTGAAGGACCTCCGCGACGGCAGCGAACGGCCTATCGAACCGCCGGAACGCTGTCCTTCCTGCGGAGAGCCCGTCGTCCACCCGGAAGGGGAAGTCGCCTACTTCTGTGTCAACGCCGCCTGTCCCGCACAGCGCGTGCAACGGTTGCTGCACTTCGCCCAGGTCATGGACATCGACGGTCTTGGCGAGCGCACGGCGGAGCAGCTGGTCAGGGCGGGATTGGTGGAAGATCCGGCGGATCTGTACACGCTGCAAAAAGAAGCCTTGCTTGAACTGGAGGGGTTCGCCGACAAAAAGGCCGCAAACCTGCTCGCGGCCATCGCCGGTTCCAGAGGCCAGGCCCTAAGCAACGTCGTCGCCGCGCTGGGGATCCGGGGCGTCGGCGTAACGGTGGCGGAACTGCTGGCGGAGACCTTCGGCAGCCTTGACGCGCTGGCCGAGGCCTCTGAAGAGGCGCTGGCCTCGATCGAAGGCATCGGCCCCATCATCGCCAACAACGTCCGCACCTGGTTCGCGCGCGAGCGTAACCGGGAGATGGTGGAGAAGCTGCGTCGCGCCGATGTGCGTCTGCGCGCCACCGCCGACGAGCTGACGCCGACGGGCGGTCCGCTGGAGGGCATGACCTTCGTGATCACCGGCACCCTCTCCCGCCCGCGTAAGGAGATCCAGGCGTGGATCGAAGCGCGGGGCGGCAAAGTGACCGGCTCCGTCAGCGGCAACACCGACTATCTGCTCGTCGGCCAAAACCCCGGCGGCACGAAGTTTCACAAAGCGCAGCAACTGGAGACACCTATCATCGACGAGCACCGTCTATACGCGCTGGCGGGAGAGCAACCGCCCGACGAACGTTAAGGGAACGTACTTCGAATGCACTTTTTCATTCACGCATAAAAAAGGAGGTCCGATGGGTTTCTTGAGCAGTGAGAGCATGGATGTCTCCCCCATTCAACATCACCCGGCCCACCTCTGCACGGAGATCTTCTGGTCCGAAGGAGAGCTGGAGAGTCTGGGAGATCCGCATCGCTACATCAATCAAGAGGGCCTGAACTTTCTGCAGCTCAACACGCCACGCCTGGTCCCCTGGCAATACACCGGCCTGCCCACCTCCACCCCCACGGAACTGCTGGTGCGTTGTGAGAACGTGCACCTGCTGTACTTCCCCAAGGAGGAGACCCAGGAGCTGTACAAGGCACCGCCAAACACGCTGGAGCTCGTCCTCTACTTCCCGCTCTTCGTCATCCAGGCCCAGGTGCCGCTGTTGGGTGAGGCCAAACTGGAAAACTTCCTGGAGTTCTGGAAAGGCTCCTTCGTCCCCGCCAGCGACGCCTCCATTCACTTTCTCGTCGGTGGACCGAGCCGGTTACCGCGCCGCGTGCCGCTGCTCTACGTGAACCGCCGACACCTCCAGGGCTACGTGAAGCCCTAGCACCCCATGCGCACCCCCCAAGGACGCGAATGTCCCTACTACTACGTGGACACCCGACGCTGGCGAGAGGGCCGCGAGGAGCGCTGTCTGCTGCTGAAAGATGAGGAGGACATCGCTCACTGGAGCTCGCAGCTGTGCCGACGCTGCCCTGTGCCCGCCATCCGCCGCGCCAACACCTGTCCCCACATGACCCTGCACGCGCATGTCGGGCGGAGGCCGTGGCACTTCTGGGAAGCGCCACGTATGCTGATCCACGCCACCTGCACCCGCAGCGAGGGACCCGTGCAGGATCCCTACGTGGGCTGTGGACGCTGTCACCAAACCCTCGAGTTCGTCGTGGTCGCAGAGGACGAGAGGCCAGAAGAGGAACAGGAAACGTGAGTCGCGTTATATACAGAGCCGGGTAATGATGATAAAAAAGTAAGTGATAGCGTATGATTGAGGCTCGGTCCTGCGGGCGTAAACAGCATGCGTGCCCTGGAACGCATCTTCAGGGTTGGCCGCCAGGCGGTGGCTCGCCGGGTCCGGGCAATCTGCTCGCAAGGATACCCGGCCGGCAGCCCAGCCAAGGGATGTTCTGGAGCTTGATAAACTCTGGGGCGAAAAACGTAAACCCCTTGACTACACCAGGTCGTTGCAATAACTTGCCGCTTATGGCAAAATAGACGCAGGGAATTCAGAGAGCTGTAGTAAGCTGCTTCAGCGCCGTCTTCATGCGTTCCGCACCTGAACACAAACCTTTTGGTATGCGAAGACTTTATACTCAAGAATCATATACAGAAACAGGATTTGAGGAGGTTCCCATGAAAGACCAACCTGTTCGTGTCGCCGTGATCGGTGGATCCGGGCTCTACGAGATGCCCGAGCTGGAAAACCGCCGGGAGATGGACATCACCACCCCCTTCGGGCCTCCCAGCGACGCGCTGATCGTCGGCGAGATAGCGGGCGTAACCACGGCTTTCCTCCCCCGACATGGACGGGGCCACGTCCACACGCCCGGCGAGGTCCCTTATCGCGCCAACATCTACGCGCTGAAAATGCTGGGGGTGGAGCACGTCATCGGCGTCTCCGCCTGCGGCTCCCTGCGAGAGGACCTGGCGCCGGGTCACATCGTGATCCCCGATCAGCTCTTCGACTTTACCAAAAACCGCGTGCGCTCCTTCTTCGGCGATGGGCTGGTCGCCCACGTCTCCGTCGGCGAGCCCTTCTGCCGAGGGACGGCCCATCAGCTGTACCGTGCCGTGGAGCGGGCCGGCGGCACCGTCCATCGGGGAGGACGCTTCATCACCATCGAAGGGCCACGCTTCAGCACCCAGGTCGAAAGTCACGTTTTCCGCAGCTGGGGCATGGACATCATCGGCATGACGACCTCGCCGGAGGCTTTCCTGGCCCGCGAGGCCGGACTCTGCTACACCGTCATGGCCCACATCACCGATTACGACGTCTGGCACGAAAGCGAAGAAGCCGTGACAGTAAGCATGGTCATCGAGCGCCTGCAGGCCAACATCGAGATAGCCCGCCAGGCCCTCGTCGAACTGGTGCCCCGACTGGCAACCCGGGAAAAGCACTGTGACTGCGCGGACGCTTTGAGAAACGCCATCATCACCGCGCCCGACCGCATCCCGGAGGAGACACGTCAGCGGCTTCAGGCGCTCCTGGCCCCCTACCTGTGATGGCTTGTCGGGAGCACGCCCCATGAGCACCCATCCCCTCCCCCGCGTCACCGATCGACCGCTGACCGAGATCGCCGTCCCTCTCCTACTGGGCCTGGCGGGGCTCTTCGTCGCCTTGGGCGCGCTGATCCTCTACCTGGCGGACCCCACCGTCGCGCTGACCCCCGCGCATCTGCTCGGCCTCTCGGTGGGGTGGGCCGTCATCTGGGGCGTCGGGTACAGCGTATTGCACACCCGGCTTTCGCAAGGCGATTTGCTGTTGCTGCCCCCCGTCGCCCTGATGACCGGCTGGGGGCTGTTGATCCTGGCGCGGGTGCTGCCCGGCTACCTGCTGCGCCAGCTGACGTGGCTCGCCTTGGGCATGGTGGTGCTCTGTGCCACGGCGCTCTTCTCCAGGCTCTCGCGCCTGTTGCGCCGTTATCGTTACACCCTGCTCATCGGAGGATTGGTGCTGCTGGGCACCACGCTGCTCTTCGGCGTCAACCCCTCGGGGCAGGGCGCGCGGCTCTGGCTAGGATGGCAATTCGGTTCGAGGCCGGGGATCTACTTCCAACCCTCCGAGCTGCTCAAAGTGCTGCTGGTCATCTACCTGGCCGCCTATCTCGCCGAACGACGCAGTGTCCCCACGCAATCGTCCGATCCCCAGCTCTGGCCCGCCGTGTTAGGCCCCATGTTGCTGATGGTGGGACTGGCGCTGATCCTGCTGGCCTGGCAACAGGACCTTGGCGCGGCGCTGCTCTTCTACCTGACTTTCCTGGCGATGCTCTACCAGGCCTGGGGGCGCGTTAGCCACGTGCTCATTGGCCTGCTGCTCTTCGCCCCCATCGCCGTGGGCGGCGTCCTGCTCTCGGACCGTGTGGCGCTGCGCGTCAGCATCTGGCTCGATCCGTGGGCGCCGGAGCAGGCCGACCGCGCGTTTCAGATCCTGCGCTCGCTCTTCGCCATGGCCGCCGGCGGACTGCCAGGGCAGGGACCGGGGTTAGGGGCCCCCGGCCTCATCCCCGCCGTCCACACCGACTTCGTCTACGCGGCGCTGGTGGAGGAGTACGGGATGCTGGGCGGCGTGGCCCTCCTGGGCCTGCTCGCCGTCCTCGTACAACGTGGGCTTGTCATCGCCCAGCGGAGCAAAGCCCCTTTCGAAACGCTGCTGGCGGGCGGGCTAAGCACGCTGCTCGCTCTCCAAGCCTGGGTCATCACCGCCGGCAACGTGAAGCTGATCCCCATCACCGGCGTCACCCTGCCCTTTCTCAGCTACGGGGGGTCTTCCCTCGTGGTGAGCCTGGGCACCATCGGCCTGCTGCTCAACCTCTCCGCCCCCCACCCCCTCCCCCTGAGCCTCTCTCTGCCCGGGCAGCGCGCCCTCCCCAACTTGAACGTCACCGTGCGCCGTCTGGGCAGCGCCCTCTTCCTGCTGCTCTTCAGCGCCGCGTTGACCACCGGCGTGTGGACGGTCGCGCGGGTGGAGACCCTGCGCGACTATGCGACCAACCCGCATCGCATCCTGGCGGAACTGCGCATCCGCCGCGGCTCTATCGTGGACCGTCACGGCACGCGGCTGGCCGACATTGAAATCGACGCGGACGGCTTTGTGGAACGCACTTATCCCGTGCCGGAGGCCGCTCCCGTCGTCGGTTACGCGACCCTGCAATACGGCACCAGCGGGATCGAGCGCACTTGCGACCCAGCCCTGCGCGGCGAGGCAAACCGCAGCGCCTGGGAACGGACGTGGGACCGCTTGCTCCACCGCGCGCCGGTCGGCAAGACCGTGCAGCTCACCCTGGACGCCGACCTGCAGCGCTCGGCCCAGCAGCTGTTGGAAGACCAACGAGGCGCCGCTGTGCTCTTCGACGTGCGAACCGGCGAGATCCTGGCCCTGGCCTCAGCCCCTACCTACGACCCGGCCATGGTGGACGAGCAGTGGGCGCAGCTGCGCGACGATCCCGCCGCTCCGCTGCTCAACCGCGCCACCCAGAGCCCGGCCCAACCCGGCGCGGCCCTGGAAACGCTTATCCTGGCGGAGCTAATAAAGCGCACCGCCGCTCCACTCTCACCGCCACCGCCCCCCCTCACCGGAACTGTGCACGTGGACGGTACCTCCCTCGGCTGCCGAACGCCGCCCACCGAGACCACCTGGGAAGCCGTCCTCGCCTCGGCCTGTCCCGCGCCCTTCGCCAAAGCCGCGGAGGCGACGCTGAGCGTGGCGGATCTGGAACGTATCTTCGAGCGGTGGGGGCTCATGGAAGCACCCACGCCCGGCCTACCCGTCGCCGCCGAGCAAGAAATAACATTACGCTCTATCGCCCAGGAGGCCATTGGACAGGGAGAGCTGCTCGTCACGCCCTTGGATATGGCCGACATCGTGGTCGTCCTGGGCAACGACGGCGTCCACCGGAGCCTCCGCGTGCTGGCGCAGCCTGTGCCCGGCTGCCCTCCGCTACCGTCCGCTGAGACGAAGACGGTGATTTCGGCGGAGACATCCCAGGCGCTGCGCGCCGCCTGGCCCGCCTGGGACGATGTCATCGGGCACCTCGCGCCCGCCTTAGGGGGGCCTGAGCGTGAGCTTAGCTGGTTTCTGGGCCTGGATGGAGACCGTGCCCCTCGCTACGGCGTCGTGATCCTGTTGGAGACCCCACCCAGGCCGGAGAAAGCCGCCCACATCGGCGTGCAGCTGTTGCAGCAAGCGGCGGATCGCCCCTGAAGTGGGGGCACCTTCGCCCGCCAACTCCTGTGGGTGAGATCTCCAGCAGAGGCGGCCAAGACATGGGGGAAAGGTTCCAATCTCCGGGCAAGGGGCTACAAAGTTTGGTTTAAGTTTGACATGGGGGGAGTTTTAGCGTAATATTAACTTAGATTTCTAACCATAGAGCTGACGGAATGGCACAACCCGGGCGGACACGCTTGCAGCTTCCGCGCGACGAGAGGGTTTCCACACACCTCCAATCTCTTCGCCGGAAAACGGTGCACGCCCTCGGGGGAACTGTACGCCATTCGACGATCCCTTTGGCCGATCTCACCACCAGCGCACCGCTACGAGGGTGACCCTCGTAGCCAAGGAGACAAGGCATGAAAGAAACGATTTTGCTCATTGAAGACGATGAAGCATTGTCTCAGTTAATCGATCTCCTCCTGGGCCGCGCCGGCTACACGGTGCTCATCGCCCCCGATGGGAAAACCGGCTTGAGTATGGCGCGGGAGGAGAAACCGGATCTCATCCTCCTGGACATCTTGATGCCCGACATGGACGGCTGGCACGTCTACGAGGCGCTCCAGAGCATCACCGACGTCCCGATCCTGTTTTTGACGGCGTTGGGGGATGAGCACAACATCACCTACGGCCTGGGGTTGGGCGCCGACGACTACATCGTCAAGCCCTTCGGCTACAAGGAGCTGGTCACCCGGGTCAAAGCCTCGCTCTCCCGGGCACGACGCGCGCGAGGAGAGCAGTCCATCTTCCAGGCAGGCCCCCTCTGGGTCAACCTGGACACCCATGAAGTCAAGATTCACGATGAGGTCATCTCCCTGACCCCCACCGAGTTCTCCCTGCTTTCCGCCCTTATCCAGGACGCCGGGCGCACGGTCAGCCACGACACGCTCCTGCGCCGTGTCTGGGGCCCCGAATACGCCAACCGCCGCGACTACCTCAAGCTCTACATCTGGTATTTGCGTCAGAAGATCGAGCCGGAGCCGAAAAAGCCGGAGTTCATCATCAGCGAACGTGGGCAAGGCTATCGCCTCGAAGTCGACAACGTTCAGACCCACTCCAGCGAGTAAAGGTCCACCTGGCACAGGCTTACCATGCACACGGCACCGGTGTTCCCAGAAGGCTGGCGCTTCGATTGGCGCTCCGCGATGATCGGCGCCTTCCTCGCCTGGCTGCTGGCCTTCATCCTCTACCGCCAACGGGCGTCCCTCCGCCAATTCGGCGAGCAGCTGTGGGCCCCCATCGCCCGTTGGCGCACGCAGCTGCAACGCAGCACCGAAGAGAAGTATCTCCTGGCGCTCCGCCGTCGGCTGCGCGCTCAATGGTTGTTTGAACCCGAGACCCCCGAAGCGATCTTCGTCCCCCCAACCCTCTTGGCAGCGCCCCCTCTGCCGGAGACTTTAACCGAGACCTTCGACGCGGAAGCCCGTCTGCAGGTGCCCTACGCCCAACTCCTGGACGGCCATCCGCGGGTACTGCTCACCGGAGCGCGGGGCACAGGACGGACGACGGCCCTGGCGGCCGGCGTCTGGCACCTCATCGCCCCACCCCAAGAGGATGCGGAACATATCTTCACCCACTTCCCTCTGTGGATCGACCTCTCCTTGCTACCCGAGGAGCCGCCCGCAACGGACGAAAACGAGGACGAAAACGCGGCGCTGACGTGGTTGACGGAGTTGGCCGTCCAATTCTTCCCCCAGGCCCGCCCTAACTGGCTGGCCGAGCAACTGCAACGCCAACCGGCGCTGGTGCTGGTGGACAATTGGGAGGCAGTGGCGCCGGAGCGTCGCGGGTGGGTCGCCCAACAACTCAAAGCCGCCGCCGAGCAGCTGCCGGAGGCCATGTGGCTAATCGCCACCAACACCACGGGCTACGGTCCTCTGGTCGAGGCGGACTTTGTACCGGTGGACCTCGAGCCCAGCGTGGATCCACCCGCGCTGCACGCGCTCTACGAAGGCTGGGCGTCCGAACTAGAGCACGCCGTGCTCCCCCTTGAGGAAAGCGTGGAACGCGTCTTCAAACGGGCGTTGGAAAGCGGCGATGATCTCGTGGATCTCACACTGCGCATCTGGGCCTACGGCAAGACCGGCCAAGCCCCCTATCGACTGCACGACGCCCTGGAGATCTGTAAAGAGCAGCTGCTGCCCCCCCCGGAGTTGGACGACACAAAAACGGAAGAGGCCCAAGAAACGGCCCGCGACGCTCACGCACTCGCGGTGACGCTGCTGCAGGAACTGGCCTGGCAGCAGCACACCGAGCAACACGCCTTTTCCCTCCAGGAACTCAAGGAGGTCCTGCTGGCGGAGCTCCTGCCGCCGGAAGAAGCGCGTCCCCCAGACCTGGAAAAAACAGCTCTCGATTTGATCCGCGACACCGGCTTTCTGGACTGGCAGCGCAAGGTGGCGACCTTCCGACACCCCCTGTGGCAACAGTTCTGGTTAGCCCATAAGCTGGTCGCCGATCAGAACCTCAACCTGCTGCGCGAACACCTTCAGGATCCCAACTGGGCCTTTATCGTAGAATGCACCCTCGGCATGGCACCGACCAAAGCGTTGGTGGCTACGCTGCTGAAGAAGGGGCTGCCTCAAGATGAGCTGGGGACGCTGTTGAAGGTCACCCGTTGGGTGATGTTGGCGCCGGACGACGTGGCGTGGCGCAAATTCGTGATCAAAGCGCTGGCTCAGGCCCTCGTCAAACCCAAGTTCACCTTAGACGAACGTTTGAAGTTGGGCCAGGCCCTGGCCCTCACCGCCGAGGAGACCGCGCGTCCCTTCTTTTTGCAAATCCTGCGTCATCCCGAAGCCACCGTTCGGGCGACGGCCTTCCGCGGGCTGGGCTGGACGGGACGGCCTCGCGACGTCGAGGTGCTGGCGAGCGGCCTCGACGACCCCGTCTTTGAAGTCCAGAAAAGCGCGGTGCACGGCCTGAGCAACCTGGGCACGCCGGGCGCCTACCGGATCCTCAAGGATGGCCTCGCCGAGGTGGACGAGCGCCTGATGCTGGTCATCGCGGAGACGCTGGCCGAAGACCCCCAGGGCTGGGAAGCGCTAAAGGAGTCTGTCCACGCCGAGGATCTGCTGGTGCGACGGGCGGCGGTCCACGGGCTGGGCAAGATCGCAGCTCCCTGGGCCACAGAGATTCTGGAACAGATGGTCCGCGAGGACCCGCAATGGCTGGTGCGCTCCGCCGCCGAGGCCGCGCTGGAAAACCAGAAGCCGACGGTTGTCAAGCGCGCGACCATCCCCCCACCGCCGAAACTCGACGAGGCTGCCTGGCTGATCACCTGGGCCGCCCAGCAAGGATTAGGCGTCGGGGTGGGAGACGCGGCGCTCAGGGTACTCCTGAGCACCTTAGAAGCGGAGGATCCTCAAGCTCGTCTCCTCGGCTGCGCCACCCTCGCTCGCGTCGGGCGCCTGGAACACCTGGCCCCCCTCGCCTCCCTCCTGGAAGACGAGAAAGACCCCAAAGTGAGAAAAGCAGCCGTAACGGCCCAAAGGCAAATCGAAGGCCGCTATCAGGGGATCGCGGACGACGTTTAGGCGATCCCGGCCCCTTCTCTTGCCACACGGCGAGCCAGCCCCCGGCTTTCCGCGTATCCCTTGTCACCTCCAGGTCGGGGGTTGCGCGGGGGGCGCTTGTACCGCGCCCCCTTTGTCCCCCCCCTTCACAAAGAAACCCTCCCTTACCCCTAACCGGGAAAGAGGGGACAAACGGCACAGGAACACGTGAGAAAATAACTTGAGCCTCCTCAGGAAAGCCATTACACTTCTTTATACGTTGATCTTCAGGAAAGTCTCTCTGACCACAAAGGACACTGAGGTGACCAAGAAATTTAACATGTGGCTTAGTTGACACCACTGAAATACCCCCTAAAAATCGGATTTCTCCAAAACTTACCCCTACATGTGGGGAAATTCACGGCCAAAACCACTAGAGATAGGGAATGACCGACTAGAAATCTGATTTCTTCACCTTTTTTCAGGTGAGTCAACAACAGACAGCTCGGATTTTTCTACGACTTGATACTATATGTGGGTTTCTCATGACCAAAATCACCAGATGTAGAGTATAGTCACCTAAAAATCCGATTTCTTGGACCTTTTTTCAGGTGAATCAACAACGACTCCACTGAAAAAATCGGATTTTTCCGGAACTTGCCACTACGTGTGGGAAAATCCGCGGTCAAAACCACTAGATATAGGGGATGTCTTGTTAAAAATCCGATTTTTAGGACCTCTTTTCAGCAGAGTCAACAACATAATCTGTGAAAATCTGCGTTAATCTGTGGATATAATCTCCATAAGAGACTTGGACTTTTTTCAACAGATCATCACAGCCGGTCAACGGTGTCAGCAGGCCTAACGGAGGACCTGCTCCGTTTCGCCCGTCCCGGACGTTGACCGATACACCCCAACAGGAGGAACTATGAAACCAAGTGAAGTACACAAAACCATCAAGCGGGTCATGATCGGCGACGGAGATTCGATCATCATCGATCTGGAACGCTCACACGGCGTCTATCTGGTAGACGCGGTCACCGGTCGCGAGTATCTGGACTTCTTCTCCTACTTCGCCAGCCAGCCCATCGGCCACAACCACCCGAAGATGCACGAGCCCGAGTTCCTGAAAGAGTTGAGCCTCGTCGCCTTGCACAAGCCTTCGCTTTCGGACTTCTACACGACCCAAATGGCGAAATTCGTGGCGACCTTCGAGCGCGTCGCCATGCCCGAGTCCATGAAACATCTCTTCCTCATCAGCGGAGGCGCGCTGGCCGTGGAGAATGCGCTCAAAACCGCCTTCGACTGGAAGTTCCGACGGAACCTGGCGGCCTTCCAGACCTACGCGGGTAAGAAGTGGGATTATAGCCTGGAGGGACGGGGCACGCAGATCATCCACTTCGAGGAAGCGTTCCACGGACGCTCCGGTT
The DNA here is from genome assembly GCA_049975525.1 of Anaerolineae bacterium. Classification (GTDB taxonomy): domain Bacteria; phylum Chloroflexota; class Anaerolineae; order B4-G1; family SLSP01; genus G713. The sequence continues at coordinate 14,237 of JBNGCW010000019.1, forward strand.
ACACCCTCTCGCTGACCAACACCGCTGTGCCCCAGAAGCACCGCCACTTTCCCAAATTCAAATGGCCCCGCGTGATCAACCCCAAACTACACTTCCCCGTCACTGAAGAGGTGCTGGCGGAGGTGAAACGCGCGGAGGAGATCGCCATCGCGCAGATCGAGGCTGCCGTGCGCCGGTATCCGGGCGACATCGCTGCGCTGATCATCGAACCGATTCAGGGCGAGGGCGGCGACAACCATTTCCGCATGGAGTTCCTGCGTGAGCTGCGTCGGCTGGCCGACGAGCACGAGTTCCTCTTCATCGTCGACGAGGTCCAAACGGGCATGGGGCTGACGGGCAAGATGTGGGCCATCGAACACAGCGGCGTTCTGCCGGACATCATCGCCTTCGGCAAGAAATCGCAGGTCTGCGGCATTATCGCCGGCCCACGCATCGACGAGGTCGAGGATCATGTCTTCGTGGAATCCAGCCGCCTGAACTCCACGTGGGGCGGCAACCTGACGGACATGGTGCGCGCCCGACGCTACCTGGCGATCATCGAAGAAGAGCAGCTGGTGGAGAACGCAGCCCGCATGGGCAAGCGGCTGCTCGAAGGACTGCAGACCATCGCCGCGGCCAGCGACCTGATCAGCAACGCTCGCGGGCGCGGGCTGATGTGCGCCTTCGACGCGCCGGATGGCGAGACCCGCACCGCGCTGCACGAAACGCTCAAGAAGAACGGCCTGCTCACTCTGACCTGCGGTGGCAGATCCATCCGCTTCCGCCCTTTCCTGGACGTGAAGGGCGAGCAGATCGACGAGGCGCTCAATATCCTGGAGGACACGGCTAACGAGATGCGCCGTTAGGCACCGGAGGCGAAAGACCACCTATCCGACGAGGGCCATATCCTCCGTTTGGCCCTCGTCACCCTTTCTCATTTCATCTGTGGTATCGTTTGATCAATCCACCAGAACCGCCTATAATAACAAGGGGGCGGCGGTTCAAATAAACCACCAGACCCCTGACCCTATGCCTGTGACCACAGAAAATAGCACCGCGCAGATCCAAGAGCTCAAGGCCGTCGCCTCGCTTCTCGATGAGGAACACGCTGAGCGGGTCCGATATCTCTGGAACGAATTGGAGAAGCGGTTTGGAGTCGAAGCAACTTTTCGCACACCGCTCCCTCACTTTTCCTATCAAGTGGCCGAGGCTTACGACCTGGGCGCCCTGCAAGAGATTCTATCCGAAGCCGTTCGCGATCAACAACCCTTCTCCATCACCACCGGCGGACTGGGCGTCTTCACCGGCGCCCATCCAACCCTCTACATCCCGGTGATTCGCACCGCTACCCTTTCCGCTTTCCACGAGCGCCTCTACACACCCCTGGCCCAGATCGCCACCAACCTCCGCCCCTACTACACACCGCGCTACTGGATGCCGCACATCACCCTGGTGCCGGCAGACGTCGATTCTGAGACCCTCGCAGACATCTTACAGTACCTCAGCCGGCACGACTTCATGTGGGAGATCAGCGTGGACAACGTGACTTTAATCTGCGACGCATGTGGCAAACAGGGTGTTCAACAGCGGTTCGATTTTGGGGCCGCCCCGGCTTAACAGCCGATCACTCCACAAGGGCGCGGCAGCCGGCTCATGCCCCATGCTGTCATTTCAGTCATAGCACCAGAGGAGCATCCTATCATGAACAAAACAACGTTACCCCATTGGGATATGAGCACCTTCTATCCCGGGCTGGAGACGTCCGCCTTTCAAAGCGACTTTGAGGCGACGCTGCAAGCCATTGACGAGCTGACCCAGCAGTTTGACACCTACGGCGTCATGCTGCGCGAGGAGCCCTTGAGCGTTAATGAGGAAACTATCAGCATTTTTGAGACGCTCCTCGAAACCTTCAACCGGGTCAGGACCCAACTGCATACGCTCTACGCTTATGTCGTATGCCACATCGCCACCGATTCGCGCAATGAGACGGCACAGGCACGCATGAGCGAGATTCAGCAAGCCCACGTGCGTTTCTCCAAGTTGGAAACCCGCCTTACGGCCTGGATTGGCTCCCTGGACGACGTAGAGGTGCTCATCGCCGCTTCGCCCGTCGCGGAGGCCCACGCCTACGCGCTGCGTAAAGCCTCCGTTCGGGCCGAGCACCTCATGTCGCCCGCAGAAGAAGCGCTGGCAGCCGACCTCAACCTGACCGGCCGCGCAGCGTGGGCCAAACTCTACAACAACTTCACCTCGCAGATCACCGTCACGCTTGAACGGAACGGAGAATCACAGACCCTGCCCATCACGGCAGTGCGCAATTTGGCCTACGATCCCGACCGCAACGTGCGGCGGACGGCATACAAGGCCGAATTGGACGCCTGGGAGGCCCACGCTGTACCCATCGCTGCGGCCCTCAACAGCATCAAGGGAGAAATGCTCATCCTGAGCGAGAGACGCGGCTGGCACACACCCCTCGACGTCGCGCTCTTCAACAACAACATCGACCGGAAGATACTGGACGCGATGCTGGAGGCAGCCCGCGCCTTCTTCCCAGAATTGCGCCGCTATCTCAAGGCCAAAGCCCGCGCGCTGGGCCTATCGCGGCTGGCGTGGTACGACCTCTTCGCACCGGTGGGGAAGAGCACACAGACCTGGCATTTCGAGGAGAGCCGCGCGTTCATCGTGCGGCAGTTCGGCACGTACGCCGATGCCCTGGCCCAGTTGGCCCAACGGGCCTTCGATGAAGGCTGGATTGACGCAGAACCCCGCGACGGGAAACGCGGCGGCGCCTTCTGCATGTGGTTGCGCGACGATGAATCCCGCATCCTCTCCAACTACCAGCCGGCCTACGGCGGCCTGAATACCTTGGCCCACGAGCTGGGGCACGCATATCATAATCTGCGTCGCGCCGAGTGTACCTACCTCCAACGCACCACGCCCATGACCCTCGCCGAGACCGCCAGCACCTTCTGCGAGACCATCGTGCGCGAGGCGGCCCTCCGCGAGAGCGATGTGCAAGAGCGCCTGCTGATCCTCGAGGCTTCCCTGCAGAAAGCCGTGCAGATCATTATGGACATCACCAGCCGTTTCCTCTTCGAGCAGCGCGTCTTCGAACGACGCCAACAACGCGAGCTCTCCGCCGGCGAATTCTGTGCGCTGATGATAGAGACCCAACGGGAGACCTACGGCGAGGGCCTGGACCCCGAGTATCTACACCCCTACATGTGGGCCGTGAAGCCCCACTACTACGGCAGCACCTTCTACAACTTCCCCTACATGTTCGGCCATCTCTTCAGTCTGGGGCTCTACGCACGCTATCAAGCTGACCCGGAGGGCTTCAAGGAGGCGTACGACGCGCTGTTAAGCCAGACCGGCATGGCCGACGCGGCGACGCTGGCGGCCCGCTTTGGGATCGATGTGCGCACGCCCGCTTTCTGGCAGGAGAGCCTGGAGCTCGTCCGCCGGGACGTGGAACGCTTCGCCGCGCTGGTGGACGCGACCACCGCCTGATCCGTGCCCTCCTACGCTCATCCCAGGCCAAGCCTCACCGTGGACGTGGTGCTTTTGCGGCGCAGCCCGCAGGGCGTAGAGGTGCTCCTCGTCCGCCGCCGCCACCCACCCTTCGCCGGACGCTGGGCGCTGCCGGGTGGCTTTGTAAACAAGGGGGAGACACTGAAAGAAGCCGCCCACCGGGAACTGCAAGAGGAAACCGGCCTCACTGCGGAGCCGTTGTATCAACTGGCGGCCTACGGGGATCCGGGGCGAGATCCGCGCGGGTGGACCGTCTCCGTCGTCTTTTGGGGGTGGATAGCGGAAGGGCGGATAGCCCCCAGAGCCGGTGACGACGCCGCCGAGGTGCGATGGTGGCCCCTCAAACACCTGCCGGCGCTGGCCTTCGATCACGCCGAGATCATCGCCGACGCTCTGAAACCGGCGATGAGCAAAGGACCGTCGCGCTGACAGAAGGAGTGCTTTCCCAAACGCGACTCCGCTCTTCGCAGAAATAAGAGCGCCCAGAATGAGAGGTCACTCTTTCTCAGGCGTCATCCTGCTGCAGAACGCTGCCGACGCGCCTCAAAGAGCAACACCGCCGTCGCCATAGCCGCATTGAGCGATTCGACGCCGGGCGCCATAGGGATATAGACGTGGCGCCCGGCGGCCAGCCGATGCGCCCGCGCTCCGGCGCCGCGCGCCTCCCCACCGATGATCAGCGTCACGGCGCCGCGCCAATCGACCTCATCGTAAGGTGTACCCATCCCGGCCTCGGCCAGCCACACCCTATCGCCCGCCGTCATAGCCTCGATTTCATCCCAGGAAGGACGACGAAGGGGGAGGTGAAAATGTGCGCCCATGCCGGCCCGCACCACCTTGGGGTTCGTCGGATCGACACATCCAGGCGGGATCAAAACGCGCCGCACGCCTGCCGCCCAGGCCGTCCGCAGCATAGTCCCCAGGTTCCCCGGATCGCGAATGCGATCCGGCAGCAGCGTCAACCCAGAGGCAGCGTCGTCCGGCAAGTCGGGGATCGGAAGAACGGCGAGAATGCCTTGAGGCGTCTCTGTGTCGGACATCAGCGCCATCACTTCCTCGGTGACAAGGAGCAGTGTATCGGCGCGGTTCTCCAGCCTCTCTAAAAGCGCCGCCCCTCTGGAATCGGATGCAAAGGCCGCCGTGTAGAAAGCTTCGGCGATTTCAACAGGGGACCGGACAGCTTCACGAACAAGCCGCAAGCCCTCAATCACCATCGCACCCGCCCGCATGCGACGACGGGTGCTGCGCTGGAGCGCCTGCACCCGCCGGACGCGTTCGTTGTTCAGACTGGTGATCTCTACCACAAACTACGGAGCGGGGATCAAAATCTTCTGTCCCACGTACACCAAAGCAGGATTGTCGATGTTGTTGTACCGCGCCAGATAATAGTAATCGTAATTGTACTTCAGCGCGATGCGGAAAAGATTTTCGCCCGGCTGCACCACGTGGACGCGCTCCCCCGTACCCGGCTGCGGCTGCGGTTGGAATTGACCGCCGGGGATGGTCAGCACCTGCCCCGCGTAGATCAAAGCCGGGTTGGTGATACCATTGGCCTGCGCCAGTGCTTCTACCGTTGTGTTGTAGCGCAAAGCAATGCGGAAGAGGTTCTCGCCGGCCTTGACGACGTGTTGGGTGCCATCCCCCGTCGGTTCGACCGTGACATCGACCACCTCTTCCGTCGGTGTTTCTGTGGCCTCCTCGGTAGGCGCTTCTGTTGCCTCTTCGGTGGGCTCCGGGGTGATCTCCTCCGTCGGCACTGCGGTGGGCGTGGCCGTGGGCACCTCCGTCGCCTCTTCCGTAGGTTCTACAGTCGGTGTATAGGTCGGCGCTTGGGTCGGTTCTTCCACCTCAGACGCCGCCTGCTGCATCAGCTCATCCTCTGCTTCCAAAAGATCAGGGGCAGCGGACCGATTGCAGGCAGTCAAAGGGACCAAGACCAACACAACGATCAACACCAACGCGGATACTGTTTTTTGAGTCATCTGACACTCCTTTTACTTACGAGCTGGGCTCTGCCATCTTTCACCATTATACTATACTCAAGCAGGCACGCCACTTCGCCCGGAGACCGGGCCAACGAAGCAGGTCCAGGGTGGCTCAAACGCCGCAGGGGGCTTCCCCTCATGTTTCTTTCTCTCCCGCATCCCCCCCAGCCTACGTGGCTTACGCCTCCTCCAGCGCCTCCAGCCGCTGCGCAATGTCTACCTTCACCCGCTCGATCTCCTGCTTCAGATGCGCCTCACGGGACGTCAGATCCTGCAACGTCTCCTCGCTCTGCTCCAACCGCTGCACGTAGCGCGCCCGCAGAGCGCCCTCCTTGCCCGTCTGCGAGAGCGTCTCCAGATTCGCGCGGATCTGCTCCTGAGCACGGTACTGCTTCTCACGCTCCGCGGCCATCTCCTCCAAACGTCCCTCGTAGTCGGCCAAGGTATCCCAAAGCATGAGCAGCTTTGCGAGACGGTCCAACGTGGCACGATCGATCAGGCCCCCTTGAACGTACCCCTGCAGCTTCTGGTAGGACTGACCGCGGATCTCTTCCCGGCGATGCACCAGCCGGCGTTCCTTAAGGCGCAAGGAGGTCTCCCCCCCGCCCTCCACCTCGACCGCAAAGCGCACGTGCGTTTCCGTACGCTCCTCAATCTCCGGGACGTCAAAGAGCGCGTAACGCTCCGAGCGAGGATGCTCAATCAACAACCGAAGACGCTCCTCGGTGTGGTTGCTCACCTGATAGGTGCGCCAACGCACGTCCCATTCCTCAAAGAGCAGATACCCATCCTTGATCTGCAATCCGTGCATCGTGCGATGCTTACCGCTCTTCTCGCGCACGGAAACGCCCAGCTCCACCGCATAAGGCACGGTGACCTCGCCGCCGACCGGCGTGAAAGGCAACACCGCTTCTCCAACGTAAGTGCCCGCCTCCAAAACCGTCACCGGTCCGCGCTCCAGGGTGAACCCCCCGGCATTCGTGAAACGCAGCACGGCCACCGGATGTCGTGTCAGCTGCTCAGCATTGTATACCCATACCTTCTCGCAGCGCAGGGTGTGAGAAAGGATAGGCGCCATCGCCGTCTGCCCGCGCCCCACGCTCACCGGCGTCTCGACCACGTAGGCGAAGAGGTGGCCTAACGTCTCACCTCGGGCCTGGGCGACCATCGTCTCCGCCGCCGTCCGCCGGTGCAGAAAGGTCGGGTCTTCCTGCATCGCCTCCATCCCCCGCGTCGGCTCAGGCGCCGGAGCCGCACTCAACTTTGCCGCCACGGAGACCGGCTGCGGCGTCACCCGCGCCTCCTCTTTCACCACCGGACGCTCGGGCGTGAACGGTGTAGCGAGGTCGTAGACGAAGGAGAGAGGCATGCCCGCCACCAGCGTCACGGCGACCTCCTCCAGGTCTTCCTCCAGCTGATTGTCGAAGATCCCCCACCCCTGCAGTAAAGCCTCCCCCTGACCGTCCTCGTCGAGCTCGGCGAGCAGACGATAGCTGACCCGCCACGTCGGCGCCGGGGCCAAGTAGCCGATGGAGAGATCGTGCGCCCCCGGCGTCAGGCGCACCGTGATCGTCTGAATCTCTTCGTTGTCGGCGAGCGTCTCGAGGAAGAAGCGCAGGTCTTCGCGCCCTTCGTCCGTCAGGAGCACCACGCCCTGAACTCGACCCAGGGGCACAACGTGCACCTCCGGCGCCTCATCGCTAAGCACCGAAACCAGCGTCGTGGAGAGGGGCTCCTGCTCCGAAGCCACATCTAAGCCCACCACCTTGCCCGTCAACGTCTCCCCCTGATCAAGCAACAACCGCACCCGTTGCCCGCGCAGATCCACGAGCAGCGCCTGCAGCGCGCTATCCGCCGTCGGCCTGACGGCACAGCCCGAGAGGCGGGACTCCCGCGATTGGGGCGTCGCGTAGTCCACGCCCAACACCCGCCCCCCACTTTGATCGACCACGGTGAAACTTTTAAGCACGTCGTTGAGTTCGTCACGCCGGAAAGTCCACCGCAGCCGTTCCCCCTCAAACGTCCCCCCGCGCTCGAAAAACCCCACGCCGTGCTTGTAAAGCGTCAGACGACGCACGGGCAGCCGCCCTCTTTCCCTCTCCTTTTGCATCTCTACCCCTCCTGAAGGGCTTGCTCCCTCCCCACCAGCTCCCGATACGTAAGCGTCCATACTGTGGACTTGAAGGTTTCAAAGATCGCCCGTGCCAACAGCGACGGCAAGAGGACCAGGGTGAAAATCCAGGGAATCGTCCCCAGGAACGCCAACCCGTATCCCACATAGGTATCGAAAAGCGCGGAGAGCATCCAACCCATGCCCAGGGCCGGCAGTCCGAAGATCAGCAAAACCACCAGCACCAACAACAGCGCGAGGATCACCAGCAACAGCTGAGCGAAGAGGTTGACGAAGAACATGATCAACCACATCAACAACACGTCGCCAAAGTGGCGGATGACCAGCGTGACCCCCTCGCCAATGGCCGCAAAGGCGCCCCGCCCCCCCAACACGCTGCGGCGTTGGTAGAACGGGCGGAAGAGCCCCACAACCATGCCGATGAAGAGGAGAAAGAGCACCACGAGGACGAAGAGGAGCACGGCGAGCACCGTCCCTGTGACACCGGTCGCCACGTCGCGGGTGAGCCAGAGCAGAAGGGGCGCGCCGGCCAGCAGGATGAGCACGAGGGCCATCACGACGACGGGCACACCCACCACAAGATCGACGACAAAGAGCCGCAGCGTGGCGGACGACCATCCCAGGCGGAAACCGGCGGCGAGCGTAGGCCTCGTCCCCTCGGCCTCCTCGCGGTCCACCAGCTGCATCAGCGCGCTGTCCCCCACGTAGCGAGCGACGGTCCCCAGCAAAGCAAAGACCACGGCAAACAGGATGAAAAGGATCAGGAGCACACCCACAAACGCCACCAGGAAGCCGACCAGCGGCTCCGGCAGGTCAAATCCGCCACCCCTGAAGAACTGAGGAGGGCCGCCCGGATGCCTACCGCCGCTCCAGCCTCCTCCACCACTGCCACCCCCCCCTGCCGTCAACGCCACCAGCAACCCGAAGATCCACAAGGCCCGATAGCGCCATGTCTTCTCCCAAGCCCGTCTCAGAATATCGAAGTGCTGCATTGCTTACCCCCTTGAAATGTCACGAATCAACTCTCCCCTTCTTCGTCAATGACCCCGCCTCGTGAGGGCAAAACCGCCCCTGACTACACAGAGTCTACGCAGAACAGTGGGTAGAAAACTCATCCGCCGGTTTAACGACAAACCTTCCGCTCGTAGTCGGCGACGCAGCCTGAGCGGAGGCCTGTCATCCCATCGATATGTCCCCACAAAGGTATGTAAACTACTACACAGAAAGCCAAAGCGTTTTGCTTTGGCTTTCCTCGCTCGAGCCCCCTTCAGCGTCGTTCTTGGAGCCGCTTGCGCAGCGGGCGCACGATCAGCACCACCATTAACAACACCAGCCCCACCAACATCAAAGAGGCGCCTACACCGGTGAGCGGCAGCCGTTCGCCGTTGACCACCACCGTGGGCGTGACCGTCGCTGTCTCCGTGGGCTCTGCCTGCTCACCGCCGGGCTGCGGCGGTGGGGGAGGCGGCTCCGGTTCCTGAGGCACTGGGGTCGCGGTGGGAGGCTCTGGCGTCACAGTTGGAGGCTCTGGCGTGGCGGTGGGAGGTTCCGTCGGCGAGGGGCGCGGCTCCTCGGTCTCCGGCGGCACGTTCGTCGGCGTGGGACGCTGCGCCTCTACCCGCGTGGCGCGCCCGCCTCCGTTCCACACCACAACCACGGCGCAAAGCAACGCCAACGTCCCAATCCAGAGCAGCGATTTTCGAGTGTGACGGATCATCGAAGCCTCCGTGGGTAGCCGATCTCCAGCTCCTTAACTTACCTTATTGTAGCACAAACCTGTAAATGGCGAAAACCTCTTTTCAGAGAACCGCCGGGCCTCGCCCCTCAAGTTCCACGTCAATCCTGGGGCATGGCCGTCGGCGTGGGACGCGGCCCCGTCGCTGGCGGCGTGGACGGCGGCTCGTGCTCACCCGTCCCCTGCACCCCGACCGGCACGTTCACCTCCACCGGGCCGATGGTGTTGTTGCCCTCGTTGGACTCCACCACCGTGTTGTCCGTATCCGCCTGGGCGTAGAGCCGGTGTGTCCCGGCCTGCAGGGTAAGCGTCTCCGTAAACGTGTAACTCGCGCCCACATCAAACCAATCACCCTGCGCGCCCCAGAAGACATCGCCCTGCACCAGCGGCTCCGGCCCCCGGTCCACGTAGAGATCGACGTAGAAGTTATTGCCGTAGAGCACCGGCTGCGGCCCCCGGTTTCGCACCGTGACGCTGACGCGATACGCGCCGCCCTCCGGCGTCACCGTCAAATCGGTGACCACCAGATCCGGCGCGTTGGATGTGTACGACCGCAACACCAGCGGCAAGTAGACGAGATAGGTCGGCGCCTCGACGATGGTCACCTCCGTCGTTGCCACCTGCTGATTGAACGCATTCGTCGCCGTGACCGTCGCCGTGTACGCTCCCACATCCGGGTAGACGTGGGGGACAACGGCGCCGCTCCCGCTCGCACCGTCGCCGAAATCCCAGGCGAACCTGACGCCGGACCCCGTCTCGACGGTCGCCGAAAGCGTGGTCACATGCCCCAGCAGCGTGGGGCTGTCGTTGAAGGCCTGCAAGCCGGCGATGGGCACCTCCGTGACCGTGACCATCGTCGTCGCCGTGACCACGTCTACGGCATTGGTCGCCGTCACCACGGCCTCATAGACACCCACGGCGGGATAGGTGTGCGTCACCACCGCGCCGGCCGCGCCCGTCCCATCGCCGAAGTCCCAGGCATAGGTCACGTTGCTGCCGCTCTCCACCGTCGCCGTCAGTGTCGTGGTCTCACCTAGCGGCGTCGGACTGTCGTTCATCGCATCCAGGCCCGTGATGGAAACCTCCGCAGCGACCGTGACGTCGGCCATACCGCCGACACCCTCCGCCGTCCACACCGCCAGCGTGTTGGTCAGCGGCCCGGCGTACTCCGCGTCCACCGTCGCCGTGAACCACGTCGTCCAGACTTCGTTCGGCTCGTCTAACAGCGCCGTCCACGTCAGCACGCCTGTCGGCGAAACCTGCGCAGGGAGCGTATCCGTGAGGGTCGCATGGAGCGCAAGACCGCCGGTGTTCGTCACGGCGAGCGTGTAGGTCACCGTCTCCCCGGCCCGCACCACATCGCCCGGCGCTACCTGCTTGGCAACCACCAGATCGGGTTCAGCTATCACATTTGACGTCACCGCATCCTGCGCCCACGCGCCCTCCGGCGCCGTCACCTCGACACGATTCTCCAGCGTACCGCTGTAGCCCCAGGCCGCCGTCACCACGAAGGTCTCCTGCCAGACGCGGGTGGCCTCATCCAGCACAAAGGTCCACGTCAGCGGAGCGCCCGGCGTCACCGCACCGGGCAGCGTATCCGTCACCGTGGGGGTCAGAGCGACGTTACCGGTGTTCGTCACGGTTATCGTGTACGTCAGCGGAGCGCCTGCCTCCACCACCGGGGGATCGACGCGCTTCTCGATCTCGATAGCGGGCGTGACCTGGGCCAGCGAGGCCATCGAATAGACGTCTGTCGCGCCCTCCGCCGTGCTTACCGCGACGGTGTTGGTCAGCGTGCCGCTGTAGCCCCAGCCGACGGTGACCGGCAGCGTCTGCACCCAGACCTCGCCGGGGTTCAGCACACCCACCGACCACGTGGTGGGATCGCCCGTGCTCACCTGCACGGGCAGCATATCCGCCACCTCGACCGCCGTGAGCGGGATCTCCCCCGTGTTGGTGACGCGGATCGTGTACGTCAGCGTGGCATCGGCCTGCACCGGATCGGGCGCCGCCGTCTTGCCGACCGCCACCTGCGGGACGACCACCGTCACCGGTGCGCTCTCCGTCAGCGTCACGATCTGGCTGTTATGGGTGGCCGTGACGACGGGATTGACGTAGACGCCCTCCGTCAGCGGCGCCGTGGCGGCAAATGCCACCGTGACCGGCGTCCCACCACCGGGGACAACGACCGTCTCCGAGAACATGGGCGGATCAAAGCCCGCCGCCAGTGTGTCGGTGATCTCCACCGTGGGCACGCCGTTGCCGCTGTTGGTCAGGGTGAGGGTATACGTGACCGTACCGCCGCTTGCCACGCGGTTTGGCGCGACGGCCTTACTCAGCGTGATGGCGTTGTTCGCCTGCACCGTGGCAACGTGCGTCGCCGGGCCGCCCACCGGCTCGTTGTCAGCGGTGACGCCGGCGGTGTTGGTCAGCGCCGTGCCGTCGGCCAGCGGGCTGGCGATCTGTCCGGCGACGGTGACCTGCGCCGAGGCGCCCACCGCCAGCGGATCGTCCAGCGTCCAGATCAGCGGCGTTCCCGTGTCGGTGAAGGCGCCACTTGCCGGGGGAACAAAGCCCATGCTCTGGTAAATCACCTCAGCGGGCAGTGCGTCGGTGATCACAACGTTCAGCGCCGGACCGTAAGCCGCCGCGTCGTTGGCGACGGTGAGCGTGTAGAGCAGCGTGTCGCCCGGCGCCACCGTCTCCGCCGACGCCTCTTTGGTCAGCGAGAGAGCCGCCGGCGCATCTACCGTGACGACGACCGGCGAGCCCGTGACCGGGGCCGCGTCGCCGCCTTCGACACCGTAAGCGTCGTTGCTGATGACGACGCCGTCGGTGAGCGGACGGGTGACAGTCACGAGGAAAGTGTAGGTTAACGCCTCACCCGGGGCCAGCGGCGCGCTGCCCGTCCACGTGACCGTCGTCCCGTCCAACGTCCCGCCGTCGGAGGCGCTCACAAAGTGCGTCTGATCCGGCAAGACGTCGGTGACGGTGTAGACGCCCAAACTCTCCACCGCTCCCACGTTGGTGACGGTAAGCGTGTAGGTCAGCGCAGCGCCCGGCCGCACCGTCCCCGTCGGCTCCACCGTCTTGGCGACGGCCCAGGCCGGGCCGGTGACCGTCACCGGCGCCGTGTGCGAGAGGACGACATCCGTCGCGCCGTAGGTCGCCGTGACCGTCTCGTTATAGTGCACGCCGGGCGTCAGCGGCGCCGTCGCCGTGAAGACCAGGGTAGCCGTGCCGCCGTCGCCGGTGACCACCCGAGTGGCCGTAAACGTGGGCGGATCGAAGCCGGCCGCCAGCGTATCGGTGATGCCCACCGTGGGCACGCCGTTGCCGGTGTTGGTCAACGTGAGGGTGTAGGTAACCGTCCCGCCGCCGCGCACCAGCGTCGGCGTGACCGTCTTGCGCAACGTGATGGCGTTGGTCGCCTGCACGTAGGTGGTCAACACGCCGCTCGCGCCCACGGGATCGTTGGCCGCCGTGACGCTGTACTCGTTGAGCAGCGGCGTGCCGTCGGCCAGCGGGCTGTCAACCCGCCCGGAGACCGTGACCCGGACCGAGGCGTCGGTGTCCAATGTACCGCTGAGGACCCACGTCACCGTCTGACCAGAAGGTTGCACGGTGCCATCGGCGGGCGCGACGAAAGCCGCGCCCTGATAGGCGACCGCGTCGGGCAGCACGTCGGTGATCTCGACGCCGGAAGCGGATTCCCCGCCGTTGGTGACGGTGAGCGTGTAGGTGATGAGATCGCCGGGCGCGGGAGCGGAGGGCGACGCCGTCTTGCTGATCGTCAGATCGGCGGGGCCTTCCACGAACGTGGTATCCACGGCCCGGCGCGTCAGGCCGGTGGGGTCGTTCAGTGAGGTGACCGTGAGCGTCGTCACGTTGGTCGCCACCGCATCCGTCGGCACGGTGACCGTCACGGTGATAGTCCTGTTGGCTTCGGGCGCCAGATCGTCCACCGAGGCGGGTGAGACTGCCGGCGGCGGCCAATCGGCCTCGCTGTTTTCCACTGCCAGGCTGTAGGCGTCGGCCACGTTGCCCAGGTTGGTGAGCGTGTGCGTGTAGACCACGGTGTTGGGCGCCGTCGAGACCCGCGCACGGGAAGGCGGCTCCAGTGAGAAGTCGTAGGTCGGCAGCACCGACGTGGTATCCGTCACCGCGTCCGCGAGGGTCGTGCCGGCGACGGTCGCCGTGATCACCGTCACGTCCTGCTGACCGCCGCTGTTCGGCGGGATGCTGGTCAGCGCGAAGGTGACGGGGATCGACGCCCACGGCCCCACGTCCACGGGATTCGTCGGCGCGCCCAGCGTCTGCCCCCACGCCCGCGTGCTCGCCCAGGCGAAGGCGAAGGTGTCGGTGTAGTTGCCGGTGTTGGTCAGCGTGTGGGTGTAGGTCACCGCCGTCTCGTCGGTGAGGTCCCTGGAACGGTCGCCGGCGAAGAGCAGACCGCGCACCCGCTCGACGGTGGTGACGTCGACGGCCGAGGCGGCCACCGCCTCACTGTAGGCCGAAGTGACGGTGAGCGTGATAGGCTCCACGGTGCCGCTGAGCGCTTGCGTCGGCGGCGTGACGGTCACATCCAACGTGGTCGTTCCGCCCGCCCCCAGCGCGAGCGTCTCGACGTGCGCCACCGTCCAGCCCCCCGGCGCTTCGTGCGTGACGGTGAAGGTGTCCTGGCCGTCGCCGGTGTTGGTGACGGTGTGCGTGTAGAGAACCGGCGCGCCGGGCAGCGTGCGGTCCTCGTTATCCGGCGCGATCTCCACGCCGGGGGTGAAGCGCACGACGGTGCGATCCGTCACCGTCGCCGAGGGGCGACCGACGCCCCGCGACGTGGCGATGACCGTCGCCAGATCCTCCTGGCCGCCCGCGTCAGACGGCACGGTGACGGTGACCACAACCTGGGCGGCGGCCTGCGGTGCCAGGTCCAGCACCACGGCCGGCGCGAAAGCATCGAGCCAGGCGCTGCCGGTGACCGCGATGTCGTAGGTGTCGGTGAACTCGCCGGTGTTGGTGAGTGTGTGAACGTAGGCCGTTGTCTCGCCGGGGCTCAGCGTGCGCTCGTAGGACGGCTCGAACTCAAACTGCGGCACCACCACGTACTCGTAGGCGCCGATATCGACCCGTGGCCCTTGCGGGCGGGGGGTGTTGGCGTAGTCCAGGGGCACCAGGCCCAGGTCGGTGAGCGGATCGCCGACGTCGCGCGTCGGGGAGGCAGCGTCTGGATAGAATGCCCCATCAAGCAGCGGATCGCTTTCAACCACATGCCCACCCTTGGAAGCAACCCCGCTGACGTCCGCCAGACTGTTGCTCCAATAGAGATTGTAATCCGCCGAGAAGGCCGTGCCCGTCTCTGCATGGACGGCGGCATGCGCCCCTTCCGGCTCCTCGGACCCACCGCTATCGTGATTGAGGAAGATCGTATTGGTGATGGAAAGATTACCGCTGCCCGCATAGAGCGCAGCGCCATCATAGATCACCTGGTTCTCAGAGAAGGCATTATTGAGCACAGTCACTTCACCGTCGACCAGATAGAGCCCACCACCCCGCTGGCTCAGATAGCTGCCGTTCTTGCGGATCAGGCTGTTGGTCAGCGTCAGATCGCCGCCGCCGTGGTAGAGACCGGCGCCCAGCGTGGCGCGGCCGTCCCGCACGTCCAGCGCGTTGAGCGTGAGCGTCGCGCCCGCGTTGTAGAGGTTGCCGCCCGCGTCCTCATCCGAGGGGCCGCCGCCTTGACCGGTGGCGTCGCCCCCGGCCAGGGTCAGTCGCTCCAGCGTCACCTCGCCGCCCGTGACGTAGAGCGCGCGGCCCGCCGCCGGTTGCAGGATCGTGGGATGCGTCAGGTGATCGGGCGGATCGGCGTCCCAATCCGTGGTCGCGTAGCCGCCGTGGATGGTCACGTTCTGATCGATATGGGCCACCTGCGTGACGATTTGCCCTCCGCCGAGGGTCCGGGTGATGGTATCGGAGTAGGTGCCCGTCGCCATGCGGATCTCGTCGCCGTCCTGCGCCTGCGTCAGGGCCCACTGCAGTGTGCGACAAGGGCCGGCGGTCTCCGGCTGGGTGCAGTTGTTGTCGGGCACGTCGACGGCGTCCGGCCGATCGCCCGTGGTCTCGTCGACCAGGGAGTCCTGCCCGTTGGGCGCCACGTAGCGCACGCCGGAAATGGCCCCGATCTGCGTGGTGTTGGCCGCCGAGTGCACCACGTCCGCGGCATTCTCGCCTCCGTCCAGGCGGGCGACGGCGTAGGTGATGTCCGAGAGCCCGGCCGCCGCCTCCGGATTGATGGTCACGGCGATGGTGATCGTCTGCGTCGTCCAGGGCCCCAGTTGCAGAGGCGAGGTCGGCGCGACAATGCGCCCCACGCCGTAGAACCCGGCCTTGGGGGAGAGATAGAAGGTGCCGGTGAGGTTACTCTGGTTGGTGAGCACGTGCGTATAGGTCAGCGTCTCGCCGGGCAGGGCGGCGCCGTCGTTGTCGGGACCGATGGTGAAGGCGCGGTACTCGGCGACGTAGACAGTCAACGCCTTCTGACCGGCGGGGGGCGGAGGGCTTTCGTCCCCATCACAGCCCCAGGAAGCCTGATAATCCAGCGTCAAACTCTCGTAAGTCGTGGGATCCTCCACCAGCGACGCCGTCTGCGTGGGCGGGATGGTGATGCGCACGTGGATGGTGGCGCGGTCACCCGGCCCCACGTCGAAGGTCGCCTGCTCGGCGGTGAGCGATAAGTTGGAGACGCCCGTCACGTCGCCCAACACCGACCACCCCCGCGGGCTGCCCAGATCGACGGTGACCGTCTCGGTATAGCCGGTGCCCGGCCCCAGGGAACTGTCCTCGTCGTCGTCGAAGATCCAGTGCTCGCTGGCGTTGACGAAGGAGAAGGTCTGCGTGACCACCTCGCCCGGCAGGAGCGAGCGTTCCTCCGGCAAATCGCCCCAGGCCAACTCCCGCTTGCCCACCACGTACTCCTGGTAGCCCATGTCGCGGATGCAGATCTGAGGCCGGGTGTTGAGCGAGACGTCCCACAACACCGTGGAGACACTTTCCGGCACCGTGTCAATGGCGGGAGAGGTGTAGTGCAAACCCACCCAGAGCGGATCGAAGCGCGGATCGGCCTCCAGATTGCCGCTGCCGGGAAGAGGACAGTCGTTATCCCAGCAGAGGGAATGCTGTACGTCTGCGTTCCCGGAGATGCCCGGCGCCTCCGGCGCGGCATTGGAGGCGATGATGCTGGCGCGGATTGTAAGCTCCGCGCCGGTGTTGCGGAGCGCGCCACCGCGCGTATCAGCATCGTTGAGGCGATTGGTCATATGCCAGAGTTCGACGTTGTCGCCGGTGTTGTAGAGTCCGCCGCCCTCATCTCCGGCCGAGTTGCGGGTGAAACCCAAGTTGGTCAGCACGGCGCCGTCGGTGGTGTTGTAGAGTCCGCCGCCGTCAGTTCCGGCCACATTGCCGGAGATCCCATAGTTCCCCGCGCTGAAGGTCGCGCCGTCCGCCACGTAAATCGCGCCACCGCTGCCTCCGGCGACGTTGTAGGACGCACCGTGCCCGCCGACATAGGCTGTGCTCCCCGCTGCCACGTACAGCCCACCGCCGTGGGACTCGGCCACGTTGTCATCCAGATTGGTGTTGCTGAGGTTGATCGCGCCCTCGCTGTAGATACCGCCACCGTGCCCTCCGGCTTCGTTGCTCCTGACCGCCGAGAAATCCATGTCCAAAGAGGTACCCGACCCCACATACAGCCCGCCGCCGTCCCCCGAGGTCTCACCGTTTCGGAAGGTCACCCGCTCGACGATCACGTTGATGTTGTCGCTCAACGTCACCACGCGGTCGTCGTGATAACCGGCGTCGACGAAGGTGACCGGCTCATAGCCCTCCACCCGGCCGCCGAAATTCTTCTGATAGGCGCCTATAATGCTGATGTTTTTATCGATGGTGAGCGATTCGTAACAAACACCGTAGGCCACGTAGAGCACATCGTCGCTCTCGGCAGCGTCCACCGCCGTCTGGATGCGTCCGAAAATCTCAGCGGTACGCGTGTTCTTGACCAGACACTCGGCGTACTCGTCGGCCCCCACGTCCGAGGCGGTGTTGATGGGCCGCGGATGCCCGTCCATGTCATGATCCAGCGAGGTGGAGGCCGCGATATCGATCAACTGAGAGTCCTCACTGAGATGCAGATCATACGTCGATGCGTCCACAAAGCGTGGCGGGAGGTTAAAAGCCTCATCGTCGTTGTCACCCACCACCTGGGACGCAGCGGGGGCGGGCCAATAGTTGTTGAAACTCAACGCCGGATCCGCATCCACGGCGTAGACGGCGCTGCCCTCAACGGCGGCCTCGTTCTGGTCGAAGATATTGTTCTTGACCATGGGGCTGCCACTGTCAACGTAGATCGCGCCGCCCCGCTCTCCGGCGACGTTCTTGTGGAAAGTATTGTGGATCACGTCAGGCGAGCCGCCGCCGTTATAGAAACCCGCGCCCTTCGCGGCGGTGTTGGTGTAAATCAGCGTGTTGTAGAGCGTCAGATCGTTGCCGTTGTTGTAAATCGCCCCACCCTCCCCGGCGCTGTTCAAGAAGAAATGCGTGCCCCGATCCACCGTGGTCTCGCCCCCGCTGGAGGCGTACAACCCACCACCTCTTTCTGCTTGCCCCTCGCGGACCCGCGCGTGCTCCACCAGGAGCGTGCCCCGGTTGTAAAAAGCCCCACCCTCATCGGCGTCGTTGGCCGCGAAGTGGTTGTAGGTCACGGTAGCCTGCCCGCCGTCGGCCACGTAAAGCGCCCCTCCCCGATCGCCCGCCGTGTTGTGGGCCCAGAGCTGCGCCATCCAAACCTCGTCCAGGAGTCGGGCATGTCCGCCTTCGACATAAAGCGCACCCCCGTCTTCGCCCGCGCTATTGTATTGAATCGCCGACTGGCGGGTGACCGTCAACACGCCGCCGGCCTGGTAGAAAGCGCCGCCGTCCGTCGCGGTGTTGTATTCCGCGATACTTTCCTCGATCAGCAGTTCACCGCCCGGCAGATAGAGCGCGCCGCCGTACGTGGCTGTGTTCGTGTAGAAATCCACGTTGAAGAAGGTGACCTCGACCGGATGGGTGGTGAAGAAAACGCCGCCGCCCTCCCCACCCTGCCCTGCCGCGTCACCGTGCACCAGGCTGACGCGGCTGAGCGTCAAGGCGTCCGTGGCGACAAGCAGCGCGCGTCCTGCCCCCCGGGGATCGAAGACCGTCGCCTCGTCCAGCGTGGGATAGGTGGCGTGCGTGAAGAAACCGCTGAAGTCGCGAGTGTACCCTCCCTCCATGGTCAGCGCGAGATTGGAAGGGATGTGGACCGTCTGAGAGAGACCGTCGTAGGCATGCACACCCAGGCAATCGCCCACCGTCACCTGGATCACGTCGCCCTCCTGGCTGTTGCCGATAGCCAGCTGCGGATTGCCGTACGGGCCCAAAATCTCCTGATCCTGTCCCGTCCCCCGCACAATGCGCGCCCAACAGCCGTAGCGCTCGTCGGCGCCGACGTCGAAGCCCTGATCAGCGGGCCGCAGGTGCGCCTCGAAGTCGTGCAACAGCGTCGCGTCGGGAGCGGCGCGGTCCAGCAGCGGCGAATCGTCGCGCAACCGCAGGTCGCCCGCCGCCGCGTCGACGAAACCCGGCTCCAATTGGAAATCCCCGGGGCCGGTGGTGTTATGATAGGCATTCCCCGACCAGGGGAAGACGTCGTTGTAACCGGCCGTCGTGTAGCCGCTCTGCGCGCTGTAGATGGCCTCGCCCGTCGTCGCCGTGTTGGTAGCGAAGACGGTGTTCTTGATCACGGGCGCGGTGTCGGCGGTGTAGAGGCCGCCGCCCTCGCCCGTCGCTGCGTTGGCGTAGAAGGTGTTGAAGTTCACCGTCAGGTCCGTGCCGCTGGCCGCGTGGAAGACGCCGCCGCCCTGAACCGCCGTATTGCGATAGAACATGGTGTTCTGCACCGTCGCCGCGCCGGCCCCGTGGTAGACGCCGCCGCCCTCACCGCTCGCCGTGTTATCGTGGAGCAGCGCGCCGTCCAGCAAGAGATCGCCGGACGCGTGGAAGACGCCGCCGCCCGCATTGGTCGCCGTGTTGGCGAAGAGCGCGCTCTCGCCGCCCACGTGGGTCATCCCACCGGCTGCGTAGATCGCGCCGCCGTCGTCGGCCGCGTTGGTGCGAAGGCGTGTCTCGCCCACCACGTGGACCGTGCCGCCGGCGTTGTAGAGCGCGCCGCCCAGCTCCGCCGTGCTGGAGGCCACCGTGCTCTGCGTCAGCGTGAAGACGCCATCGCCCACGTAGATGGCGCCGCCGAGGTCCGCCGCGCCGTTCTGCAGCAGTAAGCCCGTCATGCTGACCACGGCGCTGTGGGTCACGTAGACGACGCGCCCTCGACCCAGCGCGTCCAGCGTGGTGGTGTAGACCGTGGGCTTGGAGGTCTCCCAATCCTCCGGCGTGTATCCGCCACGCAGCGCGAGCGACTTGGTGAAGAAAGCCGTCTGCCGGACTTCAACGCCGCCGTCGGCGGCGGGCGGCGCGCCCTTGCACGTCCCGGCGATGAAGAGCGTGTCGCCCACGTTCGCGTCATTGATGGCGCGCTGGACGCTGCCGTAGGTCGGCGGCAGGCCGTTGATGCGCACGTAGCAATCGCCGATCTCGTCGGCGCCGATGTCGAAGCCCTGGTTGGAGGGACGCGGCGCGCCATCGATATCCACCGGGATGGGGCTGGTGGGATCGCCGGTGTCCTCCGCCGGGGAGCCTTCCGCCAGGCGCAGGAAATCCGGCGAGTCGGGATCCAGCGAGATAAACTGCGGGTCGGCCGGCGGGAGCGTGCCGTAGCCATCCCCCGCCTGCAAGCCGCCGCCGTAGTTGCCGGGCGCGTTGCCGAAGAGGCCATTGTAACCGAAATCGGGGTCACTGTCGGCGCTGTAAATGCCGCCGCCGCCCAGCGACGCCCCCGCCGTGTTGCGGATGATAAGCGTGCTGTTGATCAGCGGCGCGCCGGTTGCAGCGTCATGGTAGATGCCGCCGCCCTGCTCCCCGGCGCGATTGCCGAAGAAGGTATCGTGGCGCACCACCAGCGCCTCGGCGTCGTTGTAGAGCCCGCCGCCGGAGAGCGAGGCCGTGTTGCTGACCACCAGGGTGTTGACCAGCGTCAACGCCTGGGTGTTGTAAAGCCCACCGCCGCGCCGGGCCGTGTTGCGCAGCACGATGCCGCTCCACAGATCCAGCGCACCCGCGTTGTAAAGGCCGCCGCCGGAGGTTCCCGCCGTGTTGGAGATAAAGCGGGTCGGGCTGACGGTGACCGTCTCGGCAAGGGGGCGGTTGTAGAGACCGCCGCCGGAGAGCGAGGCCGTGTTGGTCGTCACGTCAACGGCGCCCAGTGTCAGCCGGCCCGCCTCGTTGGCGAGGCCACCACCCTCGGCAGCCCGGTTCTCCACCACCGTCAGATCGGTGAGCAGCAGCTCGCCGCTGTGGAGATAGACGCCGCCGCCCCGCGCGCTGCCCGCCTCGCCGCCCTGCAACGTCAGGCGCGAGACGGCGACCGTGACGGTCTCCGTGGTCGGCTGCGCCACGACGAGCACGCGGCCCAGGCCCAGTGCGTCCAGATAGGTCGGCTCGGGGTTCTCAGGATCAGGCTCCTCGAAGGTGGGCGGATATCCACCCAACAGCGTGAGACTCTGGGTGATCAAGACCGTCTGAGAAAGCGTCTCGCCCTCCAACAGGCGCGGCTGCGCGCCCCGACAGATGCCGGAGATCTGCACGATCTGCCCGGGCTCGGCCAGATCCACGGCCTCCTGCACGCTGCCCAAGATCCCGCTGACGGGGATGTAAGGCTCAGAGGGCGCGGTGTCGGGATCGGGATTGGGCACGGCGACGCGGGCCAGGCAGCCGCCGACCTCATCGGCCCCCAGGTCGTAGCCCTGGTCGCTGGGCCGGATATCGTCCTCAAAGTCCGTGGTCAGCGCGGTGTCGGGATCTCCGACGTCGCGGCAGGGCGAGTCAAAGGTGAGGTGCAGGTCGCCGCCCGCCGGATCGACAAAGAGAGGATCGACGGAGAGGTCGTGAGGGCCCGACGGAAGGTTGCTCTGCGGGACGCTGTCGGCGCGGTTACCCCAGAGGTTGTTGTAATCGGCCCGAAGTGCGCCGGCGCTGTTGCGGTAGAGGCCACCGCCCATCAGCGCCGTGTTGGAGATGACCAGCGTGTTGGAGATGACCAGGCCGCTGCTCTGGTGGTCGTAAAGGCCGCCGCCGTAGGTCGCCGCGTCGTTGCCGTAGAGCGTGACGTTGAGCGCGTCCAGGGAACCGGCGTTGTAGATCCCGCCCCCCGCGTCTGCCGTGCTGCGAATGACAAAGGCATTCTGCAGCGTGAGCGCGCCGGCGTTGTAGACACCGCCGCCCTCCTCGCTCGCCGTGGCACCCTGGATGGTCAGGCCGTCCACGATGACACTGCCGGCGGCGTTGTAGAGGCCCCCGCCGTCACCCGTCGCCACGGTTCCGGAGATCACCACGTCCTCCAGCCGGGGCGCACCGGACGCAACGTAGATTCCACCGCCCCGCGAGCCCCGCGTCTCGCTGAGCAGCAGCTGCCGCAGCACGACGTCGGTCCCCTGCTGAATGAACACACCGCCCCCCTCGGCGGGCGTGTCGGCGTTCTCGATGGTGAGCCCTTGCACCGTAACGCCGTCGGCGTTGATGTTGAGCCCCCGCTGCACGCCCCCAAAGTCCAGAACCGTCGCCGCCGGATCGAGCGTCTCGGGCAACTCAAAGGCCCCGTCTTTGATGACGTAGCCCCCGATCAAGGCGACGCTCTGCCTCAACGAGAGCGTATCCGTGGGCGCGTAGCTGCCCACCGCGATCTTGATGGTGTCCTCAGGCAAGGTCTGGTAGTAGGCGTGTTCGACGGTCTCGCAGGGCGTTTCAGGATCGGTGCAGTTGTTTCCGGCGTCGCTGCCGGCGGGAGCGACGTACCGGTCCCCGACGGTAGGGTTGGCCGTGGTCGTGTCGGTGATGACGGCGGCATAGTCGAAGTGCCAGGACCGCGCCTCCACCGTCATCTTATCGGCCAGGTTGACAGAGGCCGTCTCCGGCACCTCCACCTCAATGACGAGAGAGGCCGTCTCGCCCTGCGCCAGCGTAGTGGTGAAGACCGACTCGACGTCGGGCGTGATGGGTGTCCCCCAGCGCAGGGGCGAATCGACGGTCACGGTGAAGGTGTCGGCGGGGCCGACGTTGGTGAGCACGTGGGTGTAGGTGAGCACTTCGCCGGGATCGGCGTTTTCATTGTAGACGGGCGCGATCTCGACGCCGGGGTTGGCGATAGCGTCGACGGCGGTGTCGTAGGCGCCCGCGCCGGTCTGCGAGGTCACGGTGATCAAGGTGCGGTTGTAGAAGCCCTGGGTGACGGTGGCGGGCACGGTGACGACGACGGAGAAGGTGTGCATCTCACCGAAGGCCAACGTCACGTCGGAGAGGGTCCCGTAGGTAACGAGATCCCAGCCGGCGGGATTGTCCACGGTGACGTCAAAGGTATCCGAGAGGGTAGGCGTGTAACCGGTGTTGGTAAAGGTGTGCGTGAAGGTGATGGGCCGCCCGCGCATCTGCTCGAACTCGGCCTGCTCGATGATGTAGGTCGCCTCCGGCCGGCCGGCGCCCAGGTCGACGGCGGCGTGGAAGAGCCGCTCGTCGGCGCCGATGTCGGCGCGGGAGACCCAGGGGCGCGCGTCGTTCTCGAAGTCACGGCTCACGGCGGAGGCGGGATCGGCGGCGTTGACCAGCGGCGAGTCGATGCTGAGATGCACGTCGCCGCCGGCCTCATCCTCAAAGGCCGGGGGGACGTTGCGGTCGTGCGGGCCGGGGGTGGCGTCGCCGTAGGCGTCGGCGGGATAGAGAGCGTTATAGTCCGCCGAGAAACTAAGCACATCCTCGCTATCCCGGATGGCGATGGCTTTGCCGGAGGTGGCGACGTTGTTGTAGAGAATGTTGTTCTCCACGGTCATCGCGCCCGCGCGGTGCGAGAGCGCCGCGCCGGAGAGCGCCGTGTTGTTGTAGATGGTGTTGTGCTGCAAATCGACGGCGCCGAAATTGACCAGCGCGCCGCCTTGCCCCGTGGCTGCATTAGCATAGAGGACGTTGTTGGTCAACGTCGCGTCGACGCCTGCGCCGAGATAGACGCCCGCGCCGTCGTCAGCCGCGCCGCCGGTGAGAGTGAGGCTATCGACGGTGGGCGTGATCTCTCCGGTCACGTAGAGGACGCGCCCCTGCCCCTGCGCGTCCAGCACCGTGGGGCCGTACTGCGGCGTGGTCCAGTCGGTGACGGTGTAGGCGCCCTGGAGCGTGAGGCTCTTGTTGAGATAGACGGTCTGGGTCACGCCGCTGCGCGGGGTCGCGCCGGTGCAGAGGCCCGCGATCTGGACGGTATCGCCGGCAGCGGCGGCGTCCACGGCGGCCTGCACGTCGGTGTAGACGCGCCCGCCTGCGACGCGAGCGTAGCAGGCGCTCTCGGCGGTGTACTCGTGCGCGCCGCGGTCCCAGCCGCCGCCGAAGGGGCGCCCGTGCCCGAAGACGTCGGCGGTGACGTCGGGGAGGGCCACGCCGCTGTCGATGGCGGGGGAAGCGGCGGAGAGGCGGAGGTCGCCGTTGGCGGGATCGACAAAATCAGGATCTTCGGTCGTCCGGTTGTTTTGTCCCGTTGGCGGGGTATAATCATCGGGTGTGTTGCCATAGAAATCCGTATAGGCTACCGAGGTGGGCGTGCCATCAATCGCGCCCCAGCTGGCGGCGGTGTTGCTGATGATGAGGGTGTTAGTAATAGCGACATCTCCAAAAAGATTTATGAAACCGGCGCCGCCGTTGTTACCAGCAGTATTCCCGTATAACGTGCTATTCAAAACCTCCAGAGAACCCCTCAAAATCGCAAAAGCGCCCCCGTCCTCAATAACCTCATTGTCGTAAAGGTAGCTGTTTTTTAACTGAGCCTCCCCATCAGTTACGGAGACGATGCCGTAAGTTGCCCGATTCGTGTAGATAGTATTTCGATCAATAGTTAGCGTGCCACTCAAAACGCCGATAGCTCCACCAACATACGCTTCATTAGCATAAAAGACATTGTCCCGAAGCATCGAAATAGCAGGAGCACTCCCCGTACCACTCGCAAAACCACCACCCGTCGGACTACCATCCGTGCGATTAACGGTATTTGAGTAAACAAAACTATCTCTAAGTGTAAGGAGGCCTTGGGCATTGTAGATACCGGCTCCATGTGTATTGGTGACAGCCCCCTGACGAATGTGGAACCCCGAGATCAATACCGTTGAATTCCCAGGAATGTAGATCACCCGCCGGCGGTTCTCTCCATCGAGCACCGTATGATTATTCTCCGGATCGGGCTGCAACCAGTTGGTAACGGTGAATCCCCCCACAAGTTCGATGTCTTTGGTGATGGAGATGACCGCCGAGCCGCTGCCGGTGTAGACACCTGCCGCCACGCGAATCTCGCCCCCAGGCGACGCCTGGGCCAGCGCGTACTGGAGCGTTCGGCAAGGCGCAGTCGGCCGACAAGTGGCGCCATCCATGCCAGAGGGGGCAACGTAAAGCGTATCTTCATCGGGAAGCAAAGTTTGCGCCTCCGCAGCCATCCAAAACGACAAAGTCAATAATAAGACCAATGGCAATCCAAGCGCCAACATCAGCCGCCGGAACGCGCTCAGTGGAAAATAGGAGCTGCAGACAATGCTGGATCCAACACGCTTGACAGATCGAAAACCGGTCATGACGTCCCCCCCAGATATGGATAAAATACAAGGAGTTGACTCTACTGAAAAAAGGTCCTAAAAATCGGATTTTTAGCAAAACACCCCCTATATCTAGTGGTTTTGACCGCGAATTTTCCCGCATGTAGTGGCGAGTTTCGGAAAAATCCGATTTTTTTCAGTGGTGTCAAGGAGTTAGTTAGCACTTTTCATGCAAGGCTACCTCATCTCCGCGCACCGTAGGGCGAGTTTACTTCATTTTCACTTGGAGCCCCCCCTCTCCGGGGGTGATGACAATGACGTGCATCCCAGAACCGACATGTTTGTGGAATGCCGCCTCCGAGAGGAGGGCTGGGAGCGCAGGATGAAGCTACCCACGCCAAGTGTCAACTTGTTTCTGAACCACCCTGAAGTATGCAAGCAAAACGCTATCAAACGGGCACGGAGGTCGTTTTTAGATCAGGGTGGATAGGAATCCGAACCACAAACCGTACCACGTAAGCTGTAACCCTGCACTCCGATCACACAAGCCTCAACAGTGCCCGTACCGTTAAGAGGAAAACTCGTGGCAGGATTGGGATCACAAACCGTCTTGCTACCATGCCGGCTATCGGTGAATCGAACACAGATGGGAGGAGAGCCGCTTGCGCCCTCAAGAGTAACTGTGGCAGATACGTCAATAGTGCCCCCCCAGCCTATGCCGGCAGAGACGGTCATCTGCTCCACCGTCACCGGATCTCCGCTGTAATCCCCAGGGTGCTCGAGCTGGAGGAGGATGCGGGCGAAGACCATGTTCACCTGTGACCCGGTCAGGGTGAGGATGACGATGACCACGACCGCAATAAGCACAAGGATGAGGGCGTACTCCACCAGGCCTTGTCCTTGTTCCGACCAACGATGTCTCTTTATCATAGTGACCTCCAAGAGATTCCTTGTGCTGCTGAACGCGAGATTGGCCTTGCCGGCACAACCGATATAAACATCGGGGTTTCAGGCACTTAGCCACCACCCACAGGCTCAAAGTCACCAGGCGTTGACGGGGAGACGAGAGCACCAAGCACGTGTTACAGGACCTAAAGCCTCGTCCCGATTGTATCATAACTCGGTTGACAAGACAATAGGATAAAAGTAAGGTCAACATTCATTCTTGTTAGGAACGCGGACGCCCACCTTACTTTAACTCCCTCCGAACCAAAGATTCGCCGAGAAAGTAAAAACATGGTATACTTTCAGAGAAGGAGTGGCTCCCAGGCAGCGTAAAGAAGACGGATACAAATCAAATATGTCACAGGAGAGAAAACCTCAGGCACTCCCCGAATATCCCTGGTCGGCCACGCTGGACCTGCTCCACGCGATTGCTCTGGCCGGCACCGAGGCCTCGGACGAAGACGCGCTCTTGGAACGGGCCACGCGGATCGTCGGGGAGTTGCTCCGTCCCGATAACTTCGGCGTGATGCTCCTCGACCGGGAGCGTGGCGTGCTGACCCTCCATCCTTCCTACCGCCGCAGCCCCAACATGAAGCACCTGGAGGCCGTCCCCCTGGGCCGGGGGATCACCGGCCACGTGGCGCAAAGCAAGGAGCCCGTCTGCGCCGGCGACGTCAGCCGTAACCCCTACTACATTCCCGTCAACCCCCAGGTGCAGTCGGAGATGTGCGTACCCTTGATGATCAACGAGGAGGTCATCGGCGTCGTGGACGTGGAGAGCTGTGAGCGCGACGCTTTCTCCGAAGTGGATCAACAGGTGCTCATCACCCTGACGGCTCAGCTGGCCACGGCCATCGACCGCCTCCGCCGCACGGCCGAAGCCCGGCAGCAAGCGCAACGCATCGCCACCATCTACGAGGTGGGCCGGCAGATCACCGCTATCCTTCATCTGGAGGAGCTGCTCCCCACTATCGTGCAGCTGATCAGGGAGCGCCTCAATCTGGACGGTGTGCAGATCGCCCTGATCGAGGACGGACGGCTGGTCTGCCGCGCCAGCCATCAACCGGCGTGCGGCGTGGGGCAGAGCATCGAGCTGCCGGAAGAAGGCACCCCGCTCGGTGATGTCATCCATCGGGGGAAAGCCTACACCCTCACCGACGTGACAGAGATGATCGACCTCTGTGACGTGGGGATAACGGGGGTCAGCGCCGAAATGGTCGTCCCTCTGCGGCTAAACAGCGCCATCATCGGAGCCCTGCTCGTTACCTGCCGCCACCCGCCCGAGAAGACGATGTGCGAAATCGCGCTTCTGGAGTTCTTAGCCAACCAGGTCGCCGTGGCGATTCAAAACGCCCAGCTCTTCACCGCCACCAGCCGGAAAACCCAGGAACTCTCCACGCTCTACGAGACGGCCCTGGTAACGAGCAGTGTGCTGGATCCCTCACGGCTCGTCACGCTGCTCTACGAACAGATCGAGCCGCTCCTGGCCCCCGAGCGCTTCCACCTGGTGCTCTACGAGCCCTCGCGGGAGCATCTGGATGTCGTGTTCACCATCACGCAGGAGCAAAAGAAGCCTCAGATCCTCACGCTGCACCGCTCACCGGAAGAGGACGAGCTGACGGGCTGGGTGATCCGCAACCGCGCCCCCCTGTTGGTCGCCGACACGAAGCAGGAAAAGGCCCTGGACGAGCCCGAGAGGCGCGCCTGGCTGGGCGTCCCTTTGATCGCCCACGACCAGCTGATCGGCGTGCTTTCGGTCTCCTCTTCTAAGGCCCACGCCTTCACCCCCGACCACCGACGCTTTCTGACCTCGGTGGCGCACCAGGTCGCCATCGCCTTGAGCAACGCGCGTCTCCACCACCAGGCCGTGACCACAGCCGAGCGGCTGGCCATCCTCCACTGGTCCGGTCAGCAGCTGATTTCCATCCGCGCCGACGCGGAGGAGGTCTACCGCGCCATCCACAAAACCACGGCGCGGCTGATGAAAAGCGAGGCTTTCGTCATCGCCCTGCTCGACAGGGAGCGCGAGGAGATCTACTTTCCCTACCTCGTGGATCGCGGGCGCCGCCGCCGCCCGCACCGCATTCCTCAACACCGAGGGCTCAGCGGACACATCATCGCCACGGGGCGCTCGCGGCTGATCCCCGACGTGCAACAGCTCGCCGACGTCAACGCCATCGATTTCCACCACTTCGGCGATCCGGAGCACGTGCGCTCCATCCTGGCGGTCACCCTCCGGCTGCGAGGTGTCGTTTTCGGCATGATCTCCACGCAGAGCTACCGTCCGCGGGCTTATTCGCCGGAGGATCAACGCTTGCTGGAGATGTTGGCTTCGGACGCGGCCATCGCTCTGGAGAACGCGCGTCTCTTTATCGCCGAACGCCAACGGCGCCGCGAGTTGGAAGCCGTCCGTCAAGCGGGTTTACACCTGACCTCCAACCTGGAGCTGGAACCCGTCCTGCAAGAGATCTTGAAACACGCCCTTGATCTGGTCAACGCAGACGATACCCACATCTTTCTGTACGAGGACGACACACTGCGTTTCGGGGCTGTCCGTTGGGCCAACGGCGTCCATAAGACCCCCTTCGCCTCCCCTCGCCCCCACGGACTGACCTACACGGTGGCCCGCTCCGGCAAGCAGATCGTCGTCGAGGATATCCACACACACCCGCTGTTCAGAGACGCTGACTGGGAGGGAGCCATTGTAGGGCTTCCGCTACGCCTCGATCAGGAGGTTATCGGGGTGATGAACGTGGCGTTTGTGCAGCCTCACCGTTTCAGCGAAAACGAGCTGCGGGTGCTCTCGCTGTTGGCCGATCAGGCCGCCATCGCCATTCGGAACGCGCGGCTGTTCACCAAGGCGCAGGAGCGCGCTGCGGAGTTGGCGGAGGCGCTGCAACGTCTGAAGCACCTCGACGAGATGAAAAGCCAGTTCATCCAGAACACCTCCCACGAGCTGCGCACCCCCGTCACGTTGATCCGCGGGCACGCGGAGCTGCTGGAGCAAGGCGAACTGGGGCCGCTGAAGCCAAAGCAACAGCAGTCCATTGGGGTGATCGCCCGCCGCTCTCGCATGCTCTCCAAAATGTTAGAAGACCTCAACGTTATCCTCAGCGCGGAGAAACGGCAAATGGAACGCACCCCGGTGAACCTGGTCTCCCTGCTTCAGCGGTTGCTGGAGGAGTTCCATGTGCAGGCCCGCGAGGCCGACCTGAAACTGGAGGCTTCCCTGAAAGCACAGGAAGCCCTGGTCTTGGGCAGCGAAGTGCATCTGCGTCGCGTGGTGGACAATCTCGTCGACAACGCCATCAAGTTCACCTCCGCCGGCGGCAAGATCAGCCTGCGATTTTGGAAAGAGGAAGGATACGGCGTGCTGGAGGTCTCAGACACAGGCATCGGAATCCCCAAAGAGCACCAAAAGCACATCTTCGAGCGATTCTACCAGGTGGACGGCAGTATGACGCGGCGTTACGGGGGCACCGGACTGGGGCTGGCCCTGGTCAAGGAGATCATTGAGGCCCACGGTGGTCAGGTCAGCGTAGAAAGCGAACCGCGCAAAGGCAGCACCTTCCGCGTGAGATTGCCACTGTGGGAAAACGAAGCGCCCACGTGAAGGCGGGGTTGTTACGATTGACCTTCAGCTGGGGTCGGTGTCCTCACCGCGCCACCGCGTGCGGTATGCGGGGAGATTCCTCGATTCGCGCCCGGCAAACAACGCCGCTCGCTCACTCGGAATGACGTGACCGGGGGTAAGTTGGTTTCATCTCTGCGCAAAGCCGGTAGGGTCAAGGCGCGGCGATGTTTCCATCCACGGGGGGCCTCGGTTGGCAAACAGGGCAAAAGTAGGTGCTGCGCTGCCCCTGGACGATGCGCGCAATGGGAGAGCCGCATCGGGGACAACGTTCGCCCGCCCGGTCGTAGACCGCCAGCGCCGCCTGATGATCGCCGCTCCGTCCGTGGGGGTCACGGTACTGACGATCGTCGAGCGTCGTCCCTCCATCGGCCAGGGCGACCTGCAAAGAAGCCACAATGGCCTCGTGCAATCGCCGCACCTCCGTCGCCGTCAGGGAGCCGGCCCGCCGCCGGGGGTGGATGCGCGCCCGCCAGAGCGCCTCGCCGGCGTAAATGTTGCCCAATCCGGCGATAAAGTGCTGATTGAGCAACAGGCGTTTGATCTCCCCACGCCGGTCCCGCAAAGCCTCCCTCAGCCAGGCAACGGTGAACCCCTCCCCTAACGGCTCCGGCCCCAGATCCCCCAGCATCTCCTGGGGATCATCCACCAGGTAGAAGCGCCCGAATTTGCGCATATCAACGAAGATTAACCCTTGACCGTCCCCCAGACGAAAGCGGGCCCGCACGTGGTCGGGATTCCAACGCCGGAGGACCTCCGGCGCAGTTTCCGTCTCCTCGTCGATAGGGGAAAGAAAAAACGCCCCCGTCATGCGCAGGTGCGTCAACCAGGTCTGACCGGAGGCCAGGGAGAAACAGAGGAACTTCCCCCGACGGTTCACGGCGGTGATCCGCGTGCCGGTCAGTGCGGCGACAAAGGCGTCAGGTGCAGGTCGGGCCACGGTGCGCGCCCAGGTCAGCGTCACCGCGCAGATCTCACGCCCCACCAGAGAGAGACGCAAGTATCGCGCTACCGTCTCGACTTCGGGCAACTCAGGCATCCAGGGCCTCTCCTGGTCCGTTCAACGGCCCGACCCCACCTGTTCAGTGATGAGCCGGATCACATACGGCCCAACAAGGTGCGCAATCCAGGCTAAGAAGACGCTTTCCAGGTCTGCCAGACCTTCCCCACCAGGTCCTCACCGGGCTTGAGCGTCGTCTCCCCCGGCTTCCAGCAGGCGGGCAGCGCCTCATCTTTGCGGACGTAGACGTACTGCGCGCCCTGAACCAGGCGCAGGATTTCGTCAACGTCGCGGCCCATGGACTCGTTGAGCACCTCGGCCACCTGCAACACACCGTCTGGGTCGATAAGGAAGAAACCCCGCAGATCGATGTTGGCCTCAGCGTCGTAGACCAGGTACTGCTCGCCGATCTTGCCCGCCCTATCGGTCAACATAGGATAGGGCAACCCACCCTCAACCATCTTCGAGAGCTCGTGCTCCTGCCAGGCTTTGTGCACGTGGGGGGAGTCCACGCTGATGGAAAGCACCTCCACCCCTCGATCCCGAAACTCCGCATAGCGCTCCGCCACAGAGACCAACTCCGTGGGACAGACGAAGGTGAAGTCACCGGGATAGAAAAACAACATCACCCATTGACCCCGATAGTCCTTCAGGTTGACCTCTTGGATCTTGTCACCGACTAACGCCGGCGCCGTGAAAAGAGGCGCCGGTTTTCCGACTTGAGCAACCTCAAAATAATCTTCCATGGTATTTACCCCCATATGTTTATTGTGTTTATTTTAGCAAACATCCTTGACACCACTTTTAAAAACCACCAAGGACTTTAAGGCGTTTTTAAGTAAAAACGTCCTTGTCGGATTATTGCACAACTTAAATTAGGGTATCAGACCGTAGCCAGATGCGACGCATCTTCAGAATGTTTGAAAATAACCATTTCGTGCACGTTGGCATGATTTTTTAATTTTCTTGGTATCCTTGTGGTTAGAAAGACTTTTTCAGTAGAGTCGTCCCTTCGGTGAGAGGGAGACACGCCGGGCCCCTCGGGTAAGACGCATCCCGCGTGATCTCCCTCAAATTCCTCTGGCCGAGGTGTGCGCGGTTACGCCCTCCCTCAGCGAGGATAACCGAAGTAGGATTCATAGCGCTGGAGCACAGTGTCGAAGTGGCCCCTTTCGACCCGCGCCAGTTGGGAAAAGAAAGCCCGAGCCCGAGGATCCTCTGCCTGCTCAGCACTCTCCTGATAGAGATTGACGGTCTTGTCCTCAGCATCCAGGGCAAAGAGCAACACGTCCTCCAGAGAGGCATCCTCGGGCAACACTTCCCCCACCGTTTCCGGCCTGGGGAAGATGGGGGCGGCTTCGTCCGGCGCCTCCACGTCTTCTAACTCAGGGATCTTGCACCATTGATCGTTACACAGGATCTCCGCGTACTCACGCTGCAAAAAGGTGTAGTGATCAAGCTCGTCGTCTGCCAGGCGCCGAAACATCTTCACAACGTCCGCATCGCCATCGATAAGAGCCGCCGCCCGCAGATAGAACTTCCGACCATTCTGCTCCAGCTTCATGGCGCGTTCCAGAATCTCCAACCAGTTCATCGTCTTGCCTCCTTAATGGCAGAATTAGGGAACAAAAGGTTGACACGCTTGCGTCACCAGTATAGAGAGAAACCCCGCTGGGGCAACCGAATCCGCGCGGTTGCCGAGAGGCCCAGTCTCATTCTCCCAGGGTCAACTCGCCGCTGCTCACGAAAAAGTGCTTACTGTTGTACTCGTCGGTCGGCCCCATGGCGACGATGATGGCATACGTCGCGCCCGGCGTCAGCGCTTTGTCGTATTTGTCGCCAGAAGCAAGCGGAATCTGCACCTCGAAGCGCGTCACGCCGGCTTCCTCAACGCCGGCGAAGGCGACGACGTCATCGGTGCCACCCAACTCCTCGTCCGGCGGATGCGCAGCACCGACCGGCGCCGTACCAAAGGCGTCCCAGAACTGCGCCTCCCCCTCCTCCACGTACCCAAAGAGGAAATTGGCGTCTTTCATGGCCCGCGTCGGCTCGATGCCCACGGAGATCCAACCCTTAGTGGGGCCTTCCATGGCCAGGTAGAGGTATTCGCCGTCATGCCGCCACCAGAGCCGCATCTCGCCAAAAGCCGCCTCGTCCTCGTACTCTCCGGCCTCGACCACCCCGTCGATAGAGCCTGGGACCGCCCCACCGTCGTCCGAAGCGCCCTCTGTCGGCGCTACCGACGTCGGCGAGGGCTCCGCCGTGGGATCCGCTGTCGTCGTCGCGCTACAACCGACGGCGAAGATCAACAACATTCCCAGAAAGATGCTCCACCCACGCTGTCTCATGATCGACCTCCACGTCGTGTATGTTTCTTAGATAAGCATGATAATTATATTATAAACCTTGCGATAAGTCAAGGAGCGTCGAAGAGGAGCGCTCCACAACTCCACCGTAGGGTCTGGTGCCTTGTCACGTCTTAACGGATGGATGAACATGCCGCGTGGTCGGCGTCCCCACCGCGCCACCGCTCCACTCGATGGTAACTCGACGTCACCCGCGGCGCTCCCCTGCGTTCCGGGCCTGACTACGAACGAGTATACCTGAGTTTGATGCTCAACAACCATAGCCGGTAGAGTCAAAAAAGAGAGACTGGAGGCACCCCCTCCAGTCTCTTCATCGGTCATGGATACGGCTCCGTCGCGGGCAGCAGCCCAAGCGGTTAGTGCAACCGGCAGATGGCCTCCGGCATACGCAGGCGCAGGGCCAGGCTCTCGGAGACGAAAAACTCGACCTTGTCCCCGGCAGGTCCGATGAAGCCCAGCGAGAGATCCTGTCCCAGGACGATAGAAGCGTATTGCCGACCGGACGCCAGGAGTACGCCTCCGCTCTCTATCGCCGGCGCCTTGACGACGCCGTCGCTCACCATGGCTTTGACGTGTTCCATCTCGCTGCGGTTACCGCGCTCGTAGAGGCGCAACAGCAGATTGTAGCGTTCCGGCGCCAACGCCAGGGTGTAAGGCCCGTGGAATCCCGCCTTGTCCAACACCGTGATAGCCTCGATGATATCCTTTCCGGCGGTGCCTACCTCCTCCCAGGGGGAGAGCTCAAAGTCGTGGGCGCCCTCAACCGTCAGCAGGCCCGGCGCGTCGCCGGCCCCGTTGAAGATCAGCTCATCCTCCATCTGAGCGCAGGCGCGGGTCGCTTCAATCACCGGTAAGACGCTCAACGAGATCTTCTCACGCTCATAGTTGACCAAGTCCCGCAGGCCCAATTCAAAGTCACGCCGGATCCACACCACAGGCTGCGCTGCGCCGATGATAAAGCCGTCCTCGGTCGCCGCATCGGGGAGTGGGATGGACTTCAACCCCAGGCCATAAGGGCCTTCAATCTCCAGCAGACGCCGCCCCGCCAGCTGTTGCTTTGCGGTCTGTACCATAGCGGCGTCCAGCGTCTCCCAAACCTCCTCACCAAAGGGCGCGTCCTCACGCGCCAGATACTTGTTAGCCATAGACAAGCTCCTTTCGTCGCCTGATAGATGTATACTACCGCAGGGATCCGACGGTGGTCTCGCTCCCGTCGTCCGCGTCCGGGGCGTCGGAGGCCTCCTCGAGCATCTCCAAGACCTCTTCGCGTCCCCGCGTCACCCATTCAGCCTCATCGCCGGTGAGAATCTCCAGCAGCTGCATGAACTCGCCCACGTGTTCGCGCTCCTCGTTGGCGATGTCGATCAGTACTTCCTTCGCCAGCGGATGATCGGTGGCGTCCGCATGGGACATGTAGAGGTGAATCGCTTCGTGTTCGGCAGCGATGTTCAGGCGAATGGCGCGAATCAACTCCTCTTTCGTGAGCTTGCGCTCCGGCACCTGACCGCTAAAGGGGTTCAAAAACTCGGGCATAGATTGCCTCCTTTTCTGAGGTGAGTGTCTTGAAAATATGCGAGTTAAATAAAGGGTATCAACAGCAGAGGTTGATACCCTTACGCCAAACAACTTCAGCTAAGTTCAACGGTCGCCGAACTCTCCCACACTCCGTGGATGTTGCAGAGCTCCAAAGCGACAAGCTCTCCCGGTTCCTTGACCGTCATGGAGAACGAAGCGATGGGATCGGTCAGCACGGGGCCTTCATTGAGGCCTTGAGTGGATTCGGCGTGGGCCGAGAAATCAAAGTGTCCCACCTGGTGCAGGAACTTGCCCCCCTCCGGCTTGAAGTAGACGTCGATCCACTTGATGTGATGCTCGGTGGTGTTAGGATGGGGGATCTCCTTGCCCACGCTCACCGTCACGGTGAAAGGCTTACCGGCTTCGATTTTCTCCGGCAGTTCGATCACCGGCACGTGCTTTTCCTTCTTCCAGTCGGCATGTCCAATGTTATCACCAAAGCTCATCGTTACCTCCTCGAAATAGTATTTACTATCGACCACTGAGAAAACAACCCAAGCACAGGAAAGCAGCACTCTCCTGTTGCTCACGTTTTGCCCCTGCTCAATCCCCGGCTGGGATGCAGAGGGTATCGCCTATGCGAATGTAGTTCAAGTTGTAGATGCAGTTACAGCGCGCCAGCTCCCACATGGGCACATCATAGTGGATGGCCAGCGTCATGAGTGTCTCGCCTGTCTTAACGACGTGCTGAGCCTCACAGAGACACTCCTCCGGGCCACAGCGGATCACCTCGGGTTGCTCCCCGTCGGGCTCGCCGTCGAACTGCCGCTCGCATATTGGCCCGTCGGGCAGCGTTGCCGGCACGTTGGGAATCTGCAAAATCGTCCCCGGATAGATCAGATTGGCATAGAGGATGCCGTTCTGTTGAGCGATGGCCCAGGGATCGACGCCATACGCTCGCCCAATGCAATACAATGTCTCCCCGCTTTGAACGGTGTGAGTTCCCAGGATCCCCCAGCCGTCCGCAGGCGGCGCCGCGGCCACGGGGGAGAAAAAGGCGAGGAACATCACCAACCCCAACCCAACGCCGATGATCCGTCTCATGATAACCTCCTCCTTAAGCTAGTCACAGCTGCCCTGAACATGGATCTGTGGTGAACGAAAACCTCAGGCGGACCGATAAACGACTGCTCCCAAAGAGGTGAAACAAGGGCACTTGCCTGTCGCCGTCGCCTTTAGGATACATCAAATTTCAGAGAAAATCAACTTGAGTTGACGTGCTCATCAAGGGTATCCTTTGTGTCATCCAAGGCGTGACGCATATTTAGACGAGGTCAATCCGGCGACCGTCCCCCGACCTTAGAGTGCATCCCCGACCAACACCCCCAGCAGGCCGACAACGACGCCTAAGTGTAAGAAAAGATCGCTTTGCGTCAGCCAGAGAACCACAGGCCAATCAGGGAAGAGGTGAAAAAGGAGGTTCATCACAACGAGGGCCACCCCTACCATGACGGGCAAGCCCTTGCGTTGGGCGAGAAACTCACTGAGCTGCTTGAGCTGTTCGATCCCCATGTCACCTCCTCGTGCCCGATGATGTGGCCTCTCCCTGCATTGTATCACAATTAGGATACCAAACAAACCGACGTGCTTGCTTTTATCGCCATTCCGGATTAAAATAGAAATGTATCAACCAAATATCGTTTAAATTAAGGAGGCGAGATGTTAGAGAAAGGCACTTTAGCTCCCGATTTCACGCTGACCTCGGATACCGGCGAAGAGGTCTCCCTCTCCGATTTTCGCGGCCAACGGGTCGTGCTCTACTTTTACCCCAAGGCCGACACGCCCGGCTGCACCAAGCAGGCGTGCGCGGTGCGAGACGCTTATCCGCAGGTCGAAGCGGAGGGCGCAACAGTGATCGGCATCAGCCCCGATCCCCCGGATGCCCTGGTCAAGTTCCGCAAGAAGTACGAGCTCCCCTTCATCCTGCTTTCAGATCCAGACCACGAGGTCGCCGAGGCCTACGGCGTCTGGGGGGAGAAGAAGATGTTCGGCAAGACACACATGGGCATCATCCGCAGCCACTTCGCCATCGACGAGGAAGGACGGTTGATGGAAAGCCAGCTCAAGGTCAAGCCGGAGACCACGGCGGATCTGGCCCTGAAGATTATTCGGGTTTGACGCCACCGATCAGAACAGCCGCCGTCAGCCCAGAAGCGAACCGCCGCCGACCTCTCGGAGATCGGCGGCTCCTCAGCCGGCCCAGGTCAACGCCCACGCCGGCACCCAGAAGTCTCCCAGGTCCAAAACCACGTTACAGACGAGCGCCAGCGCGAAGATCAGGATACCGAAGCCCATCAGCAGATAGTCCCGACGGCGGTAGGTCAACCGCTGCACCCAGGTGCGCTTACGCAGCCCGAAGCAGCGCAGGTCCATAGCGTTAGTGATATCCTCCCCGCTGAGAATGGCGTTCATAGTTACGGGCACCACGACGGGGGCCATCTTGCGGATCTGCGCGAAGAGCCCTCCGCGTAGGCGGTCCACCTCGTAGCCTCTGGCCCGCTGCGCGTCCAGGGTGGCGTTGAAGTCCCGCGCCAATGTTGGCACAAAGCGGAAAGCCAGGTCCATGGAGAAAGCGAAGCGGTCGGGGATGCCCATGCCGCGAAAGGTCACCCCGTAGAGACAGGGATCCATGGTGTAGGGGACGATGAGGAACAGCACCGAGATGGAGAACATCCGCAGAATCTGAGAGAACGCAAACCAGACCCGCTCCACGGTGATGGTGGGATGGACGTTGAGTCCCAGTACCTCCCACTCCATCCGCCAGAGCACGTGTCCGCCGCGCAGAACGTCCTCGGGCCCCCCACGCCCCGTGAAGATGCTGTTGAGCGCCACGATGCCCACGATGAAGATCAAGAGGAAGATCCAGGCACGGCGGGTCTCGCCCCACGTCAGCCGACCGAGGGCATACTGTCCCATGACGATGACGAAGAAAAAGGCCAGAAACCGCACGTCCCAGAACTGAATGATCGAAAACAGAATCAGGAACGAAAAGAACCAGCGCGCGCGGGGGTCAAAGGTCTCCAGCAGGCTGCCGCGCGGTCGATAGCGCCAGGTAACCAGCATGAACGCCTCCCAGGGAGCTCCCATCCCCCCGACCGGGCGTCGAGGAGATGGAAGCGTTCACAGTCGCAGACGTCTACCGTCCGCTCCGCGCGGCGATAGCGTCATAAGCCACCAGCAGAATGGGGACCAGGATCAAACCGACGACGATGTTGCCGGCGGCGGCAGGCAGGAAGTAGCCGACGATGGCGGTGTTGAAGTTGATGCCGGAGAGCGGAATCTCCAGCAAAGAGGGGACCAGCATGCCCACGGCGGCCCCCAATACGACGAAGATTTCGGCCTTGATAATGGTGCTGCGGTCACGATAAGATGTGATCCCCACAGCGATCAAGCCGGGGATCAGCCCCATCAGACCGTTGCCCAGATCCCAGGACCACCAGAAGCCGAAACCGGAGATGAAGTCGCCCAGCATGTTACCGACGAAACCGGTCAAAAACCCCACCCAGGGGCCGAAGACGACGCCGAAGAACATGGGAATCGCCACCGCCGGGCGGAAGGAGATGTTACCCGCCGCCGGCAAGGGGATGAAGTTCGTGGCCCAGGAGAAGACGCCGTAGAGCGCAGCTCCGATCGCCGCGTAGACCACTTCACGAGTACCGAATGCCCAAAGAGATTTCTTTTCCATCTTATACCTCCATGACGATCAATAAGGTAAATGAAACAACAGAGAAAGACGAGCCAAATTGCTTCTGTACATCACCTCCTTTTCTCCCATGCAGCGCGCAACGATCTCGCTCCGTTCAAAGCGCGGCGGTGTGGGCCAACAGCTCGGCCCGCATAAACCGTCCCGTCTGCGGCAAGAGCTCGCGGTTGAGGGCCAACAACGACGTGGGGACGACGCGACAGCGCTCCAGCAGTCCGTCGTCCTGCAAAATCTCCTCAGGAGGGCCCACAGCCGCCAGATCCCCGGCGTGCATCAGGGCAACTTTGTTGGCGTAGGTGACCGCCAGGTCCAGGTCGTGGGTGATGAACAGCACCGCGTCAAAGCCGGGCATCTGCAGAATGGCATCCATAAAGGCCCGATAGTTCCAGTAATCCTGACCCGCCGTCGGCTCGTCCATCATGAGAATGCGCGAGCGCATGGCGAGGATCGCGGCGATGCTGATGCGCTTCTGCTGTCCAAAGGATAGCGCCAGCGGCGGCGAATCGCGGTACGCCTGCATGTTGACCACGTCCAGCGCCCAGGTGACGTCCTGCTCGATGACCTGGGGTGCGCGCCCCAGGTTCTTCGGACCAAAAGCCAGCTCCTCTTCCACGGTGGGAGCGAAGAGCATCTGCGTGGGGCTCTGAAAGACGTAACCGATGGAGGCCGCAGCCTGGGCGATGGTCATCTGTCGCGTATCCTGCCCCTTGAGAAGCACTCGCCCCTTTTCCGGCTTCAACAGCCCCAAAGCATGCTTAACCAGAGTGGTCTTGCCCGCGCCGTTGGGCCCCAGAATGGCGACAACGTCCCCTTTGCGGACGGTGAAATCAACGCCATGCAAAATTTCAGGCAGCGTGCGGTCGTAGCGGAAATGTACGCTCTCGAAACGCAGCAACGGCTCCCCGCCGTCGGGGCGTATAGCCGGCTCAAAGGCCGGCGGCGGATCGCTTTTGGCGCGCTCCATCACCACCGGCGCCGGCAGCTTGATCTTGTGGTAGTCGACGATCTGCATCAGACCGTCGGGATCGCCGTCGTAACGCTGCTCCCCCTCTTCCATGTAGAGAACCCTGTCCGGGCCGATCTGCAACACTTCCTCCACGCGGTGCTCCACCAACAGGATGGAGACACCTTCGTCGGCCAGCCGGCGAAAGAGTGCCAACGCCTCCTGGGCCGAAGCCGGGTCGAGGCTTGCCAGGGGCTCGTCGAGGAGCAGAATGCGTGGGCGCATCGCCAGCACCCCGGCCAACGCCACCTTCTGCTTCTCGCCGCCGGAGAGACCAAAGGTCTCACGATCCCGCAGATGAGAAATCCCCAGGTAGGCCAGGGTCTCATCCACCCGCTCCAGGATCTCCGCGCGCGGAAGTCCCAGGTTTTCCAACCCGAACGCCACCTCGTTAAGCACGTAGCTGCCGACGATCTGCCGCTCGGGATCCTGCAGAAGTGTGCCCACCGTCTGCGAAAGGCGCGACATGGGCATCCGCCGCGCCTCCTCTCCAAAGAGATAGATCTCACCTTCCAACTCGCCTCGATAACTACGGGGGATCAAGCCGTTGATGCAGCGCATCAGCGTCGTCTTGCCACACCCGCTGGCGCCGGCGACCAACAACAGCTCTCCGGTTTGCACGTCAAAGGTGAGGTCGCGGATGGCTTTGTGCTCGCGAATGCGATAGCGAAAGGAAAGATTCCGAACGGAAAGGGGCACGACGTTTTCAGACGAGTTCAATCAGCACCTCGCTATAGCTAAGAACCGGGGCTCTCCACCGCTCCAACCCTCTGCATTCTAACCCAAACTGCAGGGGTTGTCCAGATGCTTGCTCTCACGCCACCTCGCTCACTCCTAGGGCGCTAGCAGCTCGTAGACCCACGTCGGCTCGCTGTGCCCTTTGAAGTAAGTTCGACCCAGAGGGCGGGTGCAAACATGCTCCCGAACCCGAGTATAGACTTCCTCGTCGATGAGAATCTGGCCCGGTCCGGCGTGAGACTGCAAACGCGAGGCCAGGTTCACGGTGTTGCCGATGGCAGTGTAATTCTGCAACATGGGTGAGCCGACGTTGCCCACGACGGCCTGCCCCGTGCTGATCCCTACCCCGAAGCTCAACTGCAGCTCGGGCGCCAGTCGAGTATGCAACCCGGCGATGGCCTCCTTCATCTGCCAGGCGGCGCGCACCGCCCGCAGAGCATGATCCTCCTGAAACAAAGGGGCGTTGAAGATGGCCATAACCGCGTCACCCATGAACTTATCCAGCGTTCCCTCCTGCTCCAGCACCGCCTGAGAGGCCAGCGTCAGGTGACGGTTCAGAATCTCGAAAAGCGTCTCCGCCTCCACACTCTCGCTGAAGCTCGTGAAGCCGCGAATGTCGGCGAAGAGAATCGTCACCTCCTGGCGCGTGCCGCCCAGCTGCACCCGCGAGGGATCCGAGAGAAGCTGCTCCACCACCCGCGGGGAGACGTAGCGCTCGAAGGTGCTGCGCATCTGCTGTACCTCCGCCTCCAACTGCTTCTGCTCCGTCAGGTCGTCGACCACGATGGTGACACCCGTCATCCCCGCTTCGGTGCTCTGGAGCGGGCTGAGGTGCAGGCGCAAGCTGACCACGCCCCGCTCGGGCACCCTTGGCTGTACCTCATAGCCCACGCGCGTCTCTCCGCTCCTCTTGATCGCCTCCACCAAAGGCACGAGATCTTCTTTGAGATACGGCAACTCCCTCTCGTAGGAATTCCCCACCGAACGCTCTACATCGATCCCCAGAATGCGCCCGGCCGCCTGATTGAGAAAGGTGATCTTGCCGTGACCGTCCAGGGTGATCACGCCGCTGGCCAGGCTGGCGAAGATATTATCCATGTAGACGTTCATCTTGGCGATGGCGTCGCGCTGCCGGGTGACGCTGGCAAAGAGCCGCGCGTTCTCCACAGCCACGGCGGTTTGACCGGCGAGGGCCGCCAGCAGCTTGCGGTCCCCGGCCGTGAAGACGTCCCGATGTCGTTCGCGTCCCAGGAGCACCGCGCCCAAGAGGCGCTCGCGTAGGGACATGGGCGCCATCACAACGGTCGAGAGCACCTCCTCCCCTTCACCCGCAAGTTGTGCTTCACCGAGGATCTCCGTCTGCAACGGGCGGGAGGAGCCAGGTTTCAACCCCGTCGTTAAGATCGTCTCCAGCGCGGCGCTGCACCCCGGACGACCGAAGTCGGCCCGCTCCACAATCTCCCCCTCCTCGTCCAACAAGACCACCAGCCCGGCGTCGGCCTCGATGATCTGTCCGGCCTCCTGCAACACCAGGCCGGGGATCGCCTTCAGGTCCAGGGAGGCACTGATGCTTTCTCCGATCTTGTAAAGCAGGTTGATCTCCCGATAGCGTTCCAGGGTCTCAGCGGCCAGCATCCGCCGCAACTTTCCCTCGACCAGTAAACCTTCCAGCGTCATCTGCAGAACGGACAGCGCTGTCTCCGCGCCCCGTCGCTCGACGCCGGCGCCTCGCGCTTGCAGTTGCCCCACCGTCATCTCCCGCAACCGCAGGGGGCGCGTGCGACACAGCGTCCCGACAAGGTCATCCTCTCTTTTGCGCGATGGAAACCGCGCGACGACACTGCCGTCAGTCTCCAGGAGCGTCACCGTCACCTGGGGCAGCAGAGCGGAAAACGACTCCAGGATGTCATCGAGCACCTCTCGATTTAAGAGTACGTCCAGCGTCGGCTCAGATGATTGCGTTTGCATAAGTCCTGACCTCATTTCATGACATTCCGGAGAGCTATCAGCGTCGCGCCGCCTTCACGAACCGTCTTCCTCCGAAGCCACCGTATCCTCCTCTTGCGCTCCTTGCACCGCCCTCAACTCCTCAGAACGCGAAGTTCCCTCCCTCCGACTCAACGGTAGCGTAAAGGTAAAGGTGGAGCCCTTACCTACCTCCGACTCCACCCAGATTGCACCGCCGTAATGATTGATGATCTCTCGGCAGATCACCAGGCCCAGGCCGGTGCCGCGCTGCTGCTGACCACCCGCCCCTGCCACCCGACTGAAGGGCTGAAATATGGACTCCTGCGCCTCGGACGGAATGCCGACGCCGCTGTCTGCCACGGAGACAAGCACCGCCCCGCCCTCCGGCACCGTCCAGCCGTGCACACGTTCACCGGCCTTCAAAGCGCAGGCGGAAACCGTGATCCCGCCCTCTGCCGTGAACTTAAGAGCATTGAAGAGCAGATTGTTCAGCACCTGCTTGATGCGCTCAGGATCCGCTTCCACTTGTCGGACGGCATGATCGATGCGCAGCCTGAGGTCCAAGCCCTTGTCCTGGGCCAATGAACGAAAGTGATCCACGCTCTCCCGCAGAAGGGCGGGGAAGTTGTAGAGCTGATCATGCCACTCCATCCGCCCGGCGTCCAGCGCCGCGACGTCCAACACATCGTCAATCAGCGCCGTCAACCGCTGACCCTCCACCAGCATAATGTGCAGATTCTGGATGATGCGCTCCCGCAAGCGCTGAATCTGAGGATCCTCCGGCAGGACCTTCGAGATCCCGTTTTCGAAAGCGCGCTGGATCAAGCGCGTGAAGCCCAGGATAGAGGTCAGCGGGGTGCGCAGCTCGTGGGAGACGCTGGAGATCAGCTCAGACTTCATACGATCCACCTCTACCTCGCGGGTCACGTCGCGCAGGAGGGTGATGACGGCGGAGTGATCGCGCAGGGCGACGACGGCGCCCCGCAAGATGCGCTCGCCCAGGGTCAGCTCCACGATTTCCGCGTGACCGGGCTGCTCCAGAGCGCGCTGGAAAGCCATTTCTAGATCGTCGTCCTCCATAAACTGCGCCACGGGCTGCGCGACGAGACGACGCGCCGAATGACGCACCAGATCCTCAAAGGCCGGGTTGACGAGCATGACCTCGCCTTTGGGTGAGGTGACCAGGAGGCCGTCCACCATGTTCTGCAGGATGGCATTGAGCCGGTTGCGCTCCTGCTCCAACATCTGCATCCTGCGCCGCACTTCGGCTTCCAGGTAATCGCCACGTTCCTCAAGGCGGTGGACAAGGCGGGCGTTCTCCACGGCAACCGCCGCCTGATGAGCCAGCGCCTGCAACACGCGCACCTCTTCCGTCGCGTAGGGGAGATAGGGCGTCGTCGGCCCCAGCCCCCAAAGACCGACGACCTGATCGGCGCTCCGCAGAAGGAAGAGCAGCTCCAGCGCCTCTTTCTGCATGAAGGTGTCCACGGAGGCAGAAGCCCACTCGGGCAGCAGCGCCCGTCGCAACGGTTTCCCTCCCTGATCCCGCCACGTCTCCAGGAAGTCCTCCAGGTCCTCGTCATCGAGCGACGAGAATCCATTTTCCCCCTCCGCATTCAGCCACTGCCCTTGGTCATCCACAAGCAGCAAGCGACCGGAGGCCGCTCGCAGGTAAGTGGGGATGATTTCCGTCAGCAAACGCTGAATCTCCTTCAGGTGAATGGCCCGACTCAAACGCTCGCCCATCTCGCTCAACAAACGCTGAGGGGCCACCTGTCGGCGGTAGAAGAGACGGGCCAGGAAGCCGGAAAGTTCTTGCTGATATACCCAGAAGACCATGCCGACAAAAAAGGCGGTGATAAAAAGCACCAAGAGCTCGTTGGCTTCGCCCGCGACCACCTGGGCGCTGAACGCCAAAATGGTGTTGAGGAGCGTGTACACCACCGTGACCGTCAGGGCGAAGACCAGGAACAGCAGCGTCTGCCGAACGACGGTGTCGATGTCAAAGAGTCGGTAACGGGCGATGGCGGCAGCGATAGCCAACGGCACGATCATGATAAAGGTAGCGGTGATCCCCACGTTGACCCAAGCGTGACCGATCAGCATCTCGGGCAACCCCGTCAGAAGCAAGTAGGGCAGCCCGCCGAAGAGCATGCCCCACCCCATCCAGCGCAGCTGCCCTCGGGCGACGTCCTCGGTCACCGTCAGATAGGTGTGGAAAATGTTCCCGCCCGCGACGAGCAGCATCCCCAGATCCAGCCAGAGCACCAGGCGCCAGCCCAGGATCAACCGCCGAGCGGGTGTGTCGGCCCCCAAGAGGGCGCCGAGCAACAGGGCGAGGGGCGGCAGGAGGTACAACAGCGGCGTCAAGAACTTCCTGCGTCTCCACCAGGGCTTGGGAGTGGGAAACACAAGCGCTACATTTAAAAAGCCGGCAGCAAGCAGAAACCGTCCCCCAATCTTGACCACGTTTTGCCAGAAAAACAGTCGCGGGGCCGTCAGCAAGCCCACGTGCATGGGCAGACACAGAGGGATACAGAGCCCCACGACGGCCAGATAGAGGGCCCGCGCCGCCGGTACCTGGGGAAATTTCAAAAGGACGTAGAAACCCGCGTAGAGACTGACGATCGCCGCCACGTAGATGCCCCACCGCAGCAAGAGCAGCTGTCCCCACCTCAGCGACCTCAACCGCACGGAGAGGATGGTTTCCATACCGCCC
Source organism: Anaerolineae bacterium (assembly GCA_049975525.1). Classification (GTDB taxonomy): domain Bacteria; phylum Chloroflexota; class Anaerolineae; order B4-G1; family SLSP01; genus G713. The sequence continues at coordinate 58,986 of JBNGCW010000019.1, forward strand.
CGCAGCAGCCGGTAGGAGAGCGTCTCCCCGATCCGCCAGTCCGCCCCTTCCCCCCTCAGCGCCCGATCCATCCACGTCACAACGGGCACACCTTCGATAGCCAGCACCCGGTCACCGCCGTGCACCACGCTATGGGGACACAAAGCCACCTCGATATCGCCCCACGGCGAGGCGAAGTCCATCCACAGAGTGCCATCAGAGGGCAGCCGCATTTGAAAGACCAACAAGACGGCGACGGTGAGCAGGGCAACCGCGCCCCCAAGGTAAAGAAGCACTCGCCAACGACGTCTTACCGAGAAAAGAGATACCTTCATATACGGCCTCACAGACAAAATCGCCGCTCCGTCCCGGACCAACTGTTAATCAGGTACGACGCACCTTCGGAATCTTGAAAAGGACCATTTTGTGCACGCTGGCAGCGATTTCTAATCCATCACAACCGGATCATCAGGTGCGTTGCACCTTATACCGTAATCTCAACAAAGAAGGGATCTGCCGAGCTTCACCTGAGCATCAGATGACGGAAACTTCTCCAATCTGTGAGAAAAAGTACGGCCCGTCCTAAAAAACCATATCCAGATCCAACACCTGGGCCGCACGCCTGATCAGGTAATCCGGGTCGAAGGGTTTAGTGATGTATTCGTCGGCCCCCATGGCCTCCCCCCTCTCTTTGTCGATCAACTGCCCCTTCGCCGTCAGCATGATCACGTAGACGTCGCCGTACATCTCCTTGACCCGTTGGCAGACTTGATAGCCGTTGAGGGTGGGCATCATCACGTCCAGGAAGATAAGGTCGGGCGGTTGACGTTGGACGATCTCCAGCGCCTCCTCCCCGTTGGCAGCTGTCAACACCTCCACCCCCTGACGCTTTATATCCTCCATGGCCTGCACCAGCAGAACCCGGATAAAGGTTTCGTCGTCCACAATAAGCACCCGCTTTTTGGCCTCCATATCCACCCTCCGGTTGAATCAACGCGGTTCCGTTGAAGATGTGAACCTGTGTCACTTCACGAAATGTATCACGATTATCTAAGGCGTCAATATTGACTCCACTGAAAAAATCGGACTTTTAGGTGACCATACCCTACATTAGTGATTTTGGTCATGAGAAACCCCATGTAGCATCAAATCGTAGAAAAATCCGATTTCTGCTGGTTACTTCAGTAGAGACACCGGTGCTTGAGTACACTTTCCAAGCACGAAAATGGTTGGTAGTCACGCGCTTTAGCGCGGTGAGGCAAGGGCTGGTAGTCACGCGCTTTAGCGCGGTGAGGCAAGGGCTGGTGGTGAGGCAAGGG
>JBNGCW010000019.1:60383-80158 GCA_049975525.1 Anaerolineae bacterium
AGGGCTGGTGGTGAGGCAAGGGTTGGTAGTCACGCGCTTTAGCGCGGTGAGGCAATGGCTGGTGGTGAGGCAAGGGCTGGTAGTCACGCGCTTTAGCGCGGTGAGGCAAGGGCTGGTAGTCACGCGCTTTAGCGCGGTAGGGCACGGTCGGGAGACCCGCCCCAGCTGGCGTCAATATTCACTTATGCAACAATTCATAAAAATCGGTTTCCTCCAAGACTCCCCCCTACCTGTGGGAAAATTCGCGGCCAAAACCACAGGTGAGCCAACCCTTGCAGCGCTTGTTTCCCCTCTAACGTCAGGTACAATGAGGGCCACATGATCTGTCTACCTACTCACGCTCACCTGGAGGTGGCCCATGCGCACTTTGATCCAACATGCGACGTTGCTCACGCTAGACACCGAGGGTCGGGTGCTCTCCGACGCATCCCTGGCCCTGGACGGCACCCGTATCGCCGGCGTAGGAGAGATCCCGGCGTCTTTTGAACCCGACGAGACCGTCGATGGGCGTGAGATGCTGGCCCTCCCCGCCTTCTTCAACGCCCACAGCCACGCGGCTATGACGTTGGAACGCGGTTGGGCCGAGGACTTACCCTTTGACCGCTGGCTCAACGAGAAGATCTGGGTGGCAGAATCGGCCCTGGAGGAAGAGGATGTCTACTGGGGAGCCGCGCTGGCAGCCGCAGAGATGATCCGTAGCGGCACCGTGGGCTTCGCCGACCACTACTTCTGGATGGATCAGGTGGCGCGGGTCGTGGAGGAAAGCGGCATGAAGGCCCTGCTGGCCTGGTGCTATTTCGGCACCGGTCCAGCCTCGGAGCCCGGCGGCACCACCTTTGAGGACACCCTCGCCTTCGTAGAACACTGGCAGGGCGCCGCCGACGGGCGCATTCACACCACCCTGGGACCACACTCCCCCTACATGGACGCGCCTGAGGTGCTGACCCGCTTCGTCGCAGAGGGACGACGGCTCGGCGTGGGCGCCCACTTCCACCTGAGCGAATCGACGGCCCAGGTACAGAACTCCCTTCAAACGTACGGCAAGACGCCGGTGCAACACGTGGCCGACCTGGGGCTGCTTGACCTGCCGCAGCCAACGCTGGTAGCGCACTGCAACGCGGCGACGGAGAAGGATCTGGCGCTGCTGGCGGAAAAAGGAGCTTGGGTCGCCCACGCCCCCAAGACCTATCAGAAGCTGGCCATGCAGATGCCACCCCTCCTGGAGATGTTAGATCACGGCGTCCACGTCGCCCTGGGCAGCGACGGCCCCGCTTCCAACAGCGACTTCAACATGTTGGAGATCATGCGCCTCACCGGACTGTACCAGAAGAGTCTGCAGGGTGATCCCACCACGCTGCCGCGAACTCGCTTGCTGCACCTGGCGACCCGCGCACCGGCGACGGCTCTGGGCTTCCCGCAAAGCGGCGTGCTGGCCCCCGGGCACCCGGCCGACGTGGTGTTGCTGGACACGCGCGCACCCCACTGGATTCCACGCCACGATCCGGCGGCCGGCGTCGTATACGCCGCCCATCCAGGAGACGTGGCCTACGTTTGGTGTGACGGTCGGCTGCTCTACCGTCGAGGGGAGTTCCTCACGCTGGACATCGAGCGCATCCGGCGCGAGGCGGAGAAACGCGCCTTCCGCATGGTGGGCAAGCCGATGAAACCCATGCGGGCCTACCGCGCGTAGAACGGCCTCGCCCTCCTCAGCGGGGGATGACGCCGCGCACCGGGACGCCCAGCGCCTCCACCTCGCTACGCTCGTGCAGCGTGGGGTCGAGGTAGTGGGCCAGGAAAGCGAGCCCCACACCCACCGCCAGGGCGAGGAGCAGCCGCAGCCCCGGTCCCAGCATCTGCGCCCGCAGCGAAGGCGCCTGGAGCACAGGCGTCGGCGGATCCAGCAGGCGGACCGGCGCGCCCACGCCCTCCAACTGCGGGAAGTACTGCGCTCCGTTGGTCGTCAACTCCACCGTGATCGCCTCGGCCAGCGCCACAATCTGCGTCGCGTCGGGCCAGGTGAGATAGAGCACAAGAATCGACTGGCTGTTATCGGTGACGATCGCGCCCTGGAGCGCCGCACCCGCCACCTCCGCGCCCGCTTCGGCCAACCGCGCGGCCACCGCGTCGGCGAAGGCCCGCGTCTCCGCCACGTCGGCCAGGCCGTTGGCGATGTACTCCGAAGCCAGCCACGGATAGTAGCGGTCGTAGTCCTCCGAAAGACCCGCCGGCTCCGTGCCCGTCGCATAGCGCATCACCACCTGGTACGTCGGCGCGGGTGGGCGATACGTCAACCCGACGTAAGCGGCTACGACCACCACGGGCGCCAACGCCAGCCACCAACGACGCAGTAAAATCTTGATCATCTGCCGTAGCTCCATTGCTTCACCCCCTGATCTCAAAACGCCGCCTCATACTCGCTCAACCACCCGCCCGGTGCCTACCCCCTTCGCCATGCTCAGGGGTCGGGATGACAAGGGGATGGATGAAATCCGCCCCACCCCTCACGGAGAAAAGACGGCCACCTGGGGCGCGTCGTCGGCACTGCGCTCCCCCTCGACGAAGGCCGGGAAGCGCGCCGCCTCATTGTAAATCCCCACCCGCACGCTGTACGGCGGCGCCCCTTCGTTGGGCAACGTGAAATAGCGCACATCCCGCACCCGATCCCCGGCACGCCACAGGTACAGGGGGAACAAACCACCGAGCGCTGCACCGTCGTCCTGGGCGACCAGAGTTCCTCCGGCGTCCAAGACATGCACAAACACCGTCGCCGGAAGCGGACCCGATGCCCACCAGTCCAAAGTCAACTGCCAGCGGGCCGCACCTGTAGGGCGCAAAGACGCGTCGACCAACGCCGGCCCTCCCTCAAAGCGTGCTCGCGCCGACATCTCCAAAGGCCTTCCCTCTGCAACCACGTCTCCGACCCTCTCCAGAACAAAACGAGCCTGTTGCTCGTCGTAACGCCCCAGCCAGAGCACATCACGCTCTACCACAAAATCCCGTAGGGCCTCCCCCTCCAGCCACGGCCCTTGCCCCAACCAGGCCGGGTCCGTCGGTCGTGTGATCGCCCCATAGGTGGCGGCCCGCACCCGGCGCCACCCCACATTGACCTGCACGAACTCCAGGAGATTCGTGTACTCGTCGGGCACGAAGACCACGTTATCCGTCACCAGAGGGTAAACGCGCGCCTCCCACTGCAACGCCGAGGGGACGTTGACGAAGCCCAACCTCTCCTCCTGGGACGCTCCTTGCGCCGCCGCCAACACCGCATCGTAGACATCGTCCAGCAAGAAGTATAGACGTTGCGCATGCTGCAGGTAGAGCACGCTCTGCCCCACAAGCAGGAGCGCCACCAGGCCGGCCAGCGCCCGACCGACGTTGCGGGCACACAGCGTCCGTCCCGCCTCGGCGATAGCGCCAACCCAGAAGATCACCACACCGGCCGAGGCCAAAGTGTAGAGGCGGGCGCTGACGAAGAGCCCCCCGTAGCGCAGAGAGGCCGCAGCCGGCAGCGCTCCGCAGGCCCACCACCACAAGCCGCCCAGCGCCCAGCGCCCGTCACCGCGCCGCAGGATCAAGAGTACCACCCACACGGCGACCAGGCCGCCGGCGACCCCCAGGAGCGTGAAGTCGTGTCCGCCCCGTCTCACCCCCACCTGCACGAGCGGCGCAAGAGGGTAGAGTAACCCCTGGAGAAAGTACATGCCGTTTTGCGGCAGATCCTGGAGCCCCTGCATCTGCGCCAACGTGTGAGCGCCGGGGATGAAGGCCCGCGCCGCCACGGCCAGGACGTTGAGTCCCACGCCCGCACCTGCACTCGCCAACCGCCGCACGGGGTCACGCCGTAGCCCTCGGAGAAGCAACCAGTATCCGCCCGCGATAGCACCCGTCATCGCGCCGCTCTCATGGGCCAGAGGCGCCAGGGCCGTCGCCGCCAGACCGATCCCCCACCAGCGGGCCGACCCCTCATCGTCGGCCCGCAGTCCTGCATAGGCTGCCAGTAAGGTTAACAGCAGCACCAGCGGATGGGAAAGCGCGGTAATCCAGGGGACCCCTTCGACCAGAAAAGGGAAGAGGATCAACAACGCTCCTCCTAGCGCCGCACGTCCACGTCCACCGAAGCTTTGTCGGAGCAGCAAAGTCATCCACACACCGCAGGCCCACAACACAGCCACGTTGACGGCGTGCAAGGCGACCTGCCGCGCCCCCAGCGGCAACCACGTCCCCACCTTGTAAACGGTGAACGCCAGGGGACGGTAGTAGCCGTTCTCCTGCGAGAACCAGATCTCATCCCACCCGTGGCGACTCAACCACGTCATGATGGGCAGATCGTCGTGGAAAAAGGGCAGGCTCAGGGCAAAGCCGTAGCAGAGGAGCGTCAGAACGGCCCACAGAGCCGCCACGCTCCACGCGAAGTGACGTTCCCAAAGCTTCTGTCGCCATTGCCGAACCACAGGCTTCATCGTACATTGCAGGATACCATAAAATCGCCCCCACGACAACGACGCCGCCCGAAAGAAGAAGAAAAAGAGGGAAACAGTGGCATCCTCCCTGTTTTGGAGTACAATGGGGGATAGTGCCTCAGGGGAAGCACCGAAGGTCGGATGAACGGTCACATCGGGTGGATAGGACCCTCAGGAGGGAGGATTGTGAAAACCGGAAAGACAATGGGGATGATTCTGCTTGCCGTTGGGTTAGGGATCTGCTTGCTGGCCGCACTGTGGGTGGGCGCAGCGAGTCTGGGCGGAGAGGGCCTGAGCCGCGCCGGCGCGGTGCTGGGCCTGGGCATCGCCTTTATCATCAGCGCACCCCTCGCCGGCATTGGCTTCTTCATGTTGATCCGGGGACGCGAAGAGGCCGCGCAGATGGCGCACGTGGAACAACAGCGCAAGCTGCTGGGGATGGTGCAGGCGCAAGGGCAGGTGGACATCGCCAGCGCCGCGCTGGAGATGGACGTCAGCCGCGACGAGGTCAAGGAGATGGTTTACGACCTGGTGGACAAGGGCTTTTTCACCGGTTACATCAATTGGGACGAGGGGACGCTTTACTCCCAGGAGGCTTCGAAACTGCGTGAGGGCTCCCGGTGTCCCAACTGCGGCGGTCAACTGGAGCTTTCGGGCAAAGGCGTGGTCAGCTGTCCCTACTGCGGCACCGACATCTTCCTGAGCTAAACCCCGCGTCTTCCCTCACTTAGCCACGGCTTGGGCTGTCCCGCCGTGGCTTTCGTTTGTCATCCACCACACCCAAGGCCGTCAGAGGACAGATCCCAAAAAAGAAACCGCCGGACGGCAGTTATCCGGCCACGGCGTCAGCGGAGGGGGAGGGATTCGAACCCTCGGTAGCCTTGCGACTACAGCGGTTTTCGAGACCGCCCCGTTCGTCCACTCCGGCACCCCTCCCAATGGGGCTATTATAACAGGAAGCGAGCAGGACGCAATGGTCTTGGCTCGGAGTCAGTGACACAACAGCACTCCGGCTCCAGCGGCCTACATGCCTTATAACGGGCGAACGTGGAAGAGCGTCCCGTGGTTGACGCGGTGAAGGTTCCCTTTTATACTGAGCAGCGAGGAGAGTGCGAACGTTGTTTGTCAACGAAATACGAGTTAGCGAAGCATGAGCTTTTCAAATCCACGACGCGATGCGAAGCAAAACCCCCCTCTGGGGGGCTGGCTGCTGGTCTTTGTGCTGACGGCCCTCATTCTGAGCGGCGCATGGTTCTACGCCGGATGGAAGTCAAGTCAACGCATGTTACCCCAGGGGTTGACGGTGGGCGGCCTGGACGTGGGAGGGCGGACCCAAGAGCAGGCGCTCACCGCCTTGGCGGAGGCCTATACCATCCCCATCACCGTTTACTATCGAGAGGAATCCATCCTGCTCATGCCCGAGATGGTGGAGCTGACGTTGGACGTGGAAGCCACCCGCTCCAACCTGGATCAGATCTTGCTGGCGCAGAGGGGGATAGAGGGCTTCATCCGCTATGTTATCGACGAAATCACCGGACGCAACGTCCAGCCCCAGGAGATCACGCCCATCCTCTCCTACTCCCGAGAACGGTTGGATGCTTTTCTCAACCGCATAGCTCAACACTACGACCACCCTCCGCTGGAGCCGGTCGCCCTGCCGGAGGCGGAGACCTTTCGACCGCCGCAGCCGGGGACAAAGCTGGACATTGAAGCCTCCCTCCCCCCCCTGGTGAGCACCCTGCTCTCGCCGGTCGAACATGAGGTGGAGCTGGTCGTCGAGGTCGAACCCATTCCCCAGGCCTCCATGCAATTCTTGCGCGAGGCGCTGGACGAACGCCTGGCCTCCTTCACCGGCATCGCCGGCATCTTTGTTAAGAACCTGGATACCGGACAGGAGCTGTGTTACAACTGCAACGTGGCTTTTGCCGGGCTAAGCACGCTGAAAATCGGCATCGTGACCTCGTTTTACCGCGATCTGGACGGGCCTCCCAATCCAGAAGCCACAGCCCTCATCAGCGCAACACTGACGGAGAGCGACAACGCCGCCACCAATTTGCTCCTGGCGCGGATCGGTGGAGGCGATCCCTTCACAGGCACTCACCGTGTCACTCAGTTTCTCCAGCAAATAGGACTCAAAAACACTTTCCTCGCCGTTCCCTACAATATGAAGGAAGGCGTGCCTCCCCCGGACATTGTGACGGCCGCCAACGCCCGCACCGACCTCAATACCAACCCCGATCCCTACATTCAAACCACCCCCTTGGACATCGGCCTGTTGTTGGAAGCATTGAGCCAGTGCCAGGCCGGCGGGGGACAACTGCGCCTGCTCTATCCCCAGAAGATCACACCTGCAGAGTGCGAGGATACGCTCAAATGGCTGGAGCAGAATAAGATCAACACCCTGCTCCAGGCCGGGATGCCGGAGGATGTCCGGGTAGCCCATAAGCACGGCTGGGCCGGAGATACCCACGCCGACGTCGCCCTGGTCCACAGCCCGGGCGCCCGCTACATCCTTTCCGTGTACCTCTATCAACCCGAGTGGCTGATCTGGGAGGAGAGCGCCCCCATCTTTGCAGATATTGGGCGTCTGACTTATCTGTTCTTCAACCCCAACGCGAAGATCACCCAAAGCGTGGAGGCAAACACGGAGTGAGCGTCGTTACCGCCCGGCGAGGGGCACCCATCCCCGGGTGGCGACGATGCTCTGTCCCTGCGGGCTCAGCAGCCACTGCACAAAATCCCGCACAGCCCCTTGAGGCTCCCCCAACGTCACCACCTGGAAGTCGCGCGTCAACGGATACACGCCGCTTTCCAAGACCTCCTGCGTAGGCGGAATCCCCTCGACGGGCACCGCCCGGACGCGCTCGTCCAGGCGCGCCGTCGATAGGTAGCCCACCGCCAGCGGACGCTCCCCCACAAACTGCAGCACCGCCTCGGTGTTCGGCGCCACCACCGCCGTCAGCGCCACCGGCAGATCGCCCATCACCTGCCGCCGAAAGAAACGGGCGTCACCGGTAGTGTCTCCCCGGGTGATCAAGACCGGCGTGCCCGGCAATCCCTCCCACATCTCCCAGTCCGTCACCCGTCCCTGAAAGAGCTCCCGGAGCTGGACTATTGTCAAGCCGGGCAATCCGTTCTGGGGGTTGAGCGCCACGGCGAGCCCATCGCGAACCAGCGGCGTGCGCCACGTCCCGGTGGGGACGGAAGTAGGCCTCCAACTCCCCATCACCATGTCCACGTCGCCCCGTTCCAACGCCTGCCAAGCCAGGGGATCGGCGCGCTCCAACGCAACGATCTCCACAGCGGGGGAGGTACGCTGGTAAGCGGAGATCCAGGCACGGACCAATGGCTCCAGCGCATCGGGATAGGCAAGGCGCAGGCGCTGGGGCGTGACGGAGGGCAACACCTCCACAGGGGTGGGCATGAGGTCCGACGTCTCACAACCGCCCACAACCAGCAGCGCCAGAAGGAGAGCCGTCGCCCCCAGCCCTTTTCTCATCCCCACACACCCGTCAGAACCAGAGTCCCCAGGAGCGCGCAGTAGACGGCAAAGGGCCAGAGGGCGCGTCGTCGCACCAGAGTCAACAATCCGGCGATGGCTGCGTAACCGGTCACGGTGGCGGCGAGGAACCCCAGCACCATCCCCCCCCACTCTGACACGCCCCCGATCCCCCCCCGGAGGATCTTGAAGAGCTGGTAGAAGCCGCCCCCCAGGATGATGGGAACTGCCAGGAAAAAGCTAAAGCGCGTTGCGTCCTCACGTCGATATCCCAACAGCAGGCCCGCGGCGATGGTCGAGCCGGAACGACTCAAGCCGGGCGCGATGGCCAACGTCTGAGCCAGGCCGATGAGGAAAGCATCCCGCCACGTAAGATGTTCCAGGTTCCAGCGGTGGCGTCCCCCCAGCTCCGAAAGGACCAACAAAGCAGCCGTGCCCAACAGAAAGCCTGCCGCTGCCCGGGGAATACCAAAAAGCCGCTCAAAAAAGTCCTCCAATAGGAAGCCGATCACGGCAGCCGGTACGCTGCCCAGGACGACGCTCCAAGCGAGGCGGGCCTCCGCGCTCTCCAAAGAGCGCTCGCGCAGGCTCCGCCAGCCGGCGATCAACAGCCGTTGGAGGTCGCGCCAGAAATAGGCGACGATGGCGATCATCGTGCCCAGATGCAACAGCGTATCCATCACCAGCCCAGGATCAGGCCACCCTAAAAGGTAAGGCACAATCACCAGATGTCCCGAGCTGCTGATGGGTAAGAACTCGGTCAAGCCTTGCAGTACCCCAAAGAATAAAGATTGCGGCCATGTCATGCGCACCTCCCCCCAGGTCTCCAAAACAGAACGCCGTTATCATACCAGTCCCAGGTAAAAGGGCAAGAGGGGTGATTGCACTCGGCTCACTTTTTGGTATCCTAGCTCCATGGACGAACAACTGCAACGCTGGCTCAGAAAACGGGGCGTGGTCAAAGGTCTCCGCAACCTGCAATCGAGAGAAACGCCGACGGTCTCCCCTACCTCGACGAAGCACGAAGAGGCGCCGCTGCCCGGCGAGGTCGTGAAGACCGCTCACGGGCCTGCGTGGGTCGCCCGGCACACTTACCCTCCCGATCAGCAGCACGGCGCCTACCGTCTCGGCAAACCGACGACGCTTGCTGAGGACGTGCTGGCCCTCCTGAGCGACGAGGACCTTGCCCTCGGCCCGCGCCCGGCCCTCCTCGACACGGAGACCACCGGACTGGCGGGCGGCGCAGGCACGCTGGTCTTCCTCACCGGCGTGGGGATTTGGACGGAAGCGGGTGTGGAGCTGCATCAGGTCTTCATGCGTGATCCCGGGGAGGAGGCCGCGACCATGGCCTACCTCGACGCGCTCCTCGCCGACGCGACCGCCCTGGTGACCTTCAACGGGCGCACCTTCGACCTGCCGCTGTTGGAAACGCGCTTCATGTTGCAGCGACGTCAGGTGCGCTGGGACACGCTACCCCACCTCGACCTGCTCACCGTCGCCCGTCGGCTGTGGCGCGATCACTTCCCCTCTCGTAGCCTGAGCTACCTGGAAGAGGCTGTCTTGGACGTCCACCGCAGCGGCGACGACATGCCCGGCTGGATGATCCCCACAGCCTACCGGCGGTACCTGCAGACCGGCACCACCCGGGAGATTCGTCGCATCTTCTACCACAACGAGATTGACGTCTTAAGCATGGTCACCCTGCTGAGGCACACGGCGCTCCTGGTCGAAGCACCGCAACGCCTCGGGCCGGCAGCCGCCGAATGGGTGGGGTTGGGGCATCTGTACGCCGCGGCCGGGCAACGGGAGCAGGCGGAGGCGGCCTGGTGGCGGGCCTTGGACACAGAAAAGCTGCCCGAAGATCTCGCCGCGCGGCTCTGGCGGGAGCTGGGCCTGCACCCCAAGCGGGCGGAACGATGGGAAGCCGCACTGGAAATCTGGCGTCGATGGGCCAGGCGTCAGCCCCACGCCGTCGAGCCACTGGTGGAGCAAGCCAAGTACTTCGAATGGCAGGCTCTGGACCTGGGAAAAGCGCTGGAGGCAACCCAACGCGCGCTGGGCCGCCTCGAAAAATGGCCTCAGGGTCGCAAACGGAGGCGCGAGCTGGCTGCGCTACGCCACCGCCAGGAGCGGTTGCTGCGCAAAATTGACGCCGCTGAACAAAGGTAGGAAAAGGGGTATCTCCCCGCCCGATGGCAATCCTACCTCGCAGAGGGGAGATGCCTCGATTCGCTCGGAACGACATGACCAGGAGGGTGACTGAATTTACGGCATAAGGTCGCACCTGGCGTCGGACCACGCAGAACGGCACTCCACTGCGTTCCATGCCTGACCACGAACCTGAGGATCACCCCGAACGGGCAGCGGGCGGTGAGGCCGGAAGCCATCTGTCACGTCTGAGCCACCGCGGAACCGCTTCGTCTGCCCCCTGCCGCGCTGCGTTTGGCTTTTAACTCCGAGTGGGTATAATGCCCACATAACTACCTTACAGTCGAAGGGGGGACAAGGTTTTCGCGCTACTCTGGCTATCCGCCATTCCCGAAACGGGGAAAGCGTCCCCTTATGAACCATGAGAGGCACACTGAACAGGAGTCGTTATGGAGATTACCTGGTACGGACTTGGTTGCTTTCGCATGAATGAGCGGGGATACCCCGCCATCGTCACCGATCCTTTTTACAACGAGGACGTTGGTTACGAGTTACCACATCTCACCACGGAGGTGATCACCCTGAGCACGCCGCTGGACAACGGACACGACGAGGTACGCTGGACCGGCATGCGAGGCAAACCTCACGTCTTCGCCGGTCCGGGGGAATATGAACTGGGCGGGCTCTTTATCACCGGTCTCGCTTCCTACCGGGATAACAAAAAGGGGGCCAAACGGGGAGAGAACGTCATCTACACCTACAGCGTCAACGACCTTACCCTCTGCCATTTAGGCGACCTGGGGCACGTGCCCAGCCAGGCACAGATCGAGGCCATCGGCCCCGTGCACGTGCTGCTGATCTCTGTGGGCGTGCCCGGCGGCATGACGCCGGCTATGGCCTCGGAGGTGATCAGCCTCATCGAACCGAACATCATCATTCCTATGAACTACAAAACGCCGGGATTGAAAAACGTGCAGCGCCGCACCCTGGACCGTTTCCTCAAAGAAATGGGCATCTCCAAAGAGAAGCCCTTGCCCAGTCTCAAGATTTCGTCCAGCAACATCTCAGAGGAAACCGAGGTGGTACTGCTGGAACCAAAGCAGGATTAAAGGCACCTTCAATCGCATAAACGAGGAAGGGTAACCGTTTAGGTTTGTGAGCGTCCAGGGGCAACGCACTTAAAACGGATCGAAACAAACCGCACTACAAAGCTCTCCGAGTATGGTTTAGGAGTCTCCAGCTTGTGAACTGCGGCGAAAGTGCGTCGCACCTCAGAAGACTAAACAGATACGAGGAGGAAACCCATGCATAGATGCCTTCGAATCGTCTACGGAAGCCTGATACTCGCTCTTCTGGCCCTCGCGGGGTGTGGGGGCGAGGTGGAAACCCCAACCCCGCCGGACCTGGAGAGCCTCAAGGCCCAGATCGAAGCGGGGGAGTACCAGGCGGCGGTCCAGGTACTGGAAGAGATCGTCGCCAACAACGAAGAGAACGCGGAGGCCTACTTTCTGTTGGGATTGAGTTACTTCAATCTGAACCAGTATCAAAAAGCGCGGGACGCTTTCAATCGAGCGCTAGAGCTGGATCCCCAGCGAGCGGCGGCCATTCACCACAACCTGGGCGCGCTGGCCTATCAAATGGGGGACATTGAGACGGCCGAAACGGAGTTCAAAGCAGCGCTGGAGATCGAGCCCGATGATCCCGACACCCACTATCAGTTGGGCGCCACTTATCTGATAAAGGCTCTGCCGGCGGAGCAGCAAACCCCGGACCCCGAGAGGTTGGCGCAGGCGCGGGCGGAGTTCGAGCAGGCCCTGGAGTTGGCGCCGGGCAAGGCAGAAGCGCTGGTAGGGTTGGGCAACAGCTATCTGCTGGAAAATCGCCTGGAGGAAGCCATCGAAACGCTGGCAAAAGCCGTGGAGGCCAGCCCGGAGATGCCGGAGGCCCTTTTCGCCCTGGGACGCGCCTACGCCCTCAACGGGCAAAGCGAGGAAGCCCGCGAGGTATTGGAGCGTTTCCTGGACACCAATCCCCCTGAGGTATGGGCGCAACAGGCACAGCAGTTGCTGAATCAGCTCGGAGACTGACTCGACGAGGTCCATGCTTTAGTCGGTCATCCCTTTGTCATCCCGAACCCCGAACACGGCGAAGGGTGAGGGATCTCGTGGTTTTGGCCGCGAACTTTCCCATAATGTAGGCGTAAGCTTTGAAGAAATCCGATTTTTAGGGTTCAGCAGGATCCGTGTTTATCCGTAAAGTCATAACCAACTACACGAAAGGAGCTTAAGATGAGTTATTATGAGCCGCAAGGTGACTACAGTTCTCCCGCCGGAGGAGAGAAAACACCTTTGCTGACAATCTGGCAGCGCGTTCTGTTCTCCCCCAGTGTGCAGACGTTCGCCCGCTATCTCCCGGAAGCGGATCTGGGACGGGCAGTCCTGTGGCTGGTGCTTGCCTCCCTGGTATCTGCCGTGGCAGCGGGCCTCCCTACCCTGATCGCCCCGCAAAGGCAGCTGCAGGAGACGATGGAACTTCTCCGGGAGATCATGCCCCCGGAGTTCAGCCGGGAGCTGCCTCCGATGATGCCCGGCACGCGCACGATCTCGCTGGGTTCACTCTTGTGCGGCATCCCCCTCGGTGTGGTCCTGGCGCTCATCGGCGCCTTCATCGGGGTAGGATTGATCCACCTGACCGCCAAATTGCTCCAGGGAGAGGGCACGTACACAGGGACGTTCTTCCTCACCGCGGCCGTCTCCGCACCTCTTACCCTGGTGACCGGGGTGATCCAATTACTGAACGGCCTGCTGGGCATGATCCCCGTCGTGGGCGTGATCCTCACCGTCATCTTCGGCTTGTTCTCCCTGGTGTTAGGCATCTATGGCCTGGTGCTGAATGCCATGGCCGTGGCCGCTGCACACCGTTTCTCCCTCGGCAAAGGCTTCGCAGCCGTCCTGTTGCCCGGCGTCGTCCTCCTCCTGCTGCTCTGCTGCTTCGTCGTCGGCTTCGCCCTGATGGGCGCCTCCCTTGGAACGTTCTTCGAGGAGCTGCAACGCGAGCTAGGCTTGTACTTGACCTTTTTAGTCTAGGAAAGAAAAAAAACCTATGAACAAACCGGTGAAACTGCTATTGACCTGGAACGTGCGTCCAGGCCGTGAGGAAGCCTACCTGGAATTTGTGACCCAGGAGTTTCCCGAGTCGATGCTGGAAGCCGACCTCCAACCGACGGAAGCCTGGTACACCGTCTACGGAGAGTGGCCCGAGGTAACGATGGGCTTTATGGTGGAGAGCCTGGAAAAGCTCCAGGATTTCCTTACCTCAAGGACCTGGTATAAGCTGCGGCGCAAGCTGAACACCTACATTCAGGACTATCACCAAAAGGCCATCCCACTGCGGCGCGGCTATCAGATCTAAAAGCGCAGTATGAGAAAAAACGCGGCGGTGGGTCTTTGACCCACCGCCGTGTCCTCTTCACGCGACTTTTGGGAGAGTCCTCGATAACAGGGAGACCCATATAGGACCCACCTCACCGAGTACACTGCCCCCTCAGGAACCTCAATCCTTCTCCGCTGCCGTGCTTACCGCCACGTGGAGCGCCTCGATATCCGGCGCGCCAGCCTGAGCATAGATCACGTCTCCGGCGCCGTCAAAGACAAAGAACATCGGCACCCCGCGAACGCCCCAACTGCTGGCCAGCCTGCGTCCCACGTCCGCTTTGACGTTCAGGCGCAAGAGATCGGCCTGCCCCGTCAGATCCGCCTCCAGGCGATCCACTTTGGGCTTGGAGACCAGACAAATGCTGCAAGAATTAGAATAGAATTCGACCACCGTGGGCTGACCGTCGGTCAGCAGCGCTTCGACCTCAGCAACCGAGGCAAAGGTGTCGCCCGGCGTCCGCAAAAAGACGTAGGCGCCCGCCAGCACCAACACCACCACGATGGTCAGCCAGTTCTCGTCCCAGAAAACGCGCCATTTGCTCTTCTGCGTATCCTTCATTCCAAAGCCTCCAACTGTATCTCTACCTCGTCCACTTCACCCGCCGCCAGTGCCCGCAGACGGCGCAAGTTTTCCACATCCTCGTGGAGGTCGTCGCTCTTGGGCGTCTCCAGCAACCCAGGAAGACCCTCGAGGCGGGCATCCTGTAACACGTTCCGAAAGCCCGCCAGACCCAATTCCCCCTCCCCGATGTGCGCGTGACGGTCCTTGTGACTACCGCGGGGATGCTTCGAGTCGTTGAGGTGCACGACGTGGAGATGCGGCAGCCCGATGACCTTGTCAAAGGCCGCCATGGTCTCGGCGTAGCCCTCCGGCGTTCGCAGCTCATAGCCCGCCGCGAAGACGTGGCAAGTGTCGAAGCAGACGCCGAGTCGCTGGTCGTCGCCGACCTCCGCGAGCAGATAAGCCAGCTGCTCAAAGGTGCAGCCCAGCTTCGTGCCGGCACCGGCCATAGTCTCCAGCAGGATGCAAACAGGGGCCTCCGGCGTCTCGGCGATGACACGGCGCAGGGACGCCGCGATAAAGCGCAGGCCGGCCTCCTCTCCGGCGCCGGTGTGCGCGCCGGGGTGCAGCACCAGATAGGGCACGTCCAACGCCGCACAGCGCTCCACCTCCAGCCGCAATGCGGCGATGGAACGACGACGCAACTCCGCTTTCGGTGAGGCCAGGTTGATGATGTAGGCAGCGTGCGCCACCACAGGATGGATGCCGGTCTCACAGCGTGCCTCGCGGAAACGGCGGATCTCCTCCGGTTGCAGCGGCGGCGCGTCCCACTGCCGACCGTTTTTCACCCAAATCTGCAGCGCTTCACAGCCCACCTTCTGCCCCCGCTCATAAGCGCGATACAGACCGCCGGCGATGGACTCATGGGCCCCCAGGCGCAACATCATCACTCTTCCAGCAGCTGGGTAAGGTTGTTTTCCAAAAAGGTCCGGGTCACCATCCCAGGCCAGAAGCCCATCATGCGCCCTTCGCGGTCCACGAAGAAGGAAGTAGGCAGCCCGGTGACATTATAGGCACCGGCGACTTTGGCCTCGCGATCTAAGACCAGAGGAAAAGAAACGCTGTGGTCCTCAAGAAAAGCGTTCACCGCATCGGGCGAATCCTTCACGTTGACGCCGATGATGACAAAGGCTTCGTCCTTGTGGGCCTGATAGTAGGCCTCCAGCGTCGGCATTTCCTCCTGACACGGTGGACACCAGGAGGCCCAGAAGTTTACCAGCACCACCTGTCCTCGATAGTCAGCCAGCTGCAACGTCTCCCCCTGCAGCGTCTCCAGGGTGAAATCCGGCGCCGGGGGGCGCGGCGTGGGCGTCGGCGTCTCCGCCGTCGCGTCCGCCACCACGGGTGTACTCGTGGGGGATTGACAGCCTGCACTCACCCAAAGCAAACCAACCAACCATATCCACAACCAACGAGAGCGACGCATCCATATCCTCCAACTGTATTAAGGCTTTACGCAGCAACTAAGGAGAACCCCCGCAGCCGCGTGCGGGGGATATCAACGTCCCGATCGCGCTTCCGCGCTAGCTTTCCAGCCGACCACCGGGCTTACCGTGCGGCGTCGTTTGATCCTCTACGATCCGGTAGCTGTGGGTGATCTCCACCGCCTTGGAGAGCATCGCCGAAGCCGAGCAGTATTTGGTCTCAGAGAGCTCGATGGCGCGCTCCACCGCCTGCGGCTCAACGCCCTTTCCATAAATCAGGTACTCGACGTGAATCTCGGTGTAGACTTTGGGATGGTGATCGGCGTGTTCGGCCGAGACTTTCACCTGGAAGCCCGTGAGGGGTTGCCGCTGCTTACTAAGAATGGAGACTACGTCCATCCCCGTGCAACCGGCCAGTCCCAACAGAATCAGTTCCATGGGCGTGGGGCCTGAATGGGTCCCAAAGATAGGGGCACTCGAATCCAACACGATGGCGGGACCGTCGTTGGCCTCGCCGACCAGGCGCAATCCCGGTCCGGTCCACGTCACTTTTGCCTCTGACATCCTCGCTCCTTTCTCCCCTCACCCATGCTGTAAGGGAATCACGCAGATGAACTTCAACGTCTCGTCACCTGTATTACGATAGCCGTGCACCTCTTCGGGGGCGACGAGCAACGCCGTCCCCGGATGCATCGCCCGTTCGCCCTCGGACCCCGTGACGACTCCTTCACCACTCAGAACGTAGATCTCGTGCTCGTAAGGGTGATGATGGGGGTCAAACACGACGCCGGGCTCGATTTCGATGAGGCGCATGGCGAAATTCGGCGCGCCCTCCGGCTCGGCCAACAGCCAGCGTATACCGATGCCCGGCTGGACTTCTTCCAAAGGGACCTGCGTGACCTCTCTGGTCAACATCGCTCATCCCTCCTGCTCAGCGGATGGTTCCGCCTCCGTCACCGGCACCGTCTCGCGATCCAGCAACGCGTAGATTCCACACCAGCCCACAAGCCCGGTAAGCGTGGAAATGGCTCCCAGAAGGCCCAACAGCATGCCGACGACGTTTTGCAGGAAGAGAAAGCCCAACAGCATGGCGTGAACGCCCAACACCATCCGCAGAATGCGCTCAAACTCCCCGATATTCTGTTTCATAGATCACTCCTTTTCCGCCAGTTCGGCGATGTAGTCGCGCGCAGTGAGAGCGGCTTTCGTGCCGTCGCCCACGGCCACGGTGACCTGGGCCACGTTGTCGGCTCGCACGTCACCGGCGGCCAAGATACCCTCGACGTTGGTGCGCATCTTCTCGTCCGTCTTGACGTAGCCCCTTTCGTTCAGCTCAACCAGTCCTTCGACGAAGGCAGTGTCCGGTGCGTAGCCCACGTAGATGAAAACGCCGTCGGTGGGCAACTCTTTCACCTCTCCCGTCTCCCGGTCCTTCATCACCACCGCCGTCACGCGATCGTCGCCCTTGATCTCCGTGACCATGTGGTTGAAATAAAAAGTGCTCTTCTCGTGGTTCATGGTGCGCTCCTGCAAGATCTTCTCCGCCGGGGAATAGGGCAAGAACTCGATGAAGGTGACGCTTTTGACGTAGGAAAGCGCGTGCTGCCCTTCCTGCAGGCCGGAGTTGCCAGCGCCGATGATCACAATATCCTTTCCGGCAAAAAGCGGCCCATCACAGGTGGCGCAATAAGAAACGCCGCGCCCGTAGAACTCCTCCTCGCCGGGCACGTTGAGCTTCTTCGGGTGGCTGCCGGTGGCCAGGATGACCAGTTTGCTCTCATAAACAGCGTCAGTAGTGCGCACGCGAATCAGCCCCTTATGCACAGGCTCGACCTCGGTCACCTCTTCGAACTCGGCGATTTCGGCGCCAAAGTTCTCGGCCTGCTCCCGAAAGAGGTCCATGAGCTCCGAGCCCTGCACGCCCTTGGGGAACCCAGGGTAATTCTCGATAAGCTCGGTCGTGGCCGCCAGTCCTCCGGCGGCTTCCTTATCCAGCACCAGCGTCTTAAGCCGGTCGCGGGCGGCATAGATTGCAGCGGCCAGACCGGCAGCACCGCCGCCGATAACCACCACGTCGTAAGCCCCGCCCTCAGCACCGGCCTTCTTCTTTTGATCCGATACTTTAAAGTCAAACATCTTTTACCTCCATCATCCCAGAGTAACCGTTCTCATGAGCAGTCAGGCGTAATGCCCGGCGCAAGTGTGCTGCTTTCTCACAGCTTGCGTTAGAAAAGTACGCCACAAAGCCAACTCTATATGCTTGCCTCAAGAGGATTTGAAATTACTGTATAAGGTGCAACACACCTGCGATGACCCGATCATGCCGGCTAAAACCCCATCCCAGCGTGCATGAAAGGGCTATTTTCAAGCGTTCGAAGGTGCATCGCACCTGGCTACGTTCTAATACCGTAATTTAAGAAAGGGTCTAAAGTCACGGCATCAGGTGCGACGCATCTGAGCCACACCTTCACGGAGAGAGGGCACCTTTCACACCCATGCCCCCTCTCACAAAGGATGGCCCGGCATCTTCTATACCAGGCCATCGTCGTGCGTTCACTTCGCCGCCCCCCTAAAGAACGTCTACGCAGCCACCTTCTTGATCGCGTCCAGAATCATGTGCGCGGGCGCGCGGCCCTCAACTCGCTCGGCATCGTTGATCACGTTCAAGGGCACGCCCATGACATTGTACTTGCTGGCCAGATCCTGGAACTCCGAAGCCTCCACCACCTCACTGCGGATCTGCGGGCTCTCCACGGCCATGTCGTAGGCCAGGGTGGCCGCGCCCGGACAGTAGGGACACGTGGGTGTCACAAAGACCTGATAATGGATCGGCGTCTCCAGGCCTTTCAAGTACGTCCGCGTTTCATCGTCCAACTGAGTGGAAGCGCCAGCCGCCGCTACCTGGATCCCGTGCAGCAGCGTGGAGAACTCATAGTTGGCCGGAATGCCAAAAAAGCGCAAGCCATAATCCTGAGCTCCCACAATAGCAATGGCCGGCGCCTTGTCGATGTGATAAGCTTCCGCCTCATCGTGGTCTTCTGTGACATCGAACACTTTCACCGTCAGATCGTCCACGACCTCTGAAAGCTCCGTGGTCAGATCGACAATCGTCTCACAATAGGGACAATCTTCGGGCTTGGTGAAGATCAACAACTGTACGGGGCTCGGAAGCGTCCCCAACATCTCCTTGACTTGTTCACGAACCTCATCGTTCAAAATCGCCATTTAAACCTCCTAAAAGTTGGTCCGCCGAAAGGTCCTTCGGCGGATAGGGATAAAGGCTATGGTCGGAGCGCATCCGACCATAGTTCTTGACCCCGCGTCTTGTCTTGACCACCCCGCGATCAGAGCAACCAAGATTTGAAGAACACATACCCGTCAACACAACCACTATATCATATTTCAGAAAAGCGTCAAGCAAATTGAAGAAACATCGCAAGTGCTCAGAACACTGCGATCAAAGCCCCACCTTGGCTTTGGTGAAACACCTCATAAAAATCGGAGTTCTCCAAAATTCGCGGTCAGAACCACGAGGTCCCTCACCCTTCGCCGGGCCCGGGGTTCGGGATGACAAAGGGTTGATCGACCTTTTCAGTAACGTCAACCTTTACCGACGGCAAAAGTGCGCCTCTGCTTCACGACCGCCAAGGGGGTTACGCCGTCTTGGTCGGCATCTTGCAGGCGTCTTGGCCCAAAATCTCCACGGTGATGCCCTCCAAGGTGCTGATCGTAGCGTGCACGGGGCAGTGTTCTGCTACGCGCTTGATAGCCGGCACCCGACGGCCGCAATCGCCGTGCGGCAGATTGACCGTGACCGCGATATCGGTCAGGCGACTGGGATCCTCCGCCTTTTCAAAGCTCACGTCCACCGTCATGTCTTCGGCGTTGATACCCACTTTGTTACAGTAATCCACCACCAGGGCCCCCACACAGGAACCCAGGGAGGCAATAAAAACCTGCGGCGGCATGGGACCGCGATCCTTTCCCCCCATGCTTTCGGGCACGTCGATGGTCAGCGTGTGTTTACCGATTTCACTCTCGAAAAGCATGTCGCCTTTGTAGTACGTCGTAATCTTACTCATGTCATAAACTCCTCTCTCATGGAAATGGAATATGAAAAACAGACAAACGGTTTGCCTTCGAGTTCAAGACGGCGGGCTCCACACCACGTCAGCACGCCCTTTCTCCACCACTAACATTGACTCTACTGAAAAAAGGTTTTTCAGTAGAGAAAGGGATACTATATGT